>DATNIO010000230.1:0-27659 GCA_035604385.1 Verrucomicrobiia bacterium | reverse complement strand
GCTTGGAATAGTCTACACGCCTGAATCTGTTGCCAATCTCAATTTCGGCGATCCCGATTACAAGTCCCTCTACATTGTGGCGCGTACCAGTATTTATAAGATTCGGACGAAGGTTCCCGGTATCCCTGGAAGGTAGCATTTATTTTCTCGCCCGATGAGTTCTTTGGAGGGGGCAGAGATCGCTGGTTCTTTCTTTTTGCCTTGGCCCGTCCATCCGTTACCCTTGAAGGGCGGACGCACCGACACAGGCATAAATGGACAGAGAGCCAGCATAGGAACCGAGTAGCTGATTCCCTGCCCTCGGGATCAGGAAATCTTAACGTCCAACTGGGGCCGCAATGGTTGCCCCTAGGCCTTTGTTAAGCATCTCCGTTACGGCACCTATGAACAACACTCCTCTTCGCCAAATTGACCTTAAGGCAGCAGCTAAGCAGGTAATGGTTGAGAACGGCTTTGAGCCTGAGTTTCCTCCGCAAGTTCAGCAGGAGCTGGAGGAACTAAGGGCGCATCCGCCAACTATTGCGCCCAGTCCAACGATTCGCGATCTGCGCGGTCTGCTGTGGTCTTCGATCGACAATGACACCTCGCGCGATCTTGACCAAGCCGAAGTGGCGGAGCGATTACCAGATGGAGGAACGAAGATCTTGGTGGCAATTGCGGACGTCGATACGTTTGTCTCCAAGAGCTCCGCGATTGATGTCCATGCTGCAAAGGAAACAACTACTGTGTATGCGGGTGTCCGGAACTTTCCCATGCTGCCGGAGCAGCTCTCGACAAACACCACCTCGTTGCTCGAAACCGAAGACAAGCTGAGCATGGTGATCGAGTTTGTAGTCGGCAAGGATGGGTCCGTCGATTCAAGCAGTGTCTACCAAGCCATCGTCCGTAATAAAGCACAGCTTGCTTACAACGCAGTGGGGGCCTGGCTTGAGAATCAGAGTGGAGCCCCGGACAAAGTGGCTGCCTCAACGGAACTTCAATCGCAACTGAAATTACAGGATGAGATTGCGCAAGCACTCAAGAATGTACGTCATCGGCATGGCGCCCTCAACATCGAAACCATTGAGGTTAGTCCTGTCGTGCTCAACGATAAAGTTGTAGACGTTGTAAGGCAGGAGAAGAACCGCGCGACCGAACTCATTGAAGACTTCATGATCGCTGCCAATGAAGTGGTCGCTCGCATGTTGGAAGCCAACAAGGTCTCGTCGATCCGGCGCGTGGTAAAAACGCCCGAACGCTGGGAACGAATTGTGGAGCTCGCGGCGAAGCTAGGCGAACAACTCCCCACCAATCCGGATTCCAAAGCGCTCAACGATTTTTTGACGAAGCGTAAGGCTGCCGATCCGGATCATTTTGCCGACCTTTCTTTGGCGGTCATCAAGCTGATGGGACCAGGGGAGTATGTGCTCGAGCGCCCCGGTGATCCGGAGCCAGGGCACTTCGGCCTCGCCGTGCAGGACTACACTCATTCCACGGCTCCCAATCGACGCTTCGCCGATCTGGTCACGCAGAGGCTCATAAGAGCGGTGCTCTTGAGCCGGCCTGCTCCCTATTCAGACGACGAACTCACGGCAATCGCGCTCAACTGTACCTTGAAAGAAGATGCCGCGCGAAAGGTTGAGCGAGAAATGTCCAAGCGGATCGCGGCCGTAGCGATGAGCAGTAGAATCGGCGAGATATTTGATGCCATCGTTACTGGAGTGACAGTACATGGAACGTTTGTTCGCATATTGAAGCCGGCCGTGGAAGGATTATTGGCACAAGGACAGCACGGAGCAGATGTTGGAGACAAACTGCGCGTAAAGTTGATCAGGACTGATATTCAACACGGATATATTGATTTTGCGCGCGACTGAGCGCGGCTCGATCTCGGGTCTCAACGCAACCGCCCGGCCCATTTGTCAGGAACAATCCAAGTTCCACTCCTCCCGGCGCTACTTACCTGCTTGTACGGCGGGTCGTATCGCTGGAGACAAGCTAGCCTGCGCTTTCGAATATGTTCAATATGGAACAGACGCAGATGTGCCATAAGAGCTTCAATCCGGAAAGCCGATCAATGCCACAGGGGAGTGTGGTTCATCGCCATAACCTGGGTTATAGTCGGACGACGTTTTGAAGGTAAACGATGGAGAAAAAAGCGTGTTTCACTTAATTTGGTATATCCTTATTGGGCTAATCTCGGGAGTTATCGCAAAATCGGTGATGCACGTGCACATAACGATTTTCTGGACGATCGTGCTCGGCATCATCGGATCGATCCTGGGGGGCGCCGTTACCCACATGTTCTCGCGCCCGACAAATGAACGATATCATCCTGCCGGCCTGATTTTTTCCACACTGGGCGCGATCCTGATCCTCTACATTTGCTATAAGCTGAACATACATTTTCCCACGCCGAACCTCGCATTCCGATAGGACGGTGCCGAAAACACCGCAGTCTCGGCGGCGCTCGCTGTCACTGCTTCTGCTCGGTGGGCCACATTCCGGTAATACTGTTCATCACGCGCGATCACGCTGTGACCTCCTCGATTTCCCACTTTTCGATTATCCAACTAATTAGGAACTTCATATGACTTAACCGGCCAATGCAGCCCAGACCGGTCAAAAGTAGCTTGGAGAATGGAGTTGCGATAGTCTAAGGGCTAGATTTTACAGGATATGTTCCTTTTGAGGTGTGCCGTGAAAACCAAGTTGCTGCAAGTCGCTTCCACCCTAGTCGTTGGTCTTCTGCTGGCTACGGTTCCGGTGATTGCCCACCACGGTGCAATAGCCTACGACGACGCTAAAGTAGTTACCATATCGGGCACGGTGGCGAGCTTTCAGTTCATAAATCCCCACTGTATCGTCAATGTTGACGTGAAGGATAGCAGCGGGAACATGCAGAAGTGGACCGTGGAAGCCCCTCCCCCAAGCATGATGAAGCATAGCGCCGGTTGGTACAGGGACATGATGAAGGCGGGAGACCAAATCACCGTGGACTTGCATATCGCAAAAAACGGCTCGGACGTGGGAAAGATTGCGGGATCGGGGAATATGATTTTGAACGGTAAACACATACAGGCGGCATCCGAGTAAATTCCTCGGCGCAATTGACGGTCACGGCGCGCTATACAGTGTCTTTCGGTCATTTGAAATCACGGCCGAGGGAGGAAAAGTCCTGATGCGATATATATTGATGTCTTTAATCGTAGTACTCGCCTTGCTCGTCGCTTTCTTGCCTGGTACTCACGCTCAGGCCGAAAAGCAATCGAAAGCAACCAATTCCGAGCCTTTCGATCCCCATGACCTGTCCGGAGTGTGGGGAGGGCAAAGCACCGAGAACATGACGAAAGATGAACCTCCAATGACACCTTGGGCGGTGGCCAAGTACAAGTCTGCAAAGACTAACTGGTCGAACCCTCCAGTCTTAGGTGCCGAAGACAATGACCCGATTTTGCGCTGTGAACCAGCGGGCGTGCCGCGGATCTACAATGGTTTCGCTCATCCCATAAGCTTTATCCAGAGTAATGAAAAGATCGTCATACTCTACGAGGCGGATCGCGTATATCGCATCGTTTATATGAGCCGAAAGCATCCTCTACATCCCGACTCCCTATGGTATGGGGATTCAATTGGCAGGTGGGATGGAAAGACGTTGGTCGTTGACACGATTGATTTCAACGACAAGACGTGGCTTGATAGGTCAGGTCATCCGCACAGCGATCAGCTACATCTTGTCGAGCGTTTTACGCGCGTTGATCGTGATCACTTGCAACTGGATATCACGGTAGACGATCCGATCGCTTATACCAAGCCTTGGGGTGGCCGTAAAATCTTCAAATTAGAGCCCACCAGCTGGGAGCTTGAAGAATACATGTGCGATCCAGAAGACGAACAGAAGGTTTTAAAGCAGGTTATGGTGCCCGAAGCGGCACCAGCCGTTCCCAAATAGCCGTATACAGCGCCACGGTTTTGCAGAAACTAGGTCAAAAGTATTTGGTTGTCGCTGCGTCAACTATTTCTAGTTGTTGCGTAACGGCAATCGCCTTGTTTCCAGTTTGAAATTGTCTTCCCACATTCGGATAATCCCTGCGAGGTCAATCTAATCGCCTTCCACTTATCGCATCATCAAAAAGCTCAGACGCAGTAGGGGCGACCGTTCGCGCTAGAACGGTCGGGGGCCATAGTAAATTCCGCTTTTATGTGCGAATGGATTTGGATTGCGACTCGAGAACAATTTGGTTCAATCGGAGGGTCTCGGGTGTATAAATTTAGTAGGCCTAGCAGTCGAGACGGAAATCTCGGATTATTGCAGAAAGACCGGAAGACGGCGAGTAAATCACGCCGTCGACGCAGCGGTTTTCTTCGGCGCGGCGGAGAGACTCATGACCACGATGCGAAAAGCGATTGTTTGGGCGCTTCTGTTCGGGGCGGCAAGCGTAATGGCGCTGGCGGTCGCGCCAGCTCAGGCCCAGGACGCAGGAGTCGGTAAGATAACCCGGATTGATCCAGCACTGGACAAGATTATTCCTATCGGCGCCAAAGTCGAGAAGATTCGCGGTGATTTTAGGTTTATCGAAGGACCGGTGTGGTCGCGCAGCGGCGGGTATCTTCTCTTTAGCAACATTCCCGCGAACGAAGTGATGAAATGGACGCCCGACGGAAATGTCTCGGTCTTCCGCAACGAGATCTTTAAGGGCGCCTATCCTGACGGAGTGCTGATCGGCTCGAATGGCCTAACGCTCGATCGTGAGGGACGCCTGATTTCCGCTGAACATGGAAATCGCCGCGTCACCCGGCTTGAGAAAGATGGCTCGGTGACAGTGCTGGCTGATCGCTATGATGGAAAGAGACTGAACAGCCCGAACGATGTCATCGTAAAGAAAAACGGAGACGTCTACTTCACAGATCCAACGGGACTGTTGCGGAACTTTCCGGCCGATGCAAAAGACCGGCCGACGCAAGAACTCGATTTCAACGGCGTCTACCGAATTACGGCAGCGGGCAAGCTCGACCTGCTCACGAAAGATATTCCGTACCCCAATGGTATCGCTTTTACTCCCGACGAAAAAAAGCTCTATGTCGCGAACTCGCGGCTGGACAAATTCTGGATGGTATTTGACGTGAAGGCCGACGGCACGCTCGTGAACGGCCGCAAGTTTTTCGATGCGACCAACATTCCTGGAGAGGATGTGCCTGACGGGATGAAAGTCGATACAGCGGGCAATGTCTACGCCACCGGTCCCGCCGGCATTATGATTTTCTCGCCTGAGGGCAAATTGCTCGGTACGATTCAGTTCCCGGAGCTCCCCGCAAACTGTGCCTGGGGCGCCCCCGACGGCAAGACCCTATACGTCACCGCGCGGACCGGCCTCTACCGCATCCGGCTCAAGATCGCGGGCATCCGCCCTTAATGGAATCATTCCCAGCCGAGCCCTGATCGTACGTACGAATCCGCCGGAGCAAGATTCACGCGATGATTTAGAAAGGCACGCCACTAGTTTCCATTTGGGAACGCATTTCCACAAAAAACACCGAAGCCCGGGGCACAGGGGACAGCTTGGTGCCCCGTACTTTGAAGCAAGGACGTCACGGGCCCGCGCGGAAACGGAGTCGCTGATTCCCTGCCCTCGGGATCAGGAGATCTTGAC
This sequence comes from Verrucomicrobiia bacterium, assembly GCA_035604385.1. Classification (GTDB taxonomy): domain Bacteria; phylum Acidobacteriota; class Terriglobia; order Acidiferrales; family UBA7541; genus Palsa-360. The sequence goes on along the minus strand of DATNIO010000230.1, from coordinate 22,029 downwards.
GTCCAACTGGGGCGGCAGCGGTTACTTCTTGCGCTGCAATCCTATGCAAATCAGATCCTCCCAGCGGTCCATCATGAAATGAGAGAACAAATTCTCGAAAGATCTCGGACTTGATCGGAAGTATAGCAGTTTGGATTCATTATTCCTGGTGGATACTTGCGTCAAGTCTGCACCCTTCCGCCAGCGGCCCCCCAGAGACCACTGACCTGCCGTTAAAACGCTAGCTATCGAAGAGATATGGATGGCGGTGTAATATGAGAGGGCTGCAAACGATCCCCTCCGAGGCCCGGGATTTCCATTTTGACTTCCTAGCCCACCGGCAACGTACACCCATCCGCCGCAAGTATGCAACGCTCCACACCCGAATCGCTTCTCGCAGCACTTCTCGTTGTCCGCGTAGTTGGCGGGCCGCGGAAATCTTGATTACCTATATCTTGATTACGTTACCGAATAATGCGCTAATTTTAGCGGTTGCAACGCTAATAATCTCAAAAAATCTGCTAAATGGTCACAGCACCCGGCCCAAGGCGTTCAATGAGCCGTAACTGTGATCGGTCTTCTTCAGTGAGCCGCAGGAGGATCAGGCCCTGGGTATTGTCCGTTACGGCCACCGCGTTTTTTTAAGTTAGGGATATCCTCCAGACGTGAGGGAAGCCATCCATTGCGATTCGGCATTTGGAGTTCCGGCACACTCTTGGCGTCCATGACGTCATTTTCCTTGATTATGCCGCTGCGATAGAGCAGAAAAGCCGTCACGGCGTAAACCTGATCCGGTGTGAGCGTTCCCTCTTGATATCGAGGCATGGCGCGGTTGATATAGTCCCAGACCGAGGTGGCAAACGGCCAGGATGTCATAGGACCCCTTTCATAGGTCGTGTCCCCCACCAGCTTCGGAGCGAGCGGGCCCCCTTCTTTACCGGTTGCACCGTGGCAATACGCGCACCGGGTCGCATAGATCAAGGCGCCTTCCTTGGCGGTTCCCTTCCCGGGCGGAAGTCCCTTTCCCGAAGGAAGGATAGTGATATCCCGAGCCTGGATTTCTTCCGGGGTCGCGGTCCTGCCCACATTGTCATACTTAGCCATCTGCGCCGAGGCCGAGGCGCAAGCCACCAGAACTACCGCTAGCACGAAGAGATTACTAAATCGCATTGTAAACGCTCCCATCTGCCGTAACCTTCCAGGGTCGAATGGCATTCGCGTGTCCTAGCCCATGCGTTCTAAGATAGTTCGCATCGACGTCCCAGATTTTGCCCAACTCGACGAGCGACGGCTGAACCTGGCCGCGCTCATCGGTAGAGCGGGACATCAGTACAGCCTCTTCTCCGCCCCAATTCCAGGCAAACCCAAATCTGGTATGCGCCTTTGGAAGCACCGGCCCCTGGAGCTCCGCGTCCTTCCAGGTCCTGCCGTTGTCCGTGGATACTTCGACCCGGCGAATCGAGCCTGCACCGGACCAAGCCAAACCGGTGATCTCGTAGAATCCGTGGCTCTCCAGCCGCTGTCCGCCGGCAGGGCGAGTGATTACAGAATTCGCACCCATTTCGAATCGGAACCAGCGCGATTTGTGGTCCGCATACTTGCCCTCCGTTACTGTGGTGTTGTAGTAGAGTTCCCTTTCCGTGATTGCGGGTGAGTCCGCCAACTCGAGCCGGCTTAACCACTTCACGTTGTAGATTCCTTCATAGCCGGGAGATATCAGCCGCAGCGGGTAGCCCTGCTCGGGACGCACGGCCTCGCCATTTTGGCCGTAGGCTAGCAAGCAGTCGTCCATCGCTTTCTCCATTGGGATATCTTTCGAAAAGCGAGTCCCCTCCGCCGCTTCTGCAAGGATCCAAGTCGCCACTTTTTTCACGCCCACCATTTCGAGGACTCGGGACAGCTTCACCCCGGTCCAAATGCTGCAACTGGTGAGGCCGTGCGTTATCTGGGGTGTCGCTTCCGGTTCACTCCCATGCCCGGAGGTGGTTCCGTTTGCATTGCACTCGATGAAATGAGTTCGGGTTACAGCAGGCAGGCGCTTCAGGTCGTCCAGGGTGAAGATCATAGGACGGTCCACCATGCCGTGAACCAGGAGACGATGCTGCTTGGGGTCAATGTCCGGGGGTATGTAGCCGTGAGAATCGTAGTAATGAAGCGCGGCTGGCGTGATAATCCCAATTACATCCTGAAGCGGAGTTAACGCCCCAAGGAAAGGACGGCTGAATTTTCCGTTCGGGCCGTGGTGGAAGGCGCCTATGCCGCCGACGCGTCCTGTGGTCTCATAGCGGGAGCGCACGCCGTAAATTGGATCGAATTGCTGTCCCGGGGCAGGGCCAGGTGTTCCCTTGTACGTGTCGGCGGCTGCCTGGGTAAGTGCGTCCTTAAGCGACTGGCCGTTCGCGGAGGGTATCGCGATCGATCCCGCGGCTAAACCGGCCAGTGCCGCACCGCTCTTCAAGAATCGCCTGCGGTCAGATTGCTTCGGATTCATGGGTCCCTCCACAACGATTGTAGAATGTAATTCACGATTCCAGATTCCAAGTCTTCCGTTGCGCGGGAGCATAGTGCCGGCATCCATCTCACGTCAACAGTGGCAATGTTGGAGTCAGGATCCTCCTGCCGCAATCGGCGCCTCGGAGTCAGCCGAACAGGGTGACGCTCAATGCCTAGAACGACGATCTCCGAATTCTCGACGAGGACTTGCCGCCAGACATCAATCGATGCTTGCTCGAAGGAAATGACCATTGAATGCCTCTGCAAATCGCTACTAAGTCTGCAGGCGAGTTCTAGGCGCATCCGCATGTGACCATCTATCGTTGGGAGCAGCGGTCAGAAGCGCCAAGCCGTTAGGAGATTACCTCGACTTTCAACGCACCGGCCATGAGGGTCGGACTGGCTCGGCAGAGGCCGTTGCTCCTTTCTTTTTCCTTTGGCCCATCCAGCCGTCGCCCTTGCAGGGCGATCCCACCGACGTAGGAATGAATGGACACAGAGCCAGCACGGGAACGGAGTAGCTGATTCCCTGCCCTCGGGATCAGGAAATCCTGACGTCCAACCGCAGCATCAGCGGTTGCCCTAGGCGACATAGTGGCTAATTGTGACTCTTCATCGAGCTTCGACATATCTCTCGCAACGCTTTTCCGATCGCACTAAAAAAGACAAGCTACAGATTTCACATAGTTTAAACAAGTTCGTTTTGCAAATTTGCATTCTTGGTCTTTCGGCTCGCCCATACTTGTCCGTGGGCGCAAGTCTGCCTCAGCGAACGCCGCCAGCGGTAGAGCACACAAGACCCTTTGCGTGGTGGCACATAGCGTGCGGCTCAATCTCCTTCAGTAGGGCAATGGACAGATCGGCGCGCCGTCTTTCGAAGTAAGGATGTTGTATGTTTTGTCATAATAAGATTAATAAATAAATATACATACATTGAGGCAGACCAGAAACGGAGTGGGCGACTCCTCGAATCAGCGATCCCATCGTGGTGTCAAATATCTATACTACAGCAGCCGATCTCAATTTTTCCGCTCATAGCTCGCAACGAAACTGAACAAGAGGACGAAACAACCCCGCCAAAACACGAGAATTGCCATGTCTTCCCTCTTCCCCGTCTGGGATATGGCAAGGAAAAGCCGCACAAGATAAGCAAGATTCTCGAATTTGAAGGAACACGGCCAAGCATAATGCCTGGCACTGAACCTGCTTTAACGTACGTGGGCCATTTGGGAAACAGATCAAGGGCGACCAGCGGGTAGAACGCACCTTCCCAGCCCGCGGCTGTCATCGTACAGTCTTTCGCCGAGTCGTCCGACAGCGAGCAGGATTCCGTGGAGGAGAGCCTGCGGCCGGGGTGGGCATCCAGGAATGTAAACGTCGACGGGGACGACGTTGTCGACGCCTCCAAGAGAGGCGTAGTTCTTGCCAAAGATGCCGCCACTGATGCCACAGGCACCAACCGCGACTACGACTTTCGGCTCTGGCATAGCTTGATAGGTTTTCAACAGGGCCAGCTCCATATTTCGGGTGACAGGCCCGGTGACCAGGAGCATATCGGCGTGACGCGGAGATGCAACAAATTGAATGCCGAAGCGTTCAAGGTCGTAGACAGGATTGTTCAGGGCAACGATTTCGAGTTCGCATCCGTTGCATGAACCTGCATCCACTTCTCGAATGGCGAGGGAGCGCCTCAGGAGTTTCTGAATTTTTTTGCGCGCTTTCTGTCCAACACTCTCGACGTCTTCTTCGAGATCGCCGAGGCGCCGATGCACGGCGCGCAACTCCCGATGGGTACGGTCGGTATTCAACGAGTATTCCGCGGTTAGGATGAGGTTACGACGGTCCGCACTTGCCAGCTCAAATTCTTGGGTGATTCGCACGGCCTGATCGGCGGACGCTTCCGCACACAAGCCGCAGAAGACGCACAGGCCGTAGTCGACCGTGACTCGCCGCGAGTCACCCTCATCGCACACGGAAATCGCTCCGGTTGGGCAGACTTCCGCAGCGGGACGCGCATCTTTCCATTTTTCGAAGTTGAAGCTCGGCCGCCCGCGAAAGCGCTCGGAGATTTGAGCCGGCTCGGCGGGATACTTGGTCGTTACGATGCCGGTCGCGAACGTTTTCTGAATGATCTTGAACATTGGCTAGCGATCTGTCCCCGAGTAAGAAAGATTGAAACTCTTATTGATGACTGGAAAGTCCGCAATGATGTTTCCTTGAACTGCCTCGACCAAGGCCGGCCAGTTATTGAGCGAGGGATCCTTGATCTTGCAACGTTCGAGGTGATTGTCTGGGCCGGTACGAATCCAATGAATGATTTCGCCACGCCAACCCTCGACGGCACTCAACGCGTAGCGGTCCGCGGGAATGGGCGGGACTCGTGCACGGAATTCTCCGTCCAGACTCTCATCGGCGGCGCTCCGGATGATACCCAGGGATTCCTTGACCTCGTCGACTCGGACCTGCATCCGGTGGATCACGTCGCCGACCTGATAAACGGGTACGCGGAAGGAGTAGCGGCCATAGGCCGCATACGGATGATCGCGCCGAATGTCCAGATCCACCCCTGAGGCGCGTCCGGCCACACCCACGATTCCCAAATCCTTTGCCTTTTCAGGACGGAGGACTCCCGTCTGTTCCAAACGGTCGCGAGTGGATTCGGAGGAGTCAATCAGCAAAACTAAATCCTGAAATTCGCTTGCGAAAGCATCCGTTGCCGCGCGGAGTGAGACCAATTGCACGGGGTCCCAGCTCCTTCGCACGCCGCCGACGCAGACCATCCCCCGTAAGAGACGATTGCCCGTCAACTGTTCGTTTAGGCTGACCAGCATCTCCTTCAAGCGGCTGGCGTGCGCGTTCGCGACGACGAAGCCAACATCGGTCGCAATCGCCCCGATGTCGGCAACATGATTGCAAATTCGCTCGAGTTCCAAAAGGATCGTTCGCATGATCAGAGCCCGCAACGGAACTTCCATCTGAGCCGCGCGTTCAATGGCCTGACAGAAAGCTGTGCCATGGGAAAAACTCGAATCCCCGGAGATGCTCTCCGCGAGAAACACGGCTTTATGTATCGGGAGCTTCTCAAAGAGCTTTTCGGTGCCCTTATGGGTATAGAACATGCGAAGCTGCAAATAGAGGATCGGCTCGCCAGCCACCGCGAAATTGAAATGGCCCGGCTCGATGGTTCCGGCATGAACCGGCCCGACTGGCACTTGAAGGACGCCCTCACCCAAAGCGGGTCGATAGATGTGGCGTTCTCCCTCGAAAGGCGGCAGTACCGTCTCTAGCGGGAAGTCCTTGCGCAAGGGATGAACGTCCGGCCAGTTGTCATGCAGGGCGACCCTGCGAGGATTAGGGTGTCCGACGGCTTTCAAACCAAACCAATCCTGGATTTCGCGCTCTTGCCAGTTCACAGCCGGCAGTCCCGCGGAGAGCGATGGAAACTCGGGATGGTCGGCGCGCACCGGGGCTCGCACCATCAGATACCGAGTGTCGCCCTTGCGTTCAAATAGGTAGTAGTTGAAGAAGACTCCTTCCGCGGAACGCCGGTCCTCGGCGAACACGGTAACCAGTCTGGCTGCGAACTCATTTCGCAGGTATTCGGCAAGATCCCGAATGTCCGGATCGCCGACAAGAAGATAGACTTCCTCTTCGCATTCCGCGAAGATCGATTGAATCCGCGCCCCAAATTTTTGTCGAAGAGCCTCAAAGAACGTGGACATTTCTTTCCTCATCGCCGGTTCACCACAATGTCCGCTGCGCCCTGAATAAGCCGAAACAATGGAGCGGGTATCCAGAAGCCCATGACAATAACTACCAGAGCCAAGCCTACGACAGAGGATTTCTTCCAGCGGCAAGTCTCGGCTGGGGGAAGGCCCGGATCCGGGCCCAGCACAAGGTTGGCGAAGTGGATGAGGAATCCGGAGAAAATCGCCACAAGAAAAGTGATGAACAGAATGGGTAAAACGAGATAGCCTCCGCCGAATCCTGCGCGGAGAATGGTGAACTCGCTCAGGAATAAACTGAACGGAGGTGCCCCCGTGACCGCAAGAGTCGCCAGGAGAAGCGCGGCTCCGCTCAATGGCATCGAATGGATCAGTCCCCCTTTCGCTTCGCGGAATAAGTCTGTCTTCAATTGTTGCTGGACATTCCCGGCGCAAAAGAAAAGCAGGGGCTTGGTAATCGAATGAAATGTCATGTGAAGAAGCATGCCCAGGACGCCCAACGGCCCTCCGAAGCCGAGAGCAAGCACCATGATCCCGGCGTGGTCAATGCTGGAATAGGCCAGCATGCGCCGGAAGTTCTTCTGGACGAGAATGAAAGGAACGGCTACTCCCATCGAAAGCAGGCCGAAAAGGATCAAGAGATGAGAAGCAAACTGCGGGCCTAGGCATTTGGAGGTCAGAATGTAGAATCGGACGAGACCGTAAAGAGCGCAGTTGAGGACGCCTGCTGCGAGCATCGCCGCCGCCGGGATCGGCGCTTCACTGTAGGCATCTGGCTTCCAGGTATGCATGGGAGCGATGCCAGCCTTCGTTCCGTACCCTAGTAGAATCAGAATGAAGGCCAGCCGCATCGTCGGCTTATCAAACTGGGCGGCGTTTCCGACGAGGACAGACCAGTTCAGACCCGCAAGCGTTTCCGTTCCGAGGGCTCCATGTGCGGAATAGTAAGTCAGAATCGTGCCGAACAGGGCCATAGAGAGGCCAACGGCCCCGATGATGGCATACTTCCATGCAGCTTCAAGAGACGTTTCGCGCCCGTAAAATATGACCAGGAACACCGACGCCAATGTGGTTCCCTCGATTGCCACCCAAAGTATTCCGAGGTTGTTGGCGAGAGCCACCAGAACCATGGAGAAAACAAACAGGGGCGTAAGCGAGTAGTACTCTCGCAACTTAGGAATGGCAAGCGTGGTGGGCAATTCCTGCTTCTCCCGGAAAATCCCGTTTCTCTCATCCTGACGGAAATAGCCGACGGCATAGATGGAACAAACGAGTGCGACGAAACTCGTCAAGAGAACAACCAACGCGCTGAGATCGTCCGCATAAAAGAATCCATCCCAGAGCGAAACGGGGCCACTCCGGAGTACCTGAAACCCCAGGGTCGCGGCCAGGCACAGCAGAATGGCGAAGGCAGCGAGATTGACCACCTCCATGACGGGCCGTCTTCGGAGAAAGAAGGCCAGAGGGCTGGCGGCAAGAGGAACGATCAGGAGCCAGAGCAAAATCATACGTTCGCCTACTCTCGCAACTTCCGAAGCTTGCTGACGTCCATCGAATCGAACGCCTCGCGAATGCGGAAAACGAGAATGCCGAGAACCATGACCGCAACGAGCACATCAAAAAAGATACCGAGTTCAACGATCAATGGCATTCCGTACGTCAGTGAGATCGCAGCCAGGAAGAGCCCATTCTCCAGGGAAAGCAGCCCGAGGACCTGCGACAAAGCTTTACGACGATTCAGCATGGTGAAGAAACCGATCAGGAACAGCGCAATGGCCACGGCAAGAGTGTTATGCCCCAGGGCCGCCCTGACCGAAGCTTCTTCGGGATGGTAGAAGGATTCGGCGACAACGTAGCCCACCAAGGTCAGGCAGCCTGCGATGAGAATCGACAGCGGAGCGTTGATCAGAGGTTCAATCTCCCGCCGGATTCCGATTCTTTCCACAAGACCTTCCAGCAGCCAAGGAAGCAGTACCGCCTTCAAGAGGAGCGTCAGGAAGGCAACGACATAAATATGGCTGGCGTGGTTGAAGTACGCGATGACGCCGGCGATCGCGGCTAAAAGGAACGATTGCACCGCGAAAATACGGATGCTCGAAGCGAGCCAGCGCTGCCCGACCGCGGCGATTTGCAGCACCAGGACCAGTGCCGCCATCAGCGTGATGATTCGATCGCCGAACTCCGGATCTTGGAAAAAGGTCATGCACCGCCTCAGAATAAGAATGTGGAAATGAGCGCGAGCGCCCCAAAGATAAAAGAGACCATGAGCAGCTCCGGCACTCGAAACAGCCGCAATTTCGCGTTGGTGGTTTCCACCAAAATGACGAGACCCGCCAGCAAAAATATCTTGGTAAGATAAAAAATCAGGCCCAGACCAAGTCCTCGAGCCGTCCAGTCAGAACTCAAACCGAACGGGAAGAAAGTGTTGACCAGCAGCGTCATCAGCACCAGTTGCTTGATGGAAGCGCCCCATTCAATTAATGCGAGGTAGGGCCCGGAATATTCAAGGATCATGGCTTCATGAATCATGGTTAATTCGAGATGTGTCGCCGGGTTGTCCACCGGAATGCGGCCTGTTTCCGCAATCAGCACGATAAACAGCGCCGCAAATGCCAACATCTGCGACGGCGCCAGAAACTTCCAGCTTTGGCTCACGGCGACCTTTGCCATTTCACTCAGGTTCGTGGAACTTGCTGCCAAGGCCACCGTGAAAATCGCGAGCATCATGGCAGGCTCGGCAATCGCCGAAATCGTCATTTCCCGGCTGCTACCGAGACCGCCGAACGAGCTGCCTGCGTCGAGCCCACCAAGGGCCAGGAAAAAACGGCCGAGCGCCAAAAGGTAGACTACCGCGAGAACACCACCGAAGAGGCTGAGAGGGGCATCTGTCGTGGTCATAGGAATCATGAGTCCGACCAGAGCGGCCGTCACAAAGACGATGTATGGAGTCGTCGAGAAAATCCACGACGCAGTGTCCGGAATGACCATCCCTTTGTGAAACAACTTGAAGATGTCGCGGTAGGATTGAAGGATGCCCGGCCCGCGACGCGTCTGCAGTCTGGCCTTCAGAGTCTTGATGATGCCGCTGAGGAGCGGAGCAACGAGCAATAACAACACCATCTGCAGACCCGCTTTAGCCAATAGGCCGGTCACGGGCGAACTCCAAAGAGCAAGAGCAAGACAAGAGTTACAAAGATGTATGCCAAATAGGCATGGATGCTCCCGGCCTGAATGGTTCGCATTCTGATGGAAAACCACAGCAGCAGATCTTTCAGCGGGACGTACAGCCGCTTTTCGAACGTCGGCTCGATCTCACTCTCGAAACGGATCTCTTTCGGAAAATATGGAGACACATCGAAGACGGCTTGAATCTCACGGCGCGGCTGGTACAACGCGGAAAAAATCATCCGCAATGGTTTTGAAAATGCGGTAGCTGTAAATTCATTCTCTTCCGAGAGTCCGGGCAAGCCGCAGTCCCAGGTTGGTCCCCGCTTCCGCGCGAACCTCCTCGCACGGATCGATACCAGGAGAACAGCAGGAATCAGCAGGATCACGAGCCCAATTCCAATGACCGCCGTGGATACCGTGCCCCCATGGGGCAATCCCGCAGAGAGCACCAATCCATGTCCGCTAATCAGATTGGTCCCAACTCTTTGTCCGAGTAGCTGCTCAGTCAGCGTGTCGAAGACCGGGAGGAACCAAGTAACTCCAAGGCCCAGGGCCAGACAGGCCGCTGTCAGCCAGCCCATGCCCACCAGCATGGACCGAGGTGCCTCATGCACGTGGCGGGACTCGACGCTGCGCGGCAGGGCAAGGAATGTAATCGCGAAGGCCTTAACAAAACAAGCGGCGGCTAGGGCTCCCGTCAACGCGAGCATGGATCCCGCGAGCGGAAACAGGATTCGCGTCAAGCCTCCGGTCGCGCCGTATCCGGCCAAGAGACTCTGGTAGGTCAGCCACTCACTAACAAATCCGTTCAGTGGGGGGAGCCCGGAGATGGCAACTGCACCGATGAGGAAACAGAAAGCTGTCACTGGCATCGGACGAATCAGACCGCCCATTTCCTCCATGTTTCGCGTCCCCGTCGAGTGGAGCACCGACCCAGCTCCCAGGAACAAAAGACACTTGAAGATCGCGTGATTCAGAGTGTGAAACATCGCGGCGATCAGAGCTACTGCCGCGAGCTGCGGATGTCCAGCAGCGCGGAAAACCAAAGCAGCGCCAAGGCCGATGAGGATGATCCCGATATTCTCAATACTGTGGTAGGCCAGTAACCGTTTGAGGTCATGCTCCATCAAGGCGTACAAGACGCCGAGAACGGCAGAGGCCACGCCCACGATGAGCACTAGCAAACCGGCCCACGATGGCAGCACACCCAGTCCACCCAGGAAAATGCGCGCCATGCCATAGATGCCTGCCTTGAGCACGATTCCGGAAAGCAGCGCCGAGATGTTGCTGGGAGCGACCGGGTGCGCAGCGGGAAGCCAGATATGGAACGGAATGATACCTGCCTTGATGCCGAAGCCGAGGAAGAAAAAAATAAATGCGGCGGCTTGCTGGCCGTTGGACAATTGCGCTGCGGCGGTGCGAAAGCTAGCGAAGTCCGCGCTGCCGCTGACTTGCATCAATAGAGCGAAACCGAGGAGCAAGCACCCAGCATCGATGTGAGCCATGACGATGTAGAGCAAGCCGGCTCGACGGGTCTCCCGATCTTCGTGGTAAAAAGCGACCAGCCCGTAGGCAACCAGTGCCATCACTTCCCACCCGATCAAGAACAAGAAGGCATTGGCGGCGGTAAAAACGACCGTCAAGCTGAGAAGCAAGAGATGGAATAAGAATCCGAAGAAACCGATGTTCCTCTTACCCTCGAATTCTCTTAGGTAGCTGAAGGAGTAAAGGGAAACCGCGCCTGCCAGAATCGCTAGGGTCAAGTTGAAGAAACCAGCGAGGGCGTCATACTCAAAGCTGTAGGTGAAGAGTGGAATTCCTGAGGAGATCGACCACAAGAACGGCGTGCCTTGAAGAATGCCGAGTACTGCGGCAAGGCCGCCGAAGACGGCGCCTGCCAAGGCGCTTCCGCAACAGATGTAGCGGCAGAGCGCCGGCTTCTGCCAACTCGCGAGACAAGCGAGCGCGCCGCCCAAGTAGGCCGTAAGACTAAGCGCGAAGATAGTGCCAACCGGAAACGTGTTCATGAGACCTGCTCACGACGATCTGATGATAGAACTTACGGATAACTTCGTCTCACAGTTTTCCGTGCGATGGTCCGTTACGCTGAGAGCATCCCTGCACTCCATCATCTTCCCTCTGCGACTTCTCGCTGTCTTTTCCACCCCTCGGCGCACAAGCTCCAAGGCCAAACGATCTATTTTGTTATTTCCTTTGCGGAAACGGATTTGCACGATCCGTTAACTATTTAGCAGGAGAGGAATAGGGCTTTGAGACAATTCCAATTCCATTCGCATCCCGTGCAGGCTTTACGTAGATCACATAGGCATGTTCTTCTGAAGATTCGCCAGTATCATGAAATTTGCCGTCAACCCAACCGCCCGGCGGCATTTCAATCCAGTTGAGATTGGCGTCGAAAAGTTCCTGAACAGCCTCGACTGGCTCTTGCGAGGTAACGGATAAGCTCCTCCAATCCGATGACGGGGTTGCTCGTGCGACAAGTTGTCCGATCGGCACGCTTGTTTTGGTGTCAGTCGGATAGAAGACGGAATGATTCCCACTGTTGCTGAGCCGGAACCGCACAGTGAACCCAGCTCGATCTCCAGATCTATCTGGGAGCGATAAATTCAAACTCACAAGAGTCGTGGAATCCGGGCCGAGGTTTGCATCTGTCCGGTCTTCCACGCGACCAAGGTGCTCCGCTAGCACAGACACCAACGCTACTACGGCGAAGAATCCGGCGAGCTTGACCTTGGCTTGTCGTTCTTCCGGTTCGTCACCATCAGGCGGAGAGAGAAAACGGAGCCTGCCGCCATTTGGCTTCTGTGAAAGTGAAGGCTCTACCCAAGCTCGAAACGAAGAGAACTTGGGTCCGTCAATCATTGCAGTCTCCTTTTGGCCGCAGCGCCGTCTTCGGCTGTGAACTTTGACCGGCCACTTTGATATCGTCAGGCAAGTTCGCACGCCAGGCCATCAACCTACTTGACATGCGAATATTCGCAAATTAGAGTACCCATGTACAGAGGAATTAGATGCCACAACAGGTCGCCAACTTCAAAGCCGAGTTTTTCAAGGCCCTCGCGCATCCTATCCGAATTCAGATCCTCGACTGCCTTCGCAACGGCGAGAAAGGCGTGAATGAGCTCAGCGAAGCGCTGCAAATTGAGCAAGCGAACGTGTCACAGCAGCTTGCGATTCTACGAGCGCGCAATATTGTGGTCGGCCGGAAATCTGGCAGCAACGTGTATTACTCCGTCTCCGACCGGACCATTTTCAAGCTTCTCGATGTAGCGAAGAACATTTTCAACAATCATCTGGTTGGTGTACGGGACATGCTGCAGCAAATGGAGGCAGCGTCGTAGAGAAGATATATTTTTTGTTAAAGATATGCAGATATTCGCATATGCATCTAGTTCAACCTTCTGAATCGAACACCGATTCGAGACTAGACCGAAGGAGGGTTGATAGGAAGAAATGGCAGACTATTACACTCCTGCGCAGTTGGCTCTGAAGCTTGGTATCAACGAAGCACAAATCACTGAACTTGAGTCGAAGGGTTTTCTTCACCCGAAACTGAAGGACGGTAGGCGGTTCTTTCCCTCCCGCCAAGCTTACGAATTACAGGTCGCCCGGCGAATCGCGCGGAAACAGAGAGTCAGTTTGGAGCGGGCGTTCGCACGAGTGGAGGAAATGCGCCTTTGGCAAGAGCGCGCGACAGTGAGCCACAGGTAATGGCTGCAAGGGCAAGGTACTCGGTTCGTTGGCCACGCCGGTGCACGTGGCTCAGTGTGAACCTACGGCACTTCCGAGACCGGTCGAATGCAATACTCGCGTGTTGGCATAAGCTGGTTCGATGGGGGCTCATGCTGGGTCTCGCGTTAGGTGTTTTTTTCACAGCAGCCATAGTCTGGAGGGCTTTGCTGATGGCAGCGGCAGCCGTCGGGCTTGCGCTTATTCTCCAGCAACTAACTGCCCCGTCCCCTCTTTTTTGGGCCGTACCCCGAGAAGCAATGGAGTTCGCGCTGAGCACGAAAGTGCGCGCGAACCACTTTTGGCTTCATCGCACTCAAAATCTGGCTCGCGGGTTGCTTGTCTGGTCTGCCAAGGTTGATGGTTTTGCGACTCGCGACGGGTTCGTTTTAATGGGCTCTGGACTGGACGCGGCTGCGGTGAGGTGGTCCTCCGAGCTTTCGTGGCGGAGCCTATGCCAGCAATCCTACGAGGAAAAAGCCACCAGAGGCTGCAAGACAACCCGGTTCCTGCTTGTACTGTGTCTTGTCGCGGGTGGCCTCATTGTGCTGAACGTATTGCGGAGACTGGATCTTGCCAGCTCGTTCTTGTTGTTGGCAGCCTGTGGCGCCACCGGGTACGGTTTAGCGGGGCCCGCTGAAAAGTTCTTGAATCCGTGGGCCGAGCTAATTTCGCTCGGCGACGACAAAATGTGCCTGGGCTATCTGGAAGTCGAGCCATTTTTGGTTCCCCATTCCCTCTGGTCCAAGGGTTGCCGGGCATTCCGAGTGCGGCGCGTTGCAGGGGAAGAGATATCTTCAGGCAAAAGGACATGAGTACTCGGTCCGAGTTGCTGTTCCAGGCGCAACGGAAGATTTCCAATCCTTTCGTCCTGTGTACCCTGATAGGTAAGCGCACACGACAGTGGATGATGAGCAGCAATCGAGGCCAGAGCACCGCAGAAATAGTGGACTATGCCCTCAGCGAATTGCTCGCCGGAGTTCTTGAATTCGAGATACTTGGGGAGAAAGAGCCGAAAAGCAAAGCGCCTCTGTTGCACAGCCACCCGATTGCTGCGTTCAGAGAGGTACTGAAAGTGGAGGCAAGATGACGGGCCGGATCAAAGTCAAAGAACTAATGCAGAGGGAGGGTTTGAAGGGAGAAGTAGTCATTCTATTTCCTTCGCGGCACACGGGAATCATTCATGGGGATGATGGGTTCGATGAGACTTTCAGCGATGATTCGCTCGTGGTGGGATTCAGCTATGGCGAGCTGTCTGTTGGTCTGCGAGTTTCTTACGGAGTCTTTTTCGCTGCAGGGGCCAAGGTTCCCAGGGCGATTAATATGCAGGTTGTTGGGGCGGATCAAACAAAACAGCCAGTGAACTTGCGGAAAGAGTCACTCAACGACAGGTCGGCTCGGGGATGGTTTCCTCGGGTTCTAAATGTATTTCTTGACAGAAATACGTAACGAGAAAGGACCTGACCCGTGATTTCCCTAAAGTCGGCTTCGAACAACAAGGCGTGTAGGTGGACCTTACTCGGCCTTGCTGCGTTGGCGGCGATTCGGCTTTTTCAAGTGCAGGAGATGATTGCTGCGCTGGCCATATTTTGCGTTCTATTCGCGCTCGCAGCTGGTGCGGTCCTAACACTGTTCCTTCTGGATCGTGCTGGCGAGCGCACGCTGACCTGGGCAGCGCCACATATGATGCGCATCGCTCAGGCAGCACGCCGCATGTGGGCACTTGCCGCGGAGTTCAGTAAAAGGCCACTCCACCGTCCACACTTACAGACGGCCCAGACGCTGTCTGAGAAGAAGAACTAGAAAAGGAGAAAGTATGCGCGGTTCGGTGACGGAATTGATGAAGAACCGGGGCTCCGGCTGCATATTGGGAGAGGACAACTGCGTGATCTACTTCGATGAGAAGGCGCTCGACGGTTCGGATTTCAGGACGCTTTCCATAGGAGACTGGGTCGAGTACGAAGAACAGTACGGGGGAGAACGGATCCGTGCGGTTAAGGTCAGGCCGATTCCTAGACCGAATGTCGCAGCCGCTAATCGCCACTGAACAGCAAAGATGGAACTCACTCTGCCAACGAAGGAAATTAGGGAGTAAACATGAACGTGCGTCAGTTAGTGGCGCGGTTGGCGCGAGTGGGCAACTAATACAAGACCTGGAAGATCGGACACTCGAAAAAACACAATGAATAATTGGCTACCGAAATCCGTGCTCTGTCTCAAGTCCTATACGAAGCGCCTGTTCGTGGCGGATCTATTATCAGGCATAACCGTTGGTCTCGTCGCACTGCCTCTCGCGATGGCTTTCGCGATCGCTTCTGGCGTTCCACCACAGGCCGGTTTGTACTGCGCCATCGTGGCGGGTTTTGTGATTTCGGCTCTGGGCGGATCCAAGACCCAAATTGGTGGCCCAACTGGCGCGTTCGTGGTCGTCGTCTTCGGCATTGTCGCGAAGTATGGCATGGACGGACTGTTCCTGTGCACCCTGATGGCTGGCGTTCTCCTGTTGATTCTGGGGGCAACGGGTTTGGGCACGGCCGTCAAATTCATACCGCGCCCTGTCGTCGTGGGTTTTACGAACGGTATCGCGGTAATCATCGCCAGCACGCAAATTAAGGATTTCTTCGGACTAAAGATCGACAGGGTTCCGGGTGAATTTCTCGGTCGCATTCAGACAATTGCACACAATTTCTATTCGTTCTCGCCCCTGGAGACGGGCCTAGCGGTTGCGGCCCTTGCTGTGATTATCGTTTTCATGCGTTACGTGAAACGAGTCCCGGGGTATATCGTCGCGCTCTTTGTTGGTACGGCGGCGGTCATCCTGCTCAAACTGCCCGTGGAAACCATTGGCACTCGCTTTGGAGGTATCCCCTCTGGGCTACCAGCGCTTAAGGTTCCGCACTTTCGCACAGACTTACTGCGGCCTTTGATTTCGCCGGCAATCACGGTTGCTATGTTAGGCGCAATCGAATCATTGATGTCCGCGGTCGTCTCCGATCGCATGAGCAACGACAAGCACAACCCAAACGTGGAACTTATGGGACAAGGGATCGCGAATATTCTTTCTCCGCTGTTCGGAGGGCTTCCGGCGACGGGCGCAATCGCGAGAACTGCCACCAATATCCGTTCGGGGGCGAAAACTCCGGTTTCGGGAATGATTCACGCCCTGACTCTTCTTGGCATCGTGGTCTTCGCAGCTCCCCTTGCAAGATTCATCCCGTTGTCGGTCCTGGCTGCAATTCTTCTCGTTGTTTCATACAACATGGGCGAGTGGGCGGAAATCCCAGAGCTTTTGAAGCTCTCCCGAATGGAGATTGCGACATGGCTCGTCACTTTCCTACTGACGGTGTTTGCAGATCTGACGATAGCCGTGGAAGCAGGCATGATTCTCGCCGCGCTGGTCTTCATAAAGAAAGTTACACAAACGACCACGGTCTCGGAGGTGTCCGAAGAGTACGTCCGTGAAGGGCATGTTCACATCCTCCAGCACAAGGTAATCCCCGCTTATGTCGCCATCTTTAGAATTCATGGGCCTTTCCTGTTCGGAGCAACCGACAAAATCGAGGAGATCACAACGCGGTTGTCCAGCCTGCCCCCGATCCTGATTCTGAGATTGCGCAACATGACCGCGATCGATTCCACCGGCCTTCAGACACTAGAGGACTTAGCTGACCAAGTGCACGAATCGGGACGAGAACTCATTCTTTGCGGAGCCAGGGAACAGCCTATGAGACTAATGCATCAGGCTGAGTTTGAACAGCACATCGGAGGTAGGAATATGTGCGACAGCATAACGGAAGCGTTGGACCGCGCCAGTGCGGTTTACCCGGAAGTCTCGAAACGTCATCCCGTGGGAACGGTTTGATGCGGAAGAAGCACGGATGTTTTGCAAGAGTCCAAATCGGCGCTGCCGGAAGCACCACTTACCTTCAAATAAATCGCCTGATGAAACTGAGCTACCTCCAGCGATGGACCGGTCGAGAATTTAAAGCAATCGGTCCCTTTGCACAGTTCAAAATATGACCGTCGTGATGTACTCTGAACAATTCCGATGCATAAAGCTCTACACGTGGGAGTGAAAACAAAACAAGCCCTCAGGCGTCTTGCGACCGAGGGCCTGTCCGCCGTCGCTCACTTTAGGACTTCGACCTAACCCTCTCCAATCGTTGTGCCGTACGTTTTGACATAACCTTGGCATGCTAGCCGCTGCAAATGCCTTCGAAACTGCTTCATCACTGCCAACTAAATAACCGCAAATTTCGAGATAGCCAATTGCGCCCATGCAACTTGCACTCACTCCACTTCATCCGTTTCCAAATCGCTTAGGAAATTGACACGGTAGAGGGCTGCGGGTTGAGTGCGCACAGGTACAGTAGCGGGTACCTGCTTAGATGAGCTAGTATGGGCACTGCTCCGCGGCCGCTATCTGCAGTGTTACAAACATCTTCCAACTGGTCCCAACCCTCTTGAGCTAACTTCGAGCCGAAAGGTGCGGACTTTGGATCTCCCCGCTGCCCGTCGAGCCGTCCCCCTCGGAGGGCGGACCCACCGACACAGGCATAAATGGACACAGAGCCAGCACGGAAACGGAGTAGCTGATTCCCTGCCCTCGGGATCAGGAAATCTTGACGTCCAACTGGGGCGGTAGCGGTTGCCACTTGCGCATGCGCTGCAGCCGCTCGATTTGGTTCACCGTTCTCTCGAGTTCGCGGCTGAAGTGCCTCCGTTAGAGCATCTGCCTTCGAAACGAGAGCAGCGGTTTGGCTAGGGATTAAGAATCACATATAAATGCCATTTTCTCTATAACCTCCAAGCTCCCACTGTTCTTCCAGTTAATTTCCGTTAATATCGGTTCACGTTCCACACGGGGACTACTTGCCCCCCGCATTCAGGAGGTCTTGGAGAAAACGACTTCGCGATCTTTTCTGGGTGTGCTCTAGCTTACTGAGTTTGATATTTGCGAGTCTCAGACGAACCACCTTGCCGAATCTTTTCGGGGTGAGTTTCTTATGAAGTCGAAGAATACGACGCTCGAATTGATACTCAGCGTCGGCGCGTTGCGGTCCTCGATTGTAGTGAGCAATCCTACATTTCCCACCGGGGCAAAATTTGCTTTTTTCGGTTTCGAACAAACAACTTCCCGCAATGCTCGCAAATTCGGACAGGTCGCAACCTTTGCACAATGGCCACTTGGCCGTGATGCACCAATTGGTCCGATAACAATGCGCAGACGGGATCGAGCGGTTTGTCAAACTCGAATGCGACTTCAAGTTGGTGAGGGGTTCTGTCCATTGGTTGTGCTGCGATTTTCTCCCCTCGCTCCATTGCAATGAGTCTGAACTCAGTCAAGGATTGATTCGAGGAACGTGGAATTCCCTCGGAATGGGAGCCAGTGCGCGCACGTAGCACGTATATAGGATGGGACGTTGGTCCGGGTCATGCAGCCCGATTGTACCGGTGATTTAGCCCGCAGAGTCGTTCCTGAGTCAGGATAGTGTCAGAAGCCACGGGGGTGAGTTCTGAGCCCTGGCTTTTCCGGCGATTACTTTTCCTGCAGAGCCGCTAGAAAGTCACACAGATTCTGGATGCGGCGCTGTGCGGATTTCTGATTGTAGTAGTATTCAAAAAGGGGCCCCCACATGGGCATATCGCCCGATCCATGAGAGGGAACACCGGGAGCAAAGCGAAGAACTCCTGCGACATAGGCATATGGGAACTTGCCGTCGTGACGCTTGGCCAATGTCGTGAGGTCCGGCGCGGGTTTCCTAAGCGCCTTCTTCACAGGGCCGTTGCCCCTGGCGTCCGCTCCGTGACATGCGGCGCAATACTGAGTGTAGATCGCCGCGCCGGACGGTACATAGTCCGCAGGAAGCTGATTTTGATCTTGGGCTGGGTTTCCTCTGGAAACTGCGGCGCAGAGGGCCGAGAGCAAAGCAGCAAGCAGGATTGTTCGGTGCAGCGCCATGATTCCTCCCTGTTTCCATTCTGGCTTTCGCGGGGGCCCACTATTCTTCCTCGCGGAGTCCTCCATTGACGAAAGCCTTATATTAAAATGCATTCCTCTTGGTGGACAATGCCCCAATTGGGGATCCAGCGCGGACAAGCACCACGGTTCTGTCAGCAGCTCGAAGCACTTTATCGGCGACGCTCCCGTAAACCCATCTATTGATGCCAGTCCGGCCATGCGTCGTCATCACGATCCGAGCGATTTTGTGCTTGCGCGCAAAATCGAGGATCACCTCGGCTGGGATGCCCATTTCGACGGCGACAGTCACCTTCACGTTCTTCCAGTCAGGCCGGGCGCAGATACTCTCCAGATAGTGCACCGCGTGGATTCTTCGGTTCTCCCACTGCTGATCGATTGTGATCACTTCACCATCGGAAATTACATCCTCTATAGGAGGGATCACGTGAAGCAGGGTCACTCTCGACTCTGGCAGCTTTGCTAGTGCGAGCGCCTCAGGCAATGCGAGCTCTGCGAGCGGTGAACCGTCAAGCGGCACTAAAAGGCTTTGACTCAATTGCCAACCTCCTACGAGAATCGGGGAACGTCCCAATCAACATATGACGGCCAATCAGATGCATAGAGCGGCAAAACCACATTCGCCAACCCCATTAAGGAAGCAACGAATTTGGACCGCTAGAAACAATGGTTCTCAACTGTTTCGGCGGCGGAAGCTGCGCGACATCCCAGCCGCCGCCTAGCACCTTGATTAACTGGATGCTCGCCACCATTTGCTGCATGCGAAAATTCACCGCAGTTTGCTGGTCATTCAGTACAACCGTTTGGGCCGTGATCACGTTCAGGTAGGGATCAAGCCCGGCCTCGTAGCGCACCGTCGCTTCCTGCAAACTTCTTCGGGCCGATTGTACGGCGGCATCCTGCTGCTGGATATCCTGAGCCAGGATTCTCACGGCCGCCAGGTTGTCTTCCACTTGCTGGAAGGCGGTCAATACGGTCTGCCGGTAATTCGCCACCGTTTGATCGTAAGTGGCCTGAAACTGTTGGACGGTGGCTCTTCGCAATCCAGCGTCAAAAATCGTTTCTGCAAGACTGGGTCCCACCGACCAGAATCGGCTCGGCCAGACAAACCAATCCGCGATGGAAGTGCTGCCGAACCCTCCAGTCGCACTCAAGGTGACGTTCGGATAGTAGACTGCTTTCGCTATGCCAATCTGCGTATTCGCTTGTGCCATCGCGCGTTCGGAGGCGGCGATGTCCGGGCGGCGTTGGAGGAGATCGGAGGGGACGCCGGCAGGAATGGCC
Organism: Verrucomicrobiia bacterium; assembly: GCA_035604385.1. GTDB lineage: Bacteria > Acidobacteriota > Terriglobia > Acidiferrales > UBA7541 > Palsa-360. The sequence continues at coordinate 1,650 of DATNIO010000230.1, read as the reverse complement.
GGAGGATTCGCGCTCAGTGGCTCTACGGGAATGGAAAATGTCGATGCGGGTTCGCCCACCAGCAGGGCGATCGCGTGCTCATACTGCGCTCGCAAAATGCCGAGGTTCGTATCCTGCGCTTGTGTAGCCTCCAGTTGGGCTTCGGCTTGAGCGACCGCTTCGTCTGTTCCAATCCCGGCTTTGAACTGGACCTGAGTGAGATTCAGAGATTCCCGGTAGGCGATGACAGTGGCGTCAAAAACCTGCTTCATGGCATCCTGCGCGCGGAGCTGGTAATAGTCGGTCGCAAGCTCTGCCTCTACGGAGAGGCGCACATTTTCCAAGTCGGCGCTGCTTGCTTGCGCCGCGTAGGTGGCTCCCCTCATCGTGTTGCGAACACGGCCCCACAGGTCCGGTTCCCAGGACGCGTCCGCAGGCGCCGAGAAATTGGTAAAAGAATTGAGAGTGAATCCCGAGGTCGAAGAGCTTCCCGACCGCACCCCGCCGAACTGGCCCGCCGACGGGCGCGCATTCATGATGCTTGGGTTCGTTGCGACGGTCGGAAAATATTGCGAACGCGCTTCCCGGATGACGGCGCGGGCAGCAAAGAAACTTGCAACCGCCGCGGCAATATTCTGATTTGAAATATCCGCTTTTAGTTCAAACGTGTTTAGCTGTGAATCATGGAAGACTTCCCACCACTTTCCACGAGCCGCACCATCACTCGGTTGGGCTGATTTCCATTGGTCTGACTGTATGAGATCGTCCGCAGCAAGCTCCTTGTAAGCTGTGGGAGTTTGCACCGACGGCCGCGCGTACTTCGGGCCTACCGTGCATCCAGCCAACAGGAGCGTCCAAGTCGCGAAGGCGGCTAAGGCCCCTTGAGCAACAATCGATTTTGCACGACGCAACATTTCAATCCTCACTCACCAATGAATACGTCCACTAATTCGCCAGGAAAGAGGTACGTGTTTTCGGACTTCTCGATTCTAAAAATTACGGGCAGCACTCTGACGTCGACCCGCTCGGTCCTCTGGTTGGAAAGCTCGATCTTGGGAGACACGAACGGCTGCATCCTCACGTAATCGAGGGGAAGCTTCGTGTCCGACCCGCGAATGGACATTTGCGCTTTCATCTTGCTTGGCGCGGGGAGCCGATGCACAAGGATTTCATCGACGTAGCAACGCACATTCAGAGACGCCTGCGGGCTACCGAGCACCAGCACGGGAAGCATGCCCTGCGTGTAGCTGTCGTAAGAGCCTTGCGCGGATACGAAACTCCCGGGCGTCGGATTGATGGACAGCACCATGCCATCTCTTGGCGCACGGAGCGTGTACTTAGAAAGCAAGGCGCTCGATGCCGTATAGGATTTTTGCAATGCGTTTTGCTGGCGTTCCTGGTTGGTGATGTCGTAGGACCAGGCGCCCGCTTTGGTCAAGTCATATTGTTTCTGGGCCACGGCAAGGTTGGCCTTCGCCACCGCAGCCGCGTTGATCGCGCTGTCCAAGGCATCCTTGCTGATTGACTTCGGATCCATTTCGTATGCAGTTTCCTGCTTGGCCAGTTCGTCCTCTGTGGTTTTGAGAGTTGCCTGCGCCGACTCGACTTGAGACTCGGCAACGTCCAAGTTCTCTTTTCTTGGCTCCGCCTTGAGCTCTTGAAGCATAGACA
>DATNIO010000229.1:0-68544 GCA_035604385.1 Verrucomicrobiia bacterium | reverse complement strand
CTCAGTAAGGGTCAATTTAGAGTTGCGAGGCATGTGTCTACCTGAGTAATAAATATCAGGAGCAGCAGAGCCTGGAGGGGCTGCGGCTGGGCTGTCGTTACCGCGGGCTGAATGACTGCAAAGCCCAATAAAAAGAATAGGGTACAGGTGCTCGCAATGTACTGTGATACGATCTTCAGCGGTCTACATCAACTAAAATTCTGTGCCGTTCGAATTTCGATTTTTTCGTTTCGAATCGGCGCCACAGCTCCACATACAGAAACTGCCTTTTATGCGCCCTTCACAGATTCGCAACTTAATCGTTCTGGCTGTGCTAGTGGTTCTCGCGCTTTGGGCCAGCTCCACGGCCGCCGATTTCGTCATTGAGTACAACTGGTGGAAAGAAATCGGGCAAGTGAATACGTGGGTCGGCATGCTGTGGTACAGCATTGCGCCTGCAACGGCAGGCTCGCTGGTGGCTTTCTTTGCGCTATGGGTGGCTCATGCGCGAGGCCTGCACTTCGCCGGAATTCTTCCGCGCGATCACCGTCTGTACTCCCGGTTGATTCCAGTGGGGCTGGCCGTCGTGGCGATCGTGTTCGCGTCGAGCTCGATTGACTACTGGACCGTCATGCGTTTCTTCGGGTCGCGCGGGCTCACGGCGCCCGCCGATGCCTGGAAGGATCAGGTGTTTTCGCGCGGCCTGCCGTTTTATCTTTTCGATTTGCCCTTCTATGCAGAAGTGCTCGGGTTCGGGTTCGTCCTGGCGATCCTTTGCGCCCTGGTCTTTTGGGCGACGGCGAAAGGCTGGCAGTTGGCGGAAAAATTTCGCTACGGCGGGTTCGAGGACGGGCCGCGCAGAACTCTTACGATTGGGCCGGGCTCCCTGCTGCTGACTGGCGCGACGCGCGCCGGTTTTGTCCGCATCCTCACCGTTATCCTGTTGCTCGGCTTTGCTGTCTGGATTTATCTCGGCAACTATGAGCTTCTGCTTAACTCTCACGCCTTCATGACGGGCGCGGATTACGTGGACGAAAAGTTCACGCTCCCGTTGCGCTGGCTGCTCGTTGCGGTCACGCTCGGGGCGTTGCCTCTTGTTTGGCTGCGGAGATACAAGAATGCGGCCGTCCTGGTCATCAGCTTTTTTGTTTTGCAGGCCGCTTTGCCGCTCATCGTCCATGCCGTCTACGTGCGGCCGAACGAAATTTCCATCGAAAGGCCCTATATCGAGCGGCACATCGAGGCGACTTCGATTGCCTTCGGCCTGAATCGCAATTCCCAGGAACTACCCTTTGTACCTTCCGGGCAGGCGTCGGTCGATCCCGTGCAGGATGCCACGCTACTTGATAATGTTCGTCTCTGGGACCTTCGCGCGTACAACGCAACGATCACGCAGATCCAGGCGCTGCGCCCCTATTACACTTTTCCGGCAACCGACGTGGATCGCTATTTCCCGAACGGGCGCATCAAGCAGGTCCTTCTGTCGCCGCGCGAAATCGACGTCACGCAGTTGTCCGCCGAGGCCAGCCAGAGCTGGATCAATCCGCGTTTTATTTATACGCACGGCTTCGGCGCGGTCATGTCGGAAGTCAACAAGATCACGCCCGACGGCCTCCCTGTCCTGTTGATCGAAAACGCCCCGCCGGAAATCAAGACGCCTGGCTTTCAGCTTACCCGGCCGGAAATTTATTACGGCGCCAAAACGCAAGATCCGGTATTCGTCCACACAGCTCGCGAAGAATTTGACTATCCCTCCGGCGACCAGAACAAATATTCGACCTACCAGGGCACGGGAGGTTTTCCCGTCGGGTCGATTCTGCTGAAGGCAGCCGCTGCGATCTCCCAGGGCGAACCGAACATTATTTTCACGAGCTACCTCACCGGGCAGAGCCGCATGATGATTCACCGCAACGTGCAGGAACGATTGCAGTATCTTGCGGGCTTTTTGCTCTGGGATCAGGATGCTTATCTCGTGATTACCGATGATGGCCGATTGGTTTGGATGGTGGACGGCTACACGACTTCCCTTTCGCATCCCTATTCCGCCACGATTCCGGTAACCGGATTGCCAGAGGGCGCAAATTACATTCGTAACGCGGTGAAGGCCACAGTGGATGCCTACACGGGGAAGATTGCGCTCTACGTATTCGATCCGGCCGATCCCATCATTCAAGCTTACGAGCATCTTTTCCCAAAATTATTTCTGCCTGCTTCCGACATGCCGACCGACTTGCGCCGCCACGCGCGCTATCCCGAAGCCATGTTTCAAGCGCAGGCCGAGGCCTACCGGACGTTCCACATGCGCGATCCTCAGGTGTTTTACAACAAGGAAGACATCTGGGACATCGCGCATAACTTGTTTGGCCAGTCGGCGCAGCCTGAGAACGTACAGCCGATGTATGTAGTTGCCACTTTGCCTGGGGAGAAGGCGCCGGAGTTCCTGCTTATTCTTCCCTTCGCCCCGCGGGGCAAGGATAATTTGATCGGTTGGATGGCCGCGCGATGCGACGGCGATCATTTAGGAAATCTGATCTTTTACCAGCTCCCGAAGCAGCAGTTGATGTACGGCCCCATGCAGATTGAGTCGCGCATCGACCAGGACCAAAACATCTCCAAGGATCTGACCCTGTGGAACCAGCAGGGCTCGCACGTGCTTCGCGGAAATATCATTTCCCTCCCCGTGACGGGCGGTTTTCTCTACGTCGAATCGATTTACATCCAGGCGAATGAAGCCCGGATGCCTCAGCTCAAAAAAGTTGTTCTGGCCATGGGCGACCGCCTGATTTATCGCGACAATTTCGACCAGGCCCTGGCCGAACTGACTGGGGGCGTCGCGCCTTCCAAGGCTATCCCCGGGGCGGCTGCGTCGGCTCAGGCCCCGACAGCACCGGCTCCCAGCAGCGAAGCCCCTGCCCTGGCCGAGCGCGTGCGCCAGATTCGCGATCAGGCGCAACAATTGGTGCAAGAACTCGAGAAGCTGGAAAAAGACGCCGGCAAGAAATAACCGCGAATCGATTCCACCCGGTCCGGTCCGCGCGAGATCGCATCGCGGTCCAATGAAACAAAGATCGCACAGTATATAATCCACGATCATGATTAACGCTTCCTATCTTGCAGATAAATTTGCGTCAGCGCTCCCGTACGATCGCTACCTTCAAACCGGCACAGAAGAGCAGCAACGCCGCTGGACCCAGGTCTATGACGCCGCCCACTTGACCGATGCCCAGAAGCAGCTCGTCGCCGGCTTTGTACGAGAAATGAAAATTCTGATCTTCAGCGGCATCTGGTGCGGCGATTGCGTCCAGCAATGTCCGCTGATTCTCCGGATCGCCGAAGCCAATCCTAAAAAAATTGATTTGCGCTTCGTCGAGCGGCCAAAGGAAAGTGAGTTGGTCCCCGAGCTGCGCATCAACGCCGGCAGCCGAGTCCCCGTCGTAATATTTTTGTCCGAAGACAACGAATGGTGCGCCACTGCCGGTGATCGCACGATCAACCGTTACCGCGCCCTGGCCCGCGCCAAGCTCGGCCCGCTTTGCCCGACTGGCATTGTCGCCCCCGAGAAAGACGAACTCGACGCGACCCTGGGCGATTGGCTGAACGAAATCGAGCGCGCGCAACTCATGCTTCGGCTCACCCCTCGGCTACGCCAAAAATATCAAGACTGAATGGAGCCCAAATGAAGAATCCATGGCTGGCAGCGTTGGTCACGCTTTTGGTCTCAGTAAGCGGATTTTGTGCGGATGATCAACCACGTACGATGATTCATGTCATTGTCCAATTGAGTGGTACGGACATCCCGGAAGGCTCGTTTGCTGGAAAACCAAAGACACTATGGCGGGCCACGAACTCCTATTGCCGAAGCGACGAAGAGCCAGACCCGGCGCAGGGAATTCACTTGAGTGTCATTATGAACGAGCCCGACTCTTGGCTTCTGGACTTGGCGAACAACAGGGCCAAACATATGGTGGACCCTGGGCCGACTTTTAATTGTCGCTTGCCGATTTTTGCCTTTAGCATGGAATTGTTAAAGAGCAAAGTAGGCGGACTCGAATATGGACATGAGCTTGAGTTCTTTCAGAAAAATGGGGCGAAACAAGTGGACGGCCCCAAACTGGATAGTTTTAAGGCCAACTACTACGAGCTCGCCCTCGACGGAATGGTTCTGGAGCTTGTGGAGCGTGTTGATATACACGTGCCGATTTTGATTGCATTGTTGCAAGGACAGAAGATTACACAGTTTAGATATTTGCTGTGGGAAGACCAGATTCCTTTTAAGGCTGACCTTTTTGCGAAGCCGGTCGGTGTGAAAATGGAAGAAGTAAAATAGCTCGACACGATAAGCATCTGGCGTATATTCGTTTCAATACGATTTCCACGCCATCGGAGGTGCCACCAACATGACCGATTTTCCCATGAAGCGTCGTGAGTTCCTCGTCGGCGTCGGCGTGAGCGGGTTGGGTTTGGTCTTTGGTCTCGATCTAAAGCCTGTTAAGGGCGCGGCCACTGAAATCGATACGGAGGGAACCGGCGCGGGCGTGAAAATGCCCTGGGTTCGCATCGCTCCGGATGGCGGGATCACCATCATGGCGCCGGCAGCGGAGATGGGACAGGGCACGATGACCGCGCTGGCGATCGTTTTCGCCGAGGAGTTGGATGCCGATTGGAACAAAGTGTCCGTCGAATTTAGCCCTTCGGACGATGCAGTTTACGGCAACCCGCTTTCCTTCTTTTTCGGAATGATGGTCACGGCGGCCAGCACTGCGGTGATGGCGTATTACAAGAACATGCGTCTCTATGGCGCACAGGCGCGGCGCGTGCTTCTTGACGTGGCTGCGAACCATCTCAATGTTCCCGCGTCGGAACTCACGACGGAGCCGAGCGTGGTTGTCCATGCCAAGAGCGGACAGCGCCTCAGCTACGGAGAGATCGCAGGCTTCGCAACTCTGCCAAAAACATTGCCCACCATTTCGGAAAAAGATCTGAAAGACCCGAGCCAGTTTCGGCTTATAGGCCACGAAATTCCGCGCGTGGATATTCCGGCCAAGACCAACGGCTCGGCAACCTACAGCATCGATGTCCGGCTTCCCAACATGGTGTATGCCACGGTCGTGCGCGCTCCCGTCCTGGGCGCTACACCGATTTCCGTCAACGATGCGGAAGTTTCCAAAATGCTCGACGTGATAAAAGTGATGCAGTTGCCGCCGGATCGTGTCGCTGTTGCCGCGCGGACGTATGAAGCGGCGCTCGCCGCGGAACGCGCTCTGAAAATCACCTGGAGCAAGATCGCTCAGAGTGAATTTGACAGCGACCGCGCTATGGAAGAGCAGTCTGCAATCGCGCGCGATCTCAGCAAAGCCGGCGTTCAGGTGCAGAACACGGGCGACATTGTTGCCGCGCTCAGCGGAGCCGCCAAAGTTTACAAGGCCGAATACCGCACGGAATTTGTCTACCACGCTCAACTCGAACCGCTCAATTCCGTGTCCTGGGTGAAAGACGGCGGGAAGAGCGTGGAAGTGTGGGCCGGATCTCAGACACCGACTCACTGCGTGCGATCCGTTGCGGCAGCTCTCGGCATCGCTCCCGAGAACGTCGTGCTCCATCGCACCTATCTTGGTGGCGGATTCGGACGGCGATCGGCGCAGGACCATGACTGGGCCGTTGACTCCGCTCTCGTATCCAAAGAGTTGGGACAGCCGGTGAAAGTGATTTGGAGCCGCGAATCCGACGTGCGTTTCGGACGCTTCAAACCGATGACGGCGCAATATTTGCAGGCGGCCGAAGACAGCAATGGCCGGCTGATCGCCTGGCACCACCGCCTGGTCGCGGACGAAGCGCTGGCCATGACCGATCCAACCCGATTCGAGAAGGGCAAGGAATTCCCGAGAATTTCCACGACGGGCATCAAGACCGACTACGATGTTCCCAACATTCTGGTCGAAGCGGTGCGCAATAAGCTCGGCGTGCGCATGTCGGCCGTGAGAGGCGTCGGCTCGACCGTGAATCAATTCGCGGCGGAAAGTTTTGTGGACGAAATCGCGATCGCCCGGGGCGACGATCCAGTCGAGATGCGCCTCGATCTGCTACGGAAATCGCCGGTCGAACAGGAAGTCCTGCGCGCAGTGGCCAGCATGGCAGGTTGGAAGAAAGGCGAGAAGGCGGGCCGCGGCGTGTCGTACGTCAGCAACGCGGGGACGTACATGGCCACGATCGCGCGAGTCGCCGTGGATCGCAATACCGGCGTGATCCGCGTACCGGAAATCTGGATTGCGGCCGATGTCGGCGTTCCGGTCTCGCCGCGCAATCTGGACGCGCAGTTGCAAAGCGCCGTCATCCACTCCTTGAGCAATCTGCTCAAGGAGCGCATCACGTTCAAGAACGGCGCCGTTCAACAGTCGAATTTCTACGACTATCAAGTCCTGCGCATGTCGGAAGCGCCGGAAGTGCACACGCATGTCGTGCCCTCGACCCGCAATCCCGTTGGGATCGGCGACCTCGGAGGAATTGGCGTGGGCCCGGCGGTAGCGAACGCATTCTTTTCCGCAACCGGGCGACGCCTCCGCCAGTCGCCGTTCCTGCCGGAACGCGTGCTCGCGGTGCTGAAAACTTGAGGCGCGGAGTAATGAGAATGCACGGAAGGCGATGCGCCAGCACGGAAAGATTTCTTGCCGAGGAGGTTCATGCCCGTGATTTCTCTAACGGTAAATAAACGCAGCGTGAAGGTGGATGTCGAACCCTCCACTCCCCTGCTCTGGGTCTTGCGCGAGCATCTCGGCCTGACCGGGACAAAGTACGGATGCGGCGTGGCGCAGTGCGGCGCCTGCACTGTTCATCTCGACGGCCGCCCCGTGCGTTCCTGTAGTACTCCGGTATCCCGCACCGCTGGGAAAGAAGTCACCACAATCGAAGGGCTCTCGCCGGACCGGAAGCATCCGGTGCAGCGCGCATGGCTTGAAATCGAAGTGCCGCAGTGCGGCTACTGCCAGTCCGGACAGATCATGAGCGCGGTGGCCTTGCTCGAAAAAACTCCCAACCCCGCGGACGACGACATCAACCGCGCCATGTCAGGAAATATCTGCCGCTGCGGGACCTATCCGCGAATTCGCCGCGCCATTCATCGCGCCGCGGAAATGGCAAAAGCAGGAGCATGAGAATTAAAGATTAAAGATTTGAGATTTGAGATTCTAAATTTGAGATTGAACGAAGGGTTGAATCAGCCCACTGGACTTCACGCTAATCCGCCATCGCCTCTTCATGAATAGTCCGCAGCCTGGGCCGCTCGATGTTGGGCAAGAACGCCGCCAGCAGGCCTACCGCCGGGAGATACGAACAGACCAGATACACAAAATTGATGCTGGTCAAATCCGCGAGCCATCCAAGAACCGCCGCGCCCAATCCCGCCATCCCAAACGCAAACCCAAAGCAGAGACCCGAGATCATTCCCACTTTGCCTGGGACAAGCTCCTGCGCGTAAACCACAATCACCGAAAATGCGGACGCCAGGATCAGGCCAATCACCACGCTGAGAATTTCAGTCCAAAACAAGTTGGAATATGGCAACAACAAAGTAAATGGAAGAACACCAAGAATCGAGCACCAGATGACGCTCTTTCGGCCGATCCGATCGCCGACAGGTCCGCCAATAAGCGTCCCGAGTGCAACCGCGCCCAGGAAAACAAAAAGATGGATTTGTGCGCTTTGTACAGACAAATGGAACTTGTTGATCAGATAAAATGTGTAGTAACTCGTCAGGCTTGCCAGATAAACGAACTTGGAGAATAGGAGCGCCATCAGAATCGCGATCGACGCAGTGACCCTTGCGGTGGACAGATCCGGCGGCTTGTCAATATCGTGCTTCGCGCTGAATCTCTTCCAACTTGCCGCGTGGTTCTTGGCCCAACTGCTCACTCCCGTCAGAAGAATCATGCCAGTCAGAGCCGCGAGCGAGAACCAGGCGATGCTATTTTGCCCCTTTGGCAATACAATGAAGGCCGCCAACAACGGCCCCAGTGAAAGTCCCGCATTGCCGCCGACTTGAAAAATCGACTGCGCGAGACCATGTTGCCCGCCGGACGCCATTCGCGCCACACGGGAAGACTCAGGATGAAACACCGAGGAGCCGGTCCCAACAAGCGCCGCGGCAACCAGTAGCGCGGGAAACGTACGAGCGGCCGCCAAAAGGATGAGCCCGATCAGCGTCGCACACATCCCCACCGGCAGAGAAAAAGGCCTGGGCCTCTTGTCCGTGTAGAACCCGATCATCGGCTGCAGGAGCGATGCAGTCGTCTGATAGGTAAGCGTGATCAGGCCCACTTGCGCGAAATTCAGATTGAACGAACTCTTCAGCAAGGGATAAATCGCAGGCAGCAGCGACGACAACATGTCATTCAAAAGATGACACACGCTGATCGCAGCCAAAACTTTGTAAACGACCTTCGGTCCAACCTCTACGAGAGTTTCAGTCTGAGTCGCAGCCACTTTTCTTTCCCCTGACATCCAGGACACGATGCCACATTGGAATCCTGGTCATTTCATTGTACCAAGAGTTGCTTATTTTCCGGGATTGAAACCGCGCTCTGGCTACATTCACATCACGCGAGCTTGACGCATCACGGCTTCGGATTTTAGGCGGATTTCTCTGGCGACTTCGTAGGGATCGCCTTGTTGGAATTTCGGCAGGAAGAGTTCCACCGAGAGCGGGCCGGCGTATCCCTTTTCCGCAAGCTTGCCCAGAATTCGCGTCAGCGGACTGACTCCGTCGCCGGGAATGATGCGCGTCGAGAGGTCCAATAACTCCCGCGGCATATCGGGCACATCCTGAAAATGCACGTGGCCAATTTCTCCGGGATGGATCAGATCGAGGTCTTCGAACTTGTTTAGGCCGGACCAGAAATGATAGCAGTCCAGCATGGGCGCAATATTCGGATGCGCCGCCGCGCGCGTCATTTTCAGAATCGTCGGCAGCGTGGAAATAAATGTCGACGTGCGCAGAAATTCGATCCGCAGCGACATGTTGAACTGCTTGGCTACTTCTCCCGCATCGTGGATGTTGTCGGCGCCGGCTTTGTAGTCGTCTTCAGTGACTTTCTTGCTGGTGGCGGTGGAAGCATAGACGCGATTCAGCCCCATATTTGCAAACATCTCGCAGTGTCTCTTGAGATTGTCGAGTGCGGCGGCGCGATTGGGATTCGGCTCCCAGAGTTCCGTCACGCCAGTCGCGGCGTGAACGAGGTTCAGTCCGAGGTCGGTGATCACACGGCGAGCGGCTGCCAGGTCGTCGGTTTTCAGAAATTCGTCCAGCAAGATATTCGTGATCTCGACATTCTTGATCCCCGCGCGAGCCCACCCTTCCAGCGATTTGCGGTAGCCCGCTCCGTTCGACGTGTTCTGGTGCATGGCGAGTGTCATCTTTTTTTCGCCGCCCGCGGCCGACAGGGCACTTGTGGCCGCCAGGGCCACGGGACTCAAGAGCATTTCTCTTCTGGAGAGTGTGGTCATGGACTTCGTCCTCTTTTTCTATCTGACTGATTCTTGAAAAAATCGATGTGGAGCGGGTTTTAGTAGCACAGCCACTCTTGGCTGTGTGCCTTTTGCATTCGTCGTCAGGTCGGTTGGCCTGCGCGTGCAGCGTACAAAACCACACAGCCAGGAGTGGCTGTGCTACTTGACCCGCGATCCGCTAAGCCTTTGGCACCGGCGGCCAAATTCGGAGCGCACTGTTGGGCCCGTTGGGCGCGTGAACCAGGTTTGGAACCACGGAGTGTCCGTTCAGACCCAATGGCGAATTCGCAACCGCGGGCGCGTAGTCCCGATCGAAACCTTCCTTGGACGCGAATTCGTAAATAATTCCGTGCTTCGCCCAACCCGCCACGGAATTCAGCTTCCGGGTCCTTACACACGACGGCGTAGCGCACATTTTCGGCAGCCGCTCCAGAACATATCCGGCGTGCATCTCCTCCTCGAATTCCAGGGCGCAGTCGAAGCTCCCGATCTGAACGCATGGAGCGCCGGTCATGCCTTCCTTGTAGGCGGCGAGCGCGCGGCCCTCGCGCCTGCCCGTCTCGGTAAAAATGTTCATGCGTTCACCAGTCCGCATGGCGAGCATTTTCTTTCCCTGCTCCGGCAAGGCCGCGTTGATGAGGCTCGGAACCGGATCGCCGAACACGTTTGCATCGGCCGCGGCGATCAGGAGCATGTAGTGATACCCCTTGCCGACTCTGGGATCGTCGACATGTTTGTACCGCGTGGCATTCTCAGCGCCGCCTTCGAGATCCTGCGATGCGTAGTGCGCCGCCCACAAGTAACCAGGGCGCTTCAACAGGCCGGGGAGATACGTTCCATGCAGCCACGCAAAATAGGTGTCGCGGCCCTCCATCGGCAGGTCGTACCACGTGATCCATATGCCCCGGTCGGCAGGCGCAGTTCTCCCGTGTTCCTTCTGCGGCGCGGACTTAGAATTTGAACTTTGCGCGAAATTATTTTTTGTGGCAGCGAACGCGACAGCCGCGCCGCTCGCAGCCTTCAGAAAATTGCGGCGGTTCCGGCTTGTCTCCCCATCCTGCTTTTTCATGTCGTCTCCTTGGCCTTAGCAAGTTCAAACACTTATTTTTAGCAGCTTCGCAGCATTGTTGCCGAAAATCGAAATGCGCTCCTCGTCCTTCAGACCCGGAACGGCAAGAATCCGGTCCACTGGAGTGCGATTCCACAGCGTGGGATAGTCGGTCCCGACAACAACCTGGCTGGGGCCAACCACGGCAATTAGATGCCTCATGTCCTCGGGCGTAAAAAGCACGGAATCGTAATACAGCTGCCTCAGATACTCCGTCGGCGGCTTCTTCAGAGGTTTGCAAAGATTGGGAAATGCAATCAGGCACTGATCGTTCCGGCTCGAGTAAGAAGGCAGGTATCCGCCGCCATGCGCCGCGCAGATTTTCACACGCGGGAAAAGGTCCAGCGTTCCGTCTTGAATCAAATGAGTGAGCGCCAGAGTAGTTTCCAGCGGATGCCCGACGACATTGTCCAAAAATCCATTTCCTTTCAACCTCTTTTCGTCGATGGGCGTGCCCGCGGACTGCGGATGGATAAAAATCAGCGTTTGCAGTTCCTCGGCCTTCGCCCAAAACGGATGAAATTTAGGATCGGAAAGATCGTCGCCATTCACGCTGCCTCCGATGGCGAACCCGCGCATCCCCAGCTTCTTCACGCCATCTTCCATTTGCTCGACGGCAAGCGATGGATGCTGCAGGGCCACGCTGCCCAGTCCGGCGAACCGATTCGGATGCGCGGCGCAGAATTCCGCAATTTTCTCGTTCTGAAGCTGGATGATCTTGCGCGCGAGATCCTCATCCGCCCAATACCAAAACGGGTTGATCGACAAGGCCTGGACATCAATTCCCATTTCATCCAAATCCGCGAGATGTTTTTCGACATCATTGTGCATGTTGGCGGGATTGTCCGGACTTGCCAGCGTCACATCGCCTGCGCGCCCCTCGCGCCCGATGCGATCCTTGACCAGATCCCAGGCTTCGGGCACACGAACATGAGCGTGAATGTCAACGACCTTCACACGCCGGCCGCCGACAACGACCTCGCGCGGCTTGCGTTTGGCGACGGGCTGCGCGGCGGATTGGCGTGGTTCCAGCGCAAAACCAAATGAAGATTCCGCGCAGCAGCAACTGGAGAAAAATATTCCCGCCGCTGTGGTGGACACACCCTTTAGAAATTCTCTGCGGTTCGGCATGGTCGATTTTCAACCTTTTGCCAGCTTCGATTTCCGTTTGGCAATTCCGGATGGGCCTACTTATACACCCGAGGCCGCTCGGACGGAACCGCCATATTGTTTCGGGTTTGAATCCCTCACAAATATCCGCATTGGGCTTCCTGGAGAAGTTCCATCTGGTCATCAAGAAAAGATAGCGCTACAATCGGCAACCATTATGAGCCGACCCACCTCAACCGCCCGTCGTGAATTCATTAAATTTCTGGCCGCCAGCCCCTACGTTGCGGCGCTCGGCGGTGTCGCCGCTTTCTTCGAGCAAACCGGCCTCGCCCAGAGCATGCAGGAAACTTCCGACGTCATCACCAGCCCCGCCGGTGCCTTCGACGTTTTTGACTTCGAGGAGGCCGCTCACCGCAAGGTCCTGCAAGGCCATTGGGCGTACATGGCGAGCGGCGTCGACGACGACGCCACGCTCCGCGCGAATCGCGATGGTTTCAAGCACATAGAACTGCGGCCGCGCCGGTTGCGCGACGCGACCAAAGTCGACATGCACGTCGATCTGTTCGGCACCACGTACAACAGCCCGATTTTCTTATGCCCGACCGGCGGCGAGAAATCGTTCTTCGCCGATGGCGAATTGTCCGTGGCGCGCGCAGCAAAAGCGCGCGGAACTTTGCAGTTTCTGTCCACGGCAACTTCGACTCCAGTCGAAGCGGTGAATAAAGAACGCGGCCAGCCGGTCTGGTATCAACTTTACGCAACGACCTCCTGGGATGCGAACGAGAAAATTCTGCGGCGCGTGGAAGCCGCGGGTTGCCCCGTCGTTGCACTCACGGTCGATAACACCACCGGCCGCTACAGTGAAACCTACCTTCGCACTCGCGGCAAGGACCTGCACCAGTGCCTCAACTGCCACGAAACTCCTGAGGGCCCTACAGTCAAAGAGCGGCCGATGTACGACGGCATCGACCTGACCGGCGTGAAAACACAGAATCCCTCGATGGACTGGGCATTCCTCGACCGCCTCCGTAAAACATGGAAAGGGAAACTCTTCATCAAGGGGATGGACACGCGCGAGGATGCGCGGCTCTGCGTGGAACACGGCGTCGACGGCATGCTCGTATCGAACCACGGCGGCCGTTCCACGGAAACCTCGCGCGCAACGATCGAAGCGCTGCCGGAAGTCGTGGCCGCAGTTGGCGGCAAGATTCCTGTGTTCGTCGACGGCGGCTTCCGCCGCGGCACGGACGTATTTAAAGCCCTCGCGCTCGGCGCCAAGGCCGTCGGGATTGGACGTCCCTTCCTGTGGGGTTTGGGAGCCTTCGGCCAGGCCGGAGTCGATCGCGTGATTGAAATCATGCAGGGCGAATTGAAGCTCGTGATGGGCAATTGCGGCACACGCACCGTCGCCGACATCACCCGCGAATATGTAGAAACGCCCGACTGGAAAATCTAGCCCGACAAGTGGCGCAGGCTTCAGCCTGTGGGTGTTGGGCCTTGCAAGGACTAAACCCCGCACCTTAACGCGGAGGCTTGGGCCACCAACTAATAAAGCCATCTTTGTTCGGCATCTTGACGCGCGGAAGAGACTTGGCATCGAGTACTGCATCCGAAGGAACGATTCCGTCGATGGACAAGATGTAGGCCGTCACCGCGTAGACTTCATCATTCGTCAACGACTGCGGAGACGTGATCGGCATGGCTCGCCGAATATAATCGAATAGCGTAGTGGCTGCAGGCCAATAGCTGGCCGGCGTTTTGACCGGCTTACCGGATGCGAGTGTACCAAGCCCTCCAGTAAGTTGGTCCTGCGGCTTCCCCGCGCCCTGCGCCCCGTGGCAGGACTGGCAGGATTTGGCGTAAACCGCTGCGCCTGCCGAAACCGAACCGCTGCCCGCAGGCAGTCCCCTTCCATCCGTCGAGACCGTGATGTCTATCTTTCGAATCTCTTCGGGCGTGAGCGGGCGCCCAAGGTTGGGCCCCTGCGCACTACAAACAGATGGCAGCAGACAAATCGCCCCTATCGAGATGAGACAAGCGAATTTAAGCGTAGACATTCTTCACCGTCCCATCGGCCTCAATGCTCCAGCTTTGAATGCCGTTGAAGTGGTACCCCTGGCCCGGCGCATATTGAGCGATCCAGCTAGCCCTGGTTGGCTGCGTGCCTCCTGTTTCGTCCGTGGCCCGGCTTATCAGCGTGGAAGGCTGCCCATCCCACTTCCAAGGCAAGCGGAAACGGGTCAGAGCCTTTGGCAATATCGGCTGGTTCAACGCCGCGAGCGCCCAGGTCTTACCGCCATCCGCGGAAACTTCCACTTTCGAAATCCGGCCCGCTCCCGACCATGCCAGCCCGGAGATTTCGTACAATCCCGGTCCTTTCATACTCATTCCAAAGGACGGCTTGAGGATCGCGGATTTCGCCTGTTGCAGAAACATGAATTGACGCGCCTTCCCGCTCGGCATCAATTCCGTATAGTGCGAAGTCTCATCCCGGGCATCCACCGGCGCATCGGTCACATTTAAGCGGCGCAGCCACTTCACGTTCATGTTGCCTTCGAAGCCGGGCAGAAGTAGGCGCATCGGAAAGCCCTGCTCCGGGCGAATCGCTTCCCCGTTTTGATACAGAGCAATCATCGCGTCATCCATGCATTTCTCCAGCGGGATGCTTCTGCTCATTGCGGCCGCGTCGGCGCCCTCCGCGATCACCCACTTCGCTTCTTTCGTCACGCCGGCTTCCGCGAGCAAAGTCGCAAGCCGCACTCCAGTCCACTCCGAGCAGGATAGGAGGCCGTTCAATTCGCCGGCGGTAATTTGCAATGGCTGAGGCGAGCTAAATGCTCCGCTATTCCCGGCGCATTCCACGAAGTGAATGCGCGTTTCCATCGGATAGCGCATGAGCGAGTCGAGCGAAAAGGCCAGCGGCCGCTTCACCATTCCGTGAATGAATAATTCGTGTTGCCCGGGGTCGATGTCGGGCACTCCGTTATGATGGCGCTCGAAGTGCAATCCGCCCGGCGTGATGGTTCCTTCCAGCAATTGAAGCGGCGTGCGCGAGACGCCCGTTCCAGCGCGCCCCGGCGCGATCGTGAAGATTCGCTGCACTTTTTCCTGCCACTTCGAAGGCGTACCGTACGCTGAAAACGGCCGGCCAGGCGTCTTCATCCATTCAGGCGCGTCCGCGCCAACGCCATCGTCAGCCTGCGCAGCGCCCACGCCCGCGGCAGCGATGCCGGCGGAGAGCAGCGCGCTCCGCAAAATTGCGCGCCGGTCAATCAAGCCATTTCCCGTAACCGTTTCTTCGCGCAACGTGATGGTTTCCTTTTTCTCAAGATTGCCCATAGCTACCCCCGTCTATACTGTTGCCGCGATCCAAAAATAAAACCGCCTCGATGCCAAAGAAAGCTTAACGTGACATCGAGGCGGCCTCAAGCTTCCATTTAAATTGTCTCTACTTTGACCTAGCGGGCGCCCCACCCTTTGTCCGCCGCGGCGGAAAGGGTGGGGATCTAAATTCAAGTTAAAGAATGACCATCCGCAACGGCTAAAGATCTCGCCAACGCAAGACCCTTACTTCCAAGCCGAGTAAATCGGCTTGCTGACCAAGTAAGCAGGGTTCGCTCCCGGCCGCGGAGTGAATTTTTGTGCGCGCCCGTTATCCACTTCGGCGGTGTAGAAATTCCCGTCCTGGTCGACGCTGAATCCGTGCACTCCCCAGAAGCCGCCCGGAAAATCTCCCCAGGTGCCCCAGGAGTACAGGAAGTGTCCCTCGAGATCGTACTTCAGCATCTTGGACGTGCCGCGGTCATAGGCCCACAACATCCGGTCAGCTCCGATATAGAGTAGGTGGACGTCGGACGGGTCCTTGCCCATGCTCCACTCGTAAAGATATTTTCCATTTTCGTCGAATACCTGAACGCGATGATTGCCCCGGTCGTTGACGAAAACGTGCTTGGTCACCGGATCGAGAGCCACTCCGTGGACGTTATTCATGTAGTAGGGCCGCGTGTCATTCGGCGGCGTGCCCTTCATGCCCCAGTCCATCAGGAATTTCCCGTTCTTATCGAACTTCGCGACGCGCGTGCCATTGTATCCGTCCGCCACGAACAGAGTGCTGTCGGGCAGCCAGGAGAGGAACGTGGGCCGGTTGAAATGTGTGCCATCGGCTCCATGCACGGTGGGCGTGCCAAGCGTCTGCACAAGTTCCTTCATGTCATGCGTGAAGATGTAAATGGCGTGCATGTGATCGTCCACGATCCAGATATGTTTGTCCGGATCGTAGGGATTGATCGTTACGTAGTGCGGCCGTTTGAACAGGTGGTCGTACTGCGGAAACGTCTCGATGATTTTTCCGGTGGAGTCCACGATGGTCAGGCAGTGTTCCCACTTGGCATCCACGCCCACGACTCCCTTTCCCAGCATCCAGTTCTTCGGTCCGTCGTCGGGCTCCTGCCCCGTTCCTCCGGATCCCGGCAGGGCCGACACGGTCGCGTCCCGCCAGGGCAGGCGCCCGATCGGGAAAATCAGGCTCGATCCAAATTCAGGGATTAATTTCGCATCCGGCCGTTTGATGTTGGGAAGTTCGCCGCGGAATAGCATAAAAACGCGATTCGGATTCTCTGCGTAAATTCCCTGCCCCGCTCCCCAGGTCCACTTCTCATTTCCAGGC
Organism: Verrucomicrobiia bacterium; assembly: GCA_035604385.1. Taxonomy (GTDB): domain Bacteria; phylum Acidobacteriota; class Terriglobia; order Acidiferrales; family UBA7541; genus Palsa-360. The sequence continues at coordinate 52,183 of DATNIO010000229.1, read as the reverse complement.
AAGGTGCTGATGTTGGCCGGCCAATCTTTGGCGACATCATAGGGGCCGAAAGTGTCCTGGCCTCCCACGACGCCGGGGATCGCCGCAATGCTTCCCGAATTTCCCTGCCCCTGGACCGTCCAGGGATTGCTGCCAAAAGAAAATCCAATCACGCAACCGACGCCAATCGCCAAAACCGTCAAAAGGACTTTACGCATGAATCCCCTTCCCGAAGTTTCGACTCTGAGATTTGTATTGTTGGCGTGGCACGGAACGCACGCACGCCCCCCAGCCTTATATGCCTCCGCCCTAGAGGTGTCAATATCAACCTATTCAGCCGATGCGCCATTTCCAGGAATCTGCAAACGATTTCAAATTTCTTGAAACAATCTTGCTTTCTAATTCGTCCTATATGTATTGTTGGAGAAGCGCCGGGTGCTCTCCGGCAGAAATGTCGCGAGAAATCGCGAATCAAATGGATAGGGGATAACGTGAAAAATAGTCGAGTGAGTTTTATGGCCGTGTGTGTAGGTCTTCTGGCGATTGCGCCCGTGGCGTTCGCGCACCACGGCACGGCGAACTACGATACGAGCAAGACGATTACCGTAAAGGGAGTGGCCACTGGGTTCGATTTCATCAATCCTCACGTTCAAATTTTTTGGGAAGCCAAAGACGATTCTGGAACGGCGGAGAAATGGCAGGGAGAACTCACCAGCCCGAATCGTTTGACCCGGGTTGGGTGGACCAAGAGTTCCATCAAGCCCGGCGATACCATCATCATCAGCGGCTATCCCACGAAGAGCGGCTCTCACGAAATTTGGATTCAGAAAGTTGTGATGGGGACTGGCGAAGAACTTCCGACGGGTGGCGGCAACTAATAAATTCGGCGTCGCTTCTGCAATGATTCGTGCAACACAATCCTTGCTCCAGGGGAGAATTTCCGTATGCGGAATCGCTTTGGTACATTCATTCTCGCGGGGGTCGCTGCGGTAGCTGTCTCCTCCGCTCTCCCCGCTCAGACCGTTCAACAACAGGGATCGGCGAAGCCTGCGGCTGCATCCGCACCCGCCCCGGAACATGATCTAACGGGCGTCTGGAACATGCACTCCACACCCGCGCAGCGAAAGTATACCGGCAGCACGTACACGGCGGAGCCGCCTGATATGACTCAGTGGGGTACGGAGAAATACAACGCTTACAAGCCATCTAACGGCCCACGGACGCATTCGCTCAAGGAAACCGACGACCCGGTTCTGAAACAGTGCCTTCCTCCGGGCACTCCGCGAATCTACCTCCAGCCGTTTCCCTTTCAAATCGTGCAGACTCCCAAGGAAATCCTCATGCTTTTCGAGTACGACCACACCATCCGCCAAATCTTTGTGGACGGCCGCGCCCATCCCGAGGATGTCACTCCCACCTATATGGGCCATTCGATTGGCAAGTGGGACGGTGACGCGCTGGTGGTCGACACCGTCGGATTCAACGACAAGACCTGGCTCGACCGCGACGGCCACCCGCACAGCGATCAGTTGCACGTCACCGAGCGGTTCCACCGCGTCGATCGCGACAACATGACGATCGATATCTCCATGGAAGATCCGAAAGCCCTCGCAAAACCATGGAAAACGCAGCTGAATTTTCAGCTGAGGCCGGGGTGGGACATCATGGAACTGGCCTGCACCGACAACAGCGCCTTTGAAGACTTCGAAAAGTAAAAGACTTTCCTGTTGCGGCAAGGGACCAAGCCGGTTCCTTGCCGACTACGGCATGACTCCACAATAGAGATTGTGCTCCGCACCTTGTCCCGCCTGATTTCCAATACCGATCTTCGTTCAGAACTAGCGATGCAATCTTCTGAGAGTGTCTGCCCCATGAATTGCCCGGCAATTCCTGCAATTGAATTGATTCTCATCTCCAGCCCGCGGGCCTGCCGAATTCCTCGCTGAGAACTTTTCCGATGCCGTTTGGCATTCTCCGCAAAGTGCAATTCTTAACTTGACATTTAATTTTGGTTGGACGAGTATCGGATTCATTGGGGATGTTGTCAGGGTTTGCGTTGTTGATTTACTTCAGGGTCCGAATATTGGGGTAATTTGGTTTCTCTCAAATCTTTAGGGGTGGCAGATCGTAGCGAATCCTGGCAATTCTGCTCGGCCAGATAAAGACGTGGCCGCAAGAAGGCGTGTGGCCGCTCGTTCGCTAGGACTGCAAAACGAATCAAGGAGGGTGGGTCATATGAAGCTTGGGATGTTGTCTTCACCGAAGTGGAAAAGCGCTTTTGCAGTTTCCATTCTGATCGTTGGATTGTCATTGCTGAGTTCTGCTCCGCTCTTCGCTCAAGGTAGTTCAGGCCGCGTCGTAGGAACCATAACGGACGCGAATGGCGGCGCGGTCACTGGCGCCACCGTTACCATCCTGGATGTGGATCGAGGCACTTCGCGGGCCCTGACCACGGATGATTCAGGCGCGTTCAACGCTCCAAATCTGCTCCCGGGCAATTACAAAGTGCGCGCCGAGTTCAAGGGTTTCAAGACTACTGAGCGCCAGAACATTGTCCTGGAGGTCGGTCAGGAACTCCGCATCGACCTTGCGCTTCAACCAGGCGAACAAACTCAGACGATCACCGTCACGGAAGAAATCCCCCTCGTCGAGACGACCAACGCCGAACTCGGCGGAACGATCCAGAATGAAGTCATCAATGACCTGCCCTTGAACGGCCGGAACTTCGAGAACCTTCTAGACTTGCGCCCCGGTGTCACCAAATATGTGGGCAACTCCGGATGGACGCAAAGTTCCAACGGCCTTCGTCCCCATGACAATTTCTTCATGGTCGAAGGTGTGAACAGCAATGATCCCTGGATGGCCCAGAGCATGATGAACGCGGTCATGGCTGCTGGAGATGCTGGAACCATGCTGCCCATCGACGCCATCGACGAATTCAAGACCCAGCAAAATCCGCGCGCGGAATACGGCTGGAAGCCCGGCGCTATCGTCAACGTCGGCGTGAAGTCGGGAACCAATACGATTCATGGCTCCGCGTACGCGTACGGGCGCAGCGAAGCGTTCGATGCGCGTAACTACTTCAACGGCGACGCCCATAGCAATCCAAATTGCGCCTCCGATCCATTTCTATGTACCAAGACGCCGGTCGAATTGGAACAATACGGCGCAAGCGTGGGCGGGGCGATCAAAAAGGACAAACTCTTCTACTTCGCAAATTACGAGGGGCAGCGGTATGGCGTGGGGAATCCAGTCCAGCACACCGGCATTCCAATCGCGAATACTTCGCCTGCCGTCACAGGCGCGGGCGGGCCCGCAGTAAACCTAAACACATCAAGTCTAATTGGCGCTTGCCTGGCGGCATTACCAGCGAACGGAGGGAGCGGAGCTACTGCGCTCAGTCTGCAATTGGCGGGCCTTGATGCCACATGCACACCGCTATCGAATTTCCCGGGCTTATTCCCAGCCAATAATGGGACAACAACGACCTTTGACACCGCGTTAACGAGCGTTAACAGAATTTACTCGGGTGTGGCAAAAATTGACTATCACCTTAACGATAGGAATTCGTTTAGCGGGATGTATTTCATCAGCCCGGGAGACGGAACCTTCGTTGACGACCCACCTCACGAAGTCTCGCAGCAATGGCTGACGGTTCAACATGCCCGCTCAATGGTGGGGTCAGTAGGCTGGAACTACGTCCCGAACTCCTCATGGGTAAATTCCTTCCGGTTCGGCTATTCGCATTACTTTCAAACGTTTGTGAGTGCGGATAGCACCCAGAATCCCGCCAGCTATTCTTATAACGGCTCCACCTACAACCTATTCACAGGCCAGACAGATCCGAACCGGTTCGGACTTCCGGAAATCCAGTGGAATGGCAACCCTTATTTCTTGGGGGCGAGTTGGCCCAAGACTGTCGGCCCCGACAGCGTCATGCAGTTTAGCGACAGCGTTTCGTATTTGCGAGGAAATCACGCATTCAAATTTGGTGGCGAAGTGCTCGTCCTGCAGAGCACAAACAACGTAACCGCGAATACCAAGGGTCCGATCCGGTTCCCTGATTTGACAAACTTCTTCGAGGGAAACATGAACCGGGCACGGTTTACCTCTGGAGATTTGTTGCGTCACTTGCAAGACGAAGGCTATGCGGCTTTCGTGCAAGATGACTGGCGCATTACCCCGAGACTTACCGTGAATTTGGGTGTCCGCTACGAACTCACCACGGTCTTGAAAGAAAAAAACAACTTGATGGGCAATTTCGATCCAGTCAAAGGTCCGGAACAAGTCGGGGTTGGAGGGTTCTCAAATGTCTATAACGGCGACCATAACAACTTCTCGCCCCGCGTCGGGTTTGCGTTGGATATCGCCGGCAACGGCAAGACCGTGGTCCGTGGCGGCGCCGGGATCCTATATGAACAAGGCAGCTTTGACTCGTTGATGGCGATTGGCAACCTGCTAGGGTTGCGCACTGAGCCTACAGGAGTGCCCATCTGGACAGCGGCTAGTGCGGGGGCGACCCTAGGTGGCACGATCGATGTTGGAGAAGTTGATTACACTGGCGGGAACCTCGGACCAATCATAACGAACTGGGCAAACAATTCTGCCAGCAACCCCCTTTACTCACCCACACCCGTTTGCGGCGATGGAAATACCACCGTCCCTGCCGGCAATGGCTCACTTTCCGGCACAACGCCCGCGCCATGCAGTGTCCTCGGCGTTGACCGTAACCTTCGCACGCCTTATGTTAGCACGTGGAGTTTGGGCATCCAGCGCGCTCTGACGAATAGCCTTTCTCTTGACGTCACCTACGTCGGCAACCACGCAACGAAATTGGTCGGATTGAGCGACTTGAATCAACCGGCAATCGGATCCGGTTGGGACCCGGGAACCCTTGCAGGCTGCATTAGTGCACCAGGGGGTGGCACGTGTGCGCCCGGACCGGAACCTCAGCCATATGCAAGCAAGTTCCCTTATTTGAATTACATCTACTGGTTATCGAACAGCAACGTCTCCAATTACAACAGCCTTCAAGTATCCATGACTCAGCGCGAAATGCACGGGCTGTCCTTCGTGCTCGGCTATACTTTTGCCCACGCCCTTGGTGAGTCTCCTGATAACTGGAGTTTCCTCAGTCCTATCAACAGCAACAACCCCAGGGAAATTTATGGAACAACTCAATTCGACGTGAGGCACCGCTTCACGTTCTCGACTACTTACAACATCCCTGGCAAAGACGGAATGGGCCAACTCATAAAGGGCTGGTCGCTGAATTCCATCGTTACTCTCGAGAGCGCCACGCCCTGGGGCGTTAATGACTTTACGACCGACTTCAGCGGAACCAACGAGATTAATTCCAATTCTCCGAATGGGGAGCAATGGGACTTTTTCGGCAACCCCGCGGATTTCCAGACGACGAAAGCGCTGATTAACACGAATGGCGGAGCGGGTGGAATTCCGTACGCTGCTGGGGCCTGCACAGCTGCGGCCGCTGGTCTAGGTAACCCCTATGGAAATACAGACCCATCCAATCCAGGCTGCACTGTATCAGTCACTGCCATTGGCGTTGCGAATCTCTCTACCAATCAAACCTGCAATACCAAAGCTGCCGCGATTGGCGCGGCCGCCGAGGCATCGCTTGCTACTCTTGGCTGCTATGTTTCACTGAACGGCAAGTCGGTCCTGATCCCGCCTGCGTTTGGCACCCTCGGCACCACCGCCCCCAATATGTTCCGGGGCACGCCCTACTACAATGTGGACCTGAACGTGACCAAGGTGTTCAAGGTTAAGGAACGCCTGTCGTTCCAGTTCCGGGCCGAATTCTTTAACATCTTCAACCACCCCGAGATCTCCAATCCATTCGGGGGCCCGGGAGGCGACAACACGTATACCGATCCAAGTGGAGACGCGGGCGCAAGTTTCGGCTTCCGCCCCACAACGCCCGACGTACTCAGCTCCAATCCGGTGCTTGGTTCCGGTGGAGCGCGTGCCATGCAGTTGGGCTTGAAGATTCTCTTCTAACCCGACCCTCGCGGATCGGCTGAAATAGCAAAGGGGCCGGATTCACCTCCGGCCCCTGCTTTATTTGGAATAGATGACGGGATTTGTGATACATGAATGTTACAGCAGCATGCCCACCACACTTGCAAGGCTGGAGAGACAGCGATGCCGAGCGAAAAAGTTCCAGTTACCACAAAAAATAATTTAGTTGAGAGGCGAGATTTTCTTAGCGGCGCGGCAACTCTGGCGGGCGCTTCCCTGGTCGGCGGCGCCGGATCGTCGTTGCTGGAAAGTTCGCCCAACGCTGCTCCCTTCCCCGAGCCTGCGCCGCCTTCCATGACGCCCAACGCCGAGCGCAAACTGGCGCGCTGGCAGGATCAGCGCTGGCTGCTTGACGCGGTGATTGCCGCGCTTGGCCCGGAGTGGGATCAAGGCCGGCTGGGAGGCCTCGGCAGCATTCCCAACGGCGCCGCCGATGCCGCCGGATTGCGCGCACGCATCCACAAGTTCAACGACATCTCGCGCGAATTCACGCGCGCCGCGGTGCGCCGGGAGAGAGAGGCGAGGCAATACGAGAAGGACGAACGCACGGTTCCCGCCCGCGAAAGTTATTTCCTCGCGGCGCATCTTTACGCCGGTGCGCAGTGGCCGATCTTCGAGAACACGCCCGACAACATCGCGCTCAACGACAAGAAAAACGCCTGCTACGCCAAGTACATTCAGTTCGCCGACCACGAAATTCGCCGCGTCGAAGTGCCGTTCGGCGGAGGCGGCAAAACTTTGCCCGGATATTTGCACCTGCCTCCGAACCGGACAGGCCGCGTGCCTTGCGTGTGGTCCATCTCCGGCTTGGACAGCAACAAAGAAGGCGGAGCGGCCATCTACGGCGACGGGTTGCGCGAGCGCGGCATCGCCACACTCGCTCTCGAAGGGCCGGGCCAGAATGAATGCGCCATTCGCGGAATCTACCTCACGCAAACCAATTGGCAAGAGGCGGGCCGCGTGGTGCTGGAATGGCTGCGTTCGCAAAGAGAAATCGATCCAGACCGCATTGCGTTGCGCGGCGCGAGTTTGGGAACGTATCTGGGGACGCAAGTCGCTTCGGTCGACGCCCGCCTGAAAGGCGCTGCCCTGCAGGCCATGGCGGTTGAGCCGACGATGCACACGGCGTTCGAAACAGCTTCTCCCTCGTTCAAGCTGCGCTTCCTGTACTACACCGGTTTGGAGAATGAAGCGGAGTTGGATAAATTTCTGCAATCGTGGACGCTGCATGGCGTGGCCGAAAAGGTCAAGTGTCCTTACCTTCTGGTCGGCGGCGAAGATGATCAGCTCACTCCCGTCGAGTATGGCCTGCAACTGATGGATTTGATCTCCGCGCCGAAGCAGATGATCCTGTACGAGGGCGCCCTCCACAGCGTCACTGGCTCGCCAGCAACAACCAACGGGCCGAGCACGGGCACATTTGTGGCGGAATGGTTCAAGGACCGCTTTGACGGCAAGCCGATGCCCAGCAAGCTCATGAAGGTGGACGCGGGCGGGCAGGTGCACGATTTCAAGTTCGAGGACTCGCGCAAATCGCTTTCCGTTTCGCTGTTGTGGCAGGGCGCAGAGCAGCGAGCCACTTCCCCGGAGAAGCCGACCCAAGCGCAGGAACCGTAAGGTTTGGGAAACCTGTTCCGCACCGAAACGCGCGGAGGCCACTTCAGCGTCAAACAGGAGTAAGTCAAAGCTAGACTGCTGTAGAAGCACTCCAACGGAGGGGGAAGATTTTATGACCGAAATGACACGGCGTACTTTCACGAAAGGCGCGGCAGCGCTCGCGCCACTTGCGTTTGCGCCCTTCAGTCTGGTGGCGCAAACGGCCCCGTCCGATAAATTCGATATCGTCGTTGCCGGCGCCGGGCACAACAGTTTGGTCGCGGCGGCTTACCTGGCCAAGGCGGGCTATCGTGTTCTCGTCCTGGAGTATCGCCCACAGGTCGGCGGCGGAGTGAAAACGGAAGAGATCACTCTGCCCGGATTCAAACATGATACGTGCTCGACCGCGCATGGCGGCATTCAAGCCAACCCGATCATGCGCAACGATGAGCTCCATTTGATTCGCGATTACGGGATTGAGTACATCGAGGCGGATCCGATTTACCACATGCCCTTCCCCGATGGCAGCTACATCACGCAGTGGCGCGATCTCGACCGCACCTGCGAAGAATTTGGAAAGTTTTCAAAGAAAGATGCGGCGGCCTACCGGCGCATGCATGATGAAAATGAAGCGATAAGATCTGTCTTCGAGGGTAACGGTTTAACGCCGCCCGGTTTTCCCGGAAAATCGGTCGCCGAACGCCTGGCCGAACATCCCCAAGGAAAAATATGGCAACGCCGACTGGCCATGTCGCAGTGGGAGATCCTCCGCGATAATTTTGAGGACGACCACTGCCGCGCGTTCATGATGGGCACGCCGCCGAGTATGTCGCCGCCGCAGTATCCGATGTCCGGCCGCACCGCCTATTCGGCGATCCGCACCAGCCGGCCGATTCCAAAGGGAGGATCGGGCATCTTGACGCAGGCCCTCGCTAAATTCATCGAGGCGCACAACGGCGTGGTTCTCACGAGCAAGGCGGTCACGCGCCTGATCGTCGAGAGCGGCAAATGCGTCGGCGTCGAATGCGCCGACGGAAGTTCGTATCGCGGCGAGAAAGCCGTGCTGTCCACGATCCACGTCAAACAGCTGGTCGACATGGCGCCGAAAGATTTGTGGGGCCATGACTTCCTCGACGGTGTGGACACGTGGGAAGGCGAGATCTCCGAAATCGTGGCGCATTACGCAACCAAGGAGCCGCCCAAATATCCCGTCAAAGGCGGCACGCTTGCGGTTTGCGAATCGGCCATTCTGGTATCTTCCGCGCGGCTGCTGCAATATGCGTCTGACTATCCGAATGCCACCGTCGGTCTCGACGATCCGCCGTTGACTATTTTCTGCAGCACGGTTGCCGATCCTTCTCGCGCCCCGGCGGGCATGCACACGCTCAAAGTCATCGGCTTGCAGCCTTACGATCTGAAAGAGGGGCCGAATCACTGGGACGCGATCAAGGAAGAAGTCGCCGAAGCCAATCTAAAATATCTGCGCCGCTTTGCGCCCAATCTGACCGACGACAAGATCCTCGCCAAGTTTGTCGTCAGCCCGCTCGACATCGAGCGCAGGAATCCGCACATGTGGCACGGCAGCGTTCATGCCGGTTCCTCGGAACCGTCTCAATCAGGCAACATGCGGCCAATGCCAGGCTGGGCGCAATACCGGATGCCGATCCCCGGCTTGTATCAAACCGGCGCCTGCACGTACCCGGGAGGGTCCGTAACCGGAGCGCCCGGACGAAACGCAGCCATGGTGATGCTCAAGGATTTTGGAACGAGTATCGAAGAAGTCGTGAAGAAGACTTAGTAGAACAGGTTTCAGCCTGTCTGCCTTTTTGTCCCAACGAAAATCAAAACCAGACAGGCTGAAGCCTGTCCTACCAAACGCTACGACTCCGCCCCGAAGGTCTTCGCCGCCCAATCCGGAAACACAACCGGCCGCGACAATCTCGGTCCGCCCGCATTGGCCGCCTGAACGTGGCCCGTGCCCTCGACCATGTCGCGCTTGGAATTCTTGGCCGCCTCGAAGAGCCGCAAGGCGCCGGCTGGGTCCATAATCCGGTCGTCCTTGCTGTAGCCGATCAACATGGGGGCTTCGATCTTTTCCGCTCTTCCCTCCGCGAGGTTATATTCGCCAAGTTTCTTCCTCGCGTCGGCCAGATCCTTCGCTCCGATGATCCAGCGCACGCGCTCCTGAATCGGCGGATAGTATTCGAACAAGTCGGACCTCAAGTCGTAGGAGCCGCTGCTCATGAATGCAGCCTTGATTCTTTTCTCGCCGCTCGCGGCTCGCGGCACGCCGTATCCGCCCATGCTGATTCCCTGCATCCCGACGCGGGTGGCGTCCACATCCGGACGCGTCTCGAGGTAGTCGATCATGGCTTTTGCAACCCGGTCGGTATCCGGCGGAAGGTGCAGATCGTGCAGGCGCATCGCTCCCCCCTGGCCCGGGAAATCGACGGCCAGATACGCCATGCCGCGGGACAAGTAGGCGCCCGCGCCCATGATCGTGGCCTCCGCCATCGTGTCCGCGCCCTGGAACGGAATCACCACGGGAAACTTCTTCCCCGCCGGGCCGTTCGGCTTCCGGAAATAGCCGTCCAGCATTTTCCCTTCGTAGTTGACCTGCACGCGCTCGAAAGGCGGCCGCGTCATCTTCCAGGCCTTGTCGAAGGTGTCTCGCATCTTCTTGTAGGTCGTCATCATGCGAGGTTCGTCGACCGGCTGAGGCCAGCATGCTTCGCGGTAAAAGCCGGAGGCCTTGAGATAGTATTCGTTGGCCGTCACCTTATAGCCCTCTGCGGCGAACTTATCGCCCAGCTCTTCGTTTCTCTCCGCGACTCGTGTCCACTCCACGATCCAGGAATCCAGATTGAACGGCTTCATTCGCTGCGCGACTTCGAGCGCGTCCGGATCGCTCGTATAGATAGATTGCGTCAGGCGGATTTCAAGCTGTCCACCTCCCTGCAATCCTTTCGCGGGGTACAGCTCTTCTTCCGCCCGGCCGCCGATCGCGCCTTTCTTTCCGCCTTCGGCGCTGGCATCCTGGGCAAGCGCGTTCGCACGGAAGGCCCTGGTGAGCATGGGAAGTCCGGCGGCGGCCAGGCCCCACTTGACCAAGCCTCTCCGGCTTACGTTCAATAAGGAATCCATATTCTCGCCTCCATTCATCGCGCGAATTTCAATACCGGGTCTTGAGCAATAAGACTGTGCTCGGAGGGGGGTCGGTTTCAGGCATTTTCGGACGGCGCCCCGCCGGCACTCCCCATTTCGTCCCAAATCAACGAAGCTATTTTGTTAAGAACATACGGCAGGGCATACCTGCTGTCAAGCATGGGCTTTCCACCGGCGCGCATTTATATTACTTATATATATTATACATTATCAAGAATATGCCTTTGCCTGTGGTACGATAAGGATCGCACACAGCCCCCTTTTCATGTAACCGCCGTTCTCATTGACACGTCTACTCGAACAGTGCGATATTCCACGGAACGGGGAGGAATTCGTCCATGAGGAATGCTCTGCTCGCATCTGTTTTCGTCGCTCTATGTCTGTTTATGTTTTCCGGGCCTGCCCTTGCGCACCACGGCGGGTCGGCAGCCTACGACGTGGCCCATCCGCTCACCATGACGGGAACCGTGAAGGAATTCCTGTTCATCCAGCCACACCCGCTCATCACTCTGGAAGTGAAAGACGACCAGGGCGCCGTCACCGAATGGTCCGTGGAAATGACCGCGCCGAACCATTTGGTTCATTATGGCTGGAATGGAAAGAAACTAAAACCGGGGGACCAGATCACCGTCGTCGGCCTCCCCTCCAAGAACGGCTTGAAAGTTCTGAATCTCCGGAAAATCTCCTGGGCGAACGGCGAAGTAATTCCTCTGGGCCCGCCACCGGAGCCCGGTCAGTAGTAGATCCGAATGGCTCTCATGAATCGCATCGCAGCATTGCCTCTCCTCCCGAGATCGGCAATGCCCGGTGCTCCAGGGCTGCTTGATTCGATCCGAACGGCAGGAGGATTTCCAGATATGAAAAAATATTGGGTGGGCCAGATCCTTGCTCTTGTGACAGCTTTGACCTTCTCGTCCGGATTGTGCGCCCAGACCTCGCCGAAAACAGCCACAAAAACAGCAGCGGTGCAAGCCCTTCCCCGCACCGCGGACGGCGTGCCGGATTTTTCCGGCGTTTGGGAGGGACACATGCCAGCCAGCGCTCGCAAGTATGCTGGATATTCCTTTACGGGGGATATACCGGAGATGACGCCCTGGGGAAAAACGCAATACGAACAGACGAAGCCGTCCTGGGGGCAACGCGCCGTCGCGGATTCAACCGATCCCGTTAATCCAACAACAGGCAACGAAATCGGATGTTTCCCAACGGGCGTCCCGCGAATTTACGTGCACCCTTTCCCGATGGAGATTCTTCAAATTCCCGGCCGCGTCGTCCAACTGTTCGAATTCAATCACTTTATCCGGCAAATCTATACGACCGGCCCCCACGAACATGCCAAGGATCTGGACCCCACCTGGATGGGCGATTCGGTCGGCTGGTGGGAAGGCGATACGCTGGTGATCGACTCGGTCGGTTTCAACGAAAAGACGTGGCTGGATCGCGCAGGCCTGCCGCATTCCGATCAGCTCCACGTCATCGAACGCATCACGCGGCCCAAACACGACACGCTGGTCGTTCACATCACCATCGACGATCCGAAAGCGTATACCAAGACGTGGGAAGGCGAGCGTGTCTACGTGCTCGAACCGGACTGGAAGCTGACGGAAATGATCTGCGAAGACAACATCACATTCAATGAGCTAAAGAAGGCAGGAAAAGAACAGTAGCCGTTTTTGGTGGCGCAGGCTTCAGCCTGTGGGGGTTTGACCTTGCAGGGACTAAACCCCACAGGCTGAAGCCTGCGCCACTAAACCCCGTATCCCGAAGTCTTTGACTCTTGCATCAAGCGCAGTTCAACACGTAATTGAACTTCTTGTGAGAAATCCCGCTTAGCGCACATTCTTATCGAGCCATTGCGCGAAAAATTTGGCGATCTCGTCGCTGTTTTTGTCCAGCATCAGTTCGTGTTCGTTGCCCGTGAGCCCCACATCTTCGAGCTTTACGTATTGCGTCTTTACTCCCGCCTGATTGAGCCACTTGGGAATGCAGGAATCGAAAACGCGGTGATAGCTCGCCTGCGTGGAAACGTCCAGCACCGGAATGTCCTTCATGTTGACAAGTTTGTGCGCCGGTTCCTTTTGCACGTAACATGGCACAGTATCCGGGTCGTCGGCTTTCTCTTCCAGCATGGGCTGCAGTTCGGCGGGATCGCTGACCGGCGGATCATAGTGGAGAGGGAGCGACGTAACGCCCCAGGCGTAACTACCAGCCGCGCCGTAGGCGATCTTGGAAATGTCCACGTTCTTGATCGGCGGGCCGCCCGGTTCCGCAGTGATGATCGCTTTGACAAGCTTCGGCCGGGCATCGGCAATTTGCCAGCCAAATTCTCCGCCCTGCGAATGCGTGATCACAATGACGGGAGATCCGATCTTGTCGAGCAGCGCGATGTGGGCATCGAGGTTCAGCTTGGCCTGTTTGCCGCCCTGTAGGAATTGGACCTGCGTCTTGGCGAAGTCATCAAAGATTGGATCGCCCATTTTGCCTTTGTTCGGGCCATCTCCCGGCCATTGCGTGAATTTCTTGGCCTGAGGCCAGTTCCCTTGCGCGCCGATGTCCGTGAAAGCTTGCTCGAGTTGGAGAGCGGTGCGCGTGGTCAACGCCCCATCGCCATCCGGATTGGGATTGTAAGGAGATCTGCCGCGCGCGGGATAATCCACCATGTAAACCGTGTATCCCTGCTTGATGAAAAAATACGCCCAGCCCGGGCGCCCGTCCGGAGTCTGCAGCCAATCCGTGCTGGTCTGCCCCGCGCCGTGAAAAAACACGATCGGATATGGATGCCGTATTTTTTTCGGCACCATCACTTCCACGTATTCGGCGCCGTCCATGACTTCCTTGCCGGGCGCGCCGACATATTGTCCGCCCACATAGAAGAAACCTGTGCTGGCCACATCTTCGGTGGAGAATGTGTGGATCGACGGAGGAGGCGCGCCGGCGGCGCGGCTCTGCGCCCGCGCCCCAAAACAAGTCCCAAAGACTGCAATTAACAATAAAGTTGGCACGGCAGCCCACATCCTCATTTTCATGATTTATCCCCTTGTGCGTAACGCTTGCCAGAAACTTTTAGTTGGAATTTCGTTCCGTTGGAGTATACAACACCTTCGCAAGGCCAGTCCTTTTCAGCAATGCATGAAGGCCGGGTTCCCTAAGCACTTCGGTCAAGACTTGGCTCAATGCCTGCGCTCATAGTAGATTTCAGCTGTAATCGGTGAGGGCCGGGCATTCTTATGGATAACATTCGCGAAAGAATCGTCATCGTCGAAGCGGACGAAACCAGCCGCACTTCATTGACCGCCATCATGGAAAGCGGAGGCTACGAAGTCTCTGCCTTTTCCACGGCCCGTGAGGGCCTCGATACGCTGCAGCATAGCGGCGCAGATTTGTTTTTGCTGGACACGGATTTTTGCTGTTCAGGCACGTTGAGCGCACGCGAAACGCTGGCGACGATTCGCGGATCTGCCCTTACCGCCACAATTCGCGTGATCGCCCTTGTTGGGTCCGGGGCAGACAATCGTGCAGTGGGCCTGGACCTCGGAGCCGACGATGCCGTCTCGCGGCCGTGGGATGCGGCGGAGCTGCTGGCTCGCACGCGGGTGCAATTGCGCGCCCTGCGAGCCGACAAACAGCTCCTGGAACAAATGCGCATCGCCACCGAGGGGCAGCAGATCGCACACACGGCGTTTGACGCGCTGGCCGTCACCGAGCGAATGGTTAGCAACGCGAACTCGGTGGATAAGCGTCTGAAAATTGGACTCGCCGCCGTCTTTGCAATTGCCCTGGCGATGGCGGGAATCTATTTTCTTTTTGCTCGCACGGCCCGGAAAGATCTCAAAAATACGACAAGCACGATTGTCCGTCTCGAAGGCGGAATCCTGCACCAGCAAAGCTTGATTGCCGACGCGCGAAAACTGCACGAGCAACAAGGAGCCGAGGAATCCGCCCTCGGTCTCTTGGGGAAAGGCGAGTTACAAAAGCAAGCACAAGACCTCAGAGCCAAGATGGCCACCGCCGGTTCCGGCCAGGGCGCCACGCTGCAAAAGCAGTTGGACGATACCAATGCCCGCCTGCAGCGAATTGAGCAGGAAGGCGATTCCGCGCAAAAGTTGATACGGGACGACGTCCAGAGCATTTGTCTGCTGCATATTTCGGTCGCATTTCGGAATCAGCAGAGCGGCCAGCGACTTCGCTACGCCGGCATGAACCAGCAAGGCGAGCCTTTGCAGGGTAGCGACGGCAATCCCATACTCACTCTCGGGGGCAACGGTCCCGAAGTGAAGCTGGACGTATTCGGCACGGGGTTCCCGGTGGGCAATTCCGGACGTATCGTTACCAACCGCCACGTTGCCGAACCCTGGTGGGATAACGACGAACTGACTGAGATGGCGGGCCAGGGTTTCTTGGCGGAAATTTCCTCAATTCATGCTTACTTCCCTGGCGACCCCCGCGCGTTCACCGGAGAGATCCAGGAAATCTCGAAGGACACGGACCTGGCGACTATGCGAATCGACATTCAAGACTTGAAGCGGCCGTTCCTTGCGATTGACTCAGGCAAGGGAGCCGCAGTGACGGGTGAGCCCATCGTATTGATGGGGTATGCGACGGGGCTTGCCGGCATCCTGGCACGCACGGACGAAAGTACGGCTCAGCAGATATTGACTCGCAGCGGCGGCGACGTCTCGCAAGTCCTGGCGGAGTTGGCGCACCGCGATCTCATTCATCCGATCATTACGCAGGGCCACATCGGAGATATTTTGCCCGACAAGATCGTCTTCGACGCGCAAACCACCTCTGGAGGTTCCGGCGGGCCCCTTTTCAATCGTCAGGGTAAAGTCATCGGCGTCACGTATGCAATCCTGAAAGGTTTCGGGGGCTCTAATTTCGGAATTCCGATTCGATTTTCGGAGCCCTTGCTCGGGCCCTCGATTGCTTCCCCGCCAACTCACGCGACAAATTGAAACCCCGCTGCCGCGCGGCTGGCCTGGTGGAAGTTATCCATATTCTTCTCTTGGGAGTAAGACTGAAGGCGCACTTGGTGTCGTTTGACGCCCCCTCGCGGAAACTCGCTCGTAGCGTAGAAATGGAGCGGTTTGTTCCGAAGAGGAAGCAATGTATAATTGATTCAGTCGCCTAGCTTGTTCGCTTGGAGTTGTGACCGCACCTATGCCGAATCTCAGCTTTACGCTGAACGGGAAACGCACTACGTGCTCCTATGAGCCGGGGATGCACTTCCTCGAAGTTCTGCGCGAGGAATGCGGCATCGTTTCCCCGAAGAATGGTTGCGCTCCTGAGGGAACTTGCGGCTGCTGCGCGGTCCTCGTGGATGGGCGTCCTGCGCTTTCTTGCCTGCGGAAACCCGAACAAATGGAAGGCCACGATGTCGTAACGCTCGAAGGCGTCCCGGAAGATATGCGGGAAGTGTTGGGCGAAGCTTTCGTGCACGAAGGCGGAGTGCAGTGTGGCTTTTGTATTCCGGGCATCGTGGTGCGCGCTTCTTCGATGTTGCGGCAAGGCTGCACGGAGGATCGCGAAGCTGTAAAACAAGGGCTGGTCGGCCATCTGTGCCGCTGCACCGGCTATTCGCGGATTCTGGACGCCATCCAGAGCGCCGGCGAAGCCTGGAAAAACGGCGGAAAACTGCCGCGCAAAGAACCCCGCCGCCATTCCTATTTCGGTGAAGATTTCGGATTGAGCCGCAACCCCGCCTACGCAAAAAACAAAAACGGAAATGGAAACGGCCAGCGAAACGGAAATGGATTCGGAATCGGCGACTCCCCATCCCGCTATCGCGGCTTTGAGCAGGCGCTCGGCGAGCGACCCTTCGTCGATGACATGACCGTTCCGGGCATGCTGCACGGAGCAATGGTTCTGAGCGAACACCCCCGAGCCAAAGTCAACGCGATTGACGCGTCGGCTGCTCTGGCCATGCCAGGAGTCGTGAGGACCTTCACAGCCGCTGATGTTCCCGGAGAGCGCGGCACGGGCCTGAATTATCCTGACCTGCCGATCTTCGTGGCGGTCGGCGAAACCACCTGCAATGTTGGAGATTTCCTGGCCATGGTGGTCGCGGACACCGCCTTCCACGCGCGCCAGGCTGCCGACAAAGTGAAAGTCGATTACACGGTGCTCGAACCTGTCACCGATCCATTTGCTGCGATGGAACCCGGCGCGCCGCAAGTGCATCCCCCCGGCAACTTGTGGGTGCACGACAATGTGCTCGATACCACTGCCTTTTCGCGCGGCGATGTGGAAGCGGCGTTCTCCCAGTCCGCGCACATCATCGAGCAGACGTGGACTACGCAGGCGGTCGAACCGGCGTTTCTCGAGCCCGAAGCTTGCCTGGCCATGCCGGAAGGCGACGGAATTAAGTTTTACTCGCAGAGCCAGGGCTCGACGTTTGACCACAAGATGATTGCCGACATCTTGAAATTGCCGCTCGATAAAGTGAATGTCGAGCTGGCCGCGAGCGGTGGAGCCTTTGGCGCAAAAGAAGAGATCACGATTCAAGGACAAACAGCGTTGGCTGCGTACCTGCTACAGCGTCCAGTGAAGACCGTCCTAACGCGCAAGCAATCGACGCAGCACCATGGCAAGCGCCATCCCATGACCCTGAAGTATAAAGTCGGGGCGGACGCGGAAGGCCATCTGCTCGCGGTGCGCGTGCGCATCGTCGGCGACACAGGAGGCTACGCGGGCACAGGCGGCAAGTGTTTGCTACGCGCGGCGTGCCATTCTTGCGGCGTCTATCGCGTGCCCAACGTAGATGTGAACTCCAAAGCCGTATTCACCAACAATCCGACCAGCGGCGCCATGCGCGGCTTTGGCAGCAACCAGGCTCAGTTTGCGATGGAAGGCGTCATGGATCTGCTCGCGGAAAAAGTGGGCGTCGATGGCTGGGAAATCCGCATGCGCAACATTCTGAATCCGGGCGATGCCTTCGCCACCGGTCAGATCATGCGGGAAAGCGTGCGCGGAATGCGCGTCGCACTCGAATCCGTGAAGGACATTTACAAGAATGCAAAGTACGCCGGCCTGGGCTGCGGCATCAAGAGCACTGGAATTGGGAATGGCGCCGTTGAAAGCGGTTACCTAATTATTCGCGTTGTGGAAGGCCCCCGACTGGAGATCCTCAACGGGTATACGGAAATGGGCCAGGGCGTTTTCACAACCGTTCGGCAGGCGGTCGTCGAAGAAACGGGGCTGTCACCGGAGATCATGACGGTGCGCTGGGACAGAGAGATGGGCGCCAAGTGCGGAGAGGCGTGGGCATCGCGCGCCACCACGCTCAGTTGCGCCGCGGCGCAGCGCGCGGGACAAAAGCTCGCTGCCGACTTAAACGAGTTCCCGCTTGAGAAGCTAGTCGGCCGTGAGTACCGCGGGGAATACGTCTGCGACTTCACAACCCGCCCAGGCACTCCGGAAGCGATAAAAAATCCGACGACGCACATGACCTTCAGCTACGCCTGCCAACTCGTGATTCTGGACGACAACGGGCGCATGGAGCGCGTCGTGGCGGCTCACGACGTTGGCCACGCTATCAACCCAAAAGCTTGCGCCGGCCAGATCGAAGGCGGCGTGCACATGGGCCTTGGCTATGCGCTCTCCGAAAATTTCACTTCCACCAATGGCGTGCCCGATTCCCTGCTCTTGCGCGATTGCGGCATCCTGGGAGCCAAGCAAACACCGAAAATTGATGTGATCCTGATTGAAGTTCCCGATGAAGTGGGTGGATACGGCGCAAAGGGAGCCGGCGAAATCGGTTTGGTGCCCACGGCGGGCGCAGTCGCTGCTGCTCTGCATTCCTTCGATGGAATCCGCCGCTTCAGCCTGCCGATGCAGGATTCCCCCGCGGCGGAGCCATCTGTCCCGAAGTCCCGAAAAAAGAAAGCGATCCCCGCCGGCGTGCTGTCCCTTGCGGCGGAAAACACTTCCTCAAAAAGCCGGTAAGCGGAATCGAACCCAGTGGGAAAGGCTTCAAGCCTGCCTGATTTTGATTTTGCAATGTCGGAACGGCAGACAGGCTTGAAGCCTGTCCTACCACAAGCCGATTATTCTCGCAGCGCGAATGCAAACAGGCTGTTCCCGGAGGCGATGGTGATGTACTGCTTGCCGTCGACCTGGAAACTGATCGGCCCGGCAATGATTTCGCCGCCCAGATTTTGCTTCCATAGCAGCGCTCCTGTCCGCGCATCCAGAGCCTGGAAATATCCTTCCCGGCCGCCGACGAAGAGCAGGTCCGTGGCGGTGGTTAGAATTCCGCTGGTGTTGACGTCGTGCATGGCGAACTTCCACTTCTTCTCGCCGGTTTTCGGATCGAGAGCCACGACGCCTCCGGTGGCCAACGCTTCGGTGTAGGTATTGACGGGCCCCTGGCGGGCGCCCGCGGGGTTCTCAGCCCCGGGAATAGGGGTCGTGTTTGCGCCGCCGGTGAAGCGAGTGCCTTCCTTGTATTCCGCCTTCACGCCGGCGAAAACCGTGCCGTAATCTTCCCACGTGGAGACATAGAAGAGCCCGGTGTGCGGGCTGTAGGAAGGCGAATACCAGTTCGTTCCGCCCTGGATACCCGGATACGTCGGCACACCCGGAGGCTGCGGCGTCGTGATCGGCCGGCCGTTTGCGTCGAGGCCGCTCGCCCAATTGACCTTTACGAATGGTTTTCCATTGAGAAACTTGCCCGTACCGCGGTCCAAAACGTAGAAGAAGCCATTGCGATTGCCCCAGAGCATCAACTTGCGCGGGCTGCCGTTCCAATCCGCATTGGCCAGGACAGGAACTTGCACCGAGTCATAGTCGTAGGGATCGTGCGGCGAGAATTGGAAGTACCATTTCATCTTTCCCGTGTCGGCGTCAAGGGCGAGAACGGAATCCGAGTAGAGATTGTCGCCGGCTCGCTGCACCGCGTTGAAGTCCGGGCCGGGGTTGCCTGTGCCCCAGTAAGTTAAATTCAGATCGGGGTCGTAGGAACCGGTCATCCAGACGGCGCTGCCGCCATGTTCCCAATCGTTTCCCTGCCAGCTCTCGTGACCGGGCTGATCGGGATCGGGAATTGTGTCGGCGTGCCAGACTTGTTTGCCGGTTCCAGCTTCAAAAGCAGAGATGAAACCGCGCACACCGAACTCGCCCCCGGCGACGCCCACGATCACTTTATCTTTAACCACCAGCGGCGCCATCGTCATGGCATAGCCTGCGGTGGGTTCGGCCACCTTCACATTCCAGAGTGCGTGGCCGTCCTTAGCGTCAATCGCGACGAGATGCGCATCGACGGTGGCCATGAAGAGAGTGTCGCCCAGGATGGCGAGGCCTCGATTCACAATGCCGCAGCAAGGCCGCGCGGCGGGAGAATTAGCGTAGTGGAAAACCCAGAAAGCGCGGCCCGTGTTCGCGTCCACTGCCACGACGTCATTGGGCGACTGCGTGATGTACATGATGCCGTCGACGACGAGCGGCGTGGTTTCAAACTTCTGCAGCGACTGCACCTGAAAAACCCACTTTAGCTCGAGATTCTTGACATTCGAAGGGTCGACTTGCTTGAGGAGACTATAGCGCTGGCTGGCGTAGCTGCCGGAATAGGTCAGCCAGTTCTGCGGCTCATCGCTCGCATGGAGCAGGCGCTCAGGCGTTACCTGGGCGCGGAGCGCGAAAGGAATCAGCAAAGCGAGAAGTAGCGGGAAGGAAGTGCGCCGTGAGTGATTCATTTCACACCTTTCAGGGAAAGAAGGTAGGCTTCCAGGTCCGCCAATTCCTGCGCGCTGAACTTGTCTTTGTAGGAAGGCATCGGCGTGGTCTTGAGGACGGTGAATTCGCGAAGGTCGGCTTTTGTGAGCGAAACCAGGCGCTCTTGCTCGTCGATGAGTTGCACGGTGTACGTGTCTTCATTGAGTCGCCGGCCGTTGATGACTTTCCCGTCCTTGGTCACCGCGCGGACAGGCCGGTTGGCCGGAAGCATCATGCCGGCAGGATCGAGTAGCGTACGGTGCAGGAGCTCGGCCGTGCGGAGCGCGCCGATATCTCCCAGGTCGGGAGCGACGCGCGGGCCTTTGCCGTTGACGGCGTGGCAGCTCGCGCAGTTGCCCGCGCCAGCGAATAGCGCCTGCCCGCGAGCCGTGTTGCCGATCACCGAACCGCGTGCATCGAAGCTGCTAAAGTTGCGGAGATAGGAGACGATGCCGGTCAGCTCGGACGCGCCAAATGCGAAGGGCTGCATCGCTGTGCCGGGGACGCCGTTGGTGATCGTGGCCCGCAGATCGTTGTCGGAAACAACCCGCTTGAATTGGCCCGCGCGAAAGTTGACGCCGGGGATCAGATCACCGGAGGTGCCGTGGCATGCGGTGCATTGATTGGCGAAAATCTGCGCGCCGTATTGAATGTCGGACTGAAAATATTCCGGAGCACGGTCCTGGCCCTGAGCGAACGCGGCTGGCCCGTGAAGTGCGAAGATGCCGAACACGATTGCGAATAGAAACGGCTTGACCAATGATAGACACCGAATTTTCACGGAAGGCCCCCGTTTGAGCAACAATTCTTAATCTTAAATATCCGGTTTTTAATTTCGTATCGCGAAATATACACCCGCACGGCGATGTTTGAAAGGCTTGCCGGTGGGATTATTCTTCCGTTCAAACATTCTTGAACCGCGGGAACAATTGCAAAGGATTTTCCCGTTCGATGGCGTGAAGGTCGCTTGCCTTCAGTCCGACCTCGTTCAGCCCCTTGGCAACATCCCCCGCGCTGGAGAACGGAAAATCGGTGCCAAACAGGATGTGTGCTACGGGCACCAGCTTCAACATTGTTGGCCAAGGGTACGGACCATAAAAATTCGCGGTGTCGTAATACAATTTCTGCACTTCGTGGAGCAGGCCGTTCGGCAGCCGCTGCGCGATGTCGGGCCGCGTCGCCAGCGCGCCGAATCGCGTCATCAGGTAGGGCATCGTTCCGCCGCCGTGGGAAAAGATGAATCGAATGTCCGGATAGCGCGAAGCGGTGCCGTCGAAGATAATGCTGGCGATCGCTCGCGATGTATCGGTTCCCAACTCGATCAAGGCCGGAGCCAACTCCGGTTGCAGATCTTTGCAGCACTCCGCTTTCACGGGATGAAAGAAAACCACAGCCTTGCGCCGATTCAGTTCGCTCATCACCGGCTCGAACGCAGGGTCGCCGGGATATTTTCCCTGGTAGCTCGTCATCATGCACACGCCGTCGGCCTTGAGCGTGTCCTGGCTGTATTCAATCTCGCGGAGGCAGCCATCGACGTCGGGCAGCGGGACGGTGGAGAACATGCCGAAGCGGCCGGGATGATCCGCCACAAGGCGCGCGCCGTAGTCGTTGCACTCCCGCGCGAGTTTGCGCGCCGCTTCGTTATCTCCGAACCAGACGCTCGGCTCGCTCGTCGAAACGATCGACGTCGCAACACCGCTCTTGTCCATATCCTCGACGGCCTTGCTGGGCGTCCATAATTCCAAGGGGCGCTGGTTCGTCTTCCTCGAGGCAATGGCGGCAATAAATCCCGGCGCGGAAAAATGGTTGTGGACATCAATTCGGTATCGCCGCTCGGGAACGACGGCTGGCGACTGCGCCCGTAGGAGTGTTTCCGGAAGAAGCGCAGCGGCGCCGAGTGCGCCCAAATCGGCTAGGAATTTCCGCCTGGCTACGCCGGTTGAAACCGGCGCCGCGCATTTTTCCAATGTGCGATCATCGATTTTAATTTTCATCGAGCGCTAACGTACACCCGGCTTCGCGCCTCGTGCAATACGAATGTGTCTCTGCAGAACCAGTGGCGCAGGCTTCCAGCCTGTGAGGTTTGGTCCTTGGAAGGACTAACCCCCACAGGCTGGAAGCCTGCGCCACAAGACCCACTGCATCGGGAGCAGTATTCGCCAGCATTAAGAGGAGTGGGAAAAAGTTGGTCAGCAGTTACACCGAATAGCAAACTCGCGCTCGCGTCCCACCAGAGATTCACCGCGCTCTTGATGCGCATCGCGGTGCGCCATGACGATCTTCAAGCCGCCGTTTCGATATAGTTCGCTGACTTCCTCTTCCCATGCGCGGCTTCCGTCCGGCGACCACTGGAACGGCAACGATTTGATGTGCCACGGCCGGCCATCGAAGTCGGGCGCCAACTTGAGAGCGGTGCGCAGGATTTCGCGCTGCTGTTCGGCTTCGTGCGGTTTTCCCGCCGGGCAGCCGAGGGGGAAATCCAGAAAACACGTTCGCGGAGGCTTTGCTTCTTCGGCGGATTCGAGAAGCACACTCATGCTCAGTGTTGGAAGCCCGCGAGCCTCGAGCGCTCTTGCAATGACGGTCGTGGCGCGATGACAAGCCGGACAAAACGGAAAGAGAAATACCAGGTCAACGCCTTGCGAATCGTAGATCTGCTTGATCGCCGGGACGGTTTGTTCGACAAGTTCCGTGTAGCGCTGGATCGAGCCAACCATGGACACAGCAATATGGGAAAGCCGCATGAACGCGCCCTCGGATTCCAGTTCTCTCATGCGTTCCAGAGGGAACGCGACGTTGAGGTCTTCGACAGCCCACTTGCGAACTTTCGTCTTGTGCGCAATCACAAGCCGCGACATGGGCGTGTCACGATGAATCAGGCGAAACGAAATGTCCTCCGTTTCACCCATTAACGGGTCTTCCGGTAGTTGGGCGCCGCAACTCGCGAACAGACCAATCGTGGACTCGGCAATGGGCTTTCGCAGCGGAGTCAGTCTGGGAGGATCGAACACGGGCCGATTCTCGAATTTGCGGCCGGTGACTTCTTCAAAAATCCGGGAAAAACTATAAGGCATCGTTCACCTATTGCGGCCAAGTAGCCGCAGGATCGAGGTTGATGATGGGTTGCGCGCCGGAAACCGGAACCATGGGGCGCAGGTACGGTCGGGCAGCCGCTTTGTGGCAAGAATAGCAATCCTCGAGCAAGTTCCTATACGCCACCGCGAATTGTTTGCTATCCTTCATTTCGATCGCTTTGCGTACCGTGGGCAAGGTGCCGTTGTCAATTCCGTCGAAGATCGATTGCATATCCACCGGATTGCCGTCGGCGCCTTTGGGACCGGGATTCAGGTGCACTTCCCATCGGATGCGGTTGCGCGTTTCGTTCAGGTAGTAACCGGCTAGGGGCCAATTCTGCTTCTCTCCGGCAAACCAGAGATTGGCGGCGAACATCCCTACCTCAACCATGGGATGAGAGTTTGGCGGAGTGATGTCTTTCAGATGTGCGACATCCGACTGCAACGTCGCGGGATTGGCTTGCGGACTATTTTGCTGTGCAACGGCAGTTGGATGCCCCCACGATGAAAAGAAAAGACCACCCAGCATCGCGCCCAAGAGCAACATTTGCAAACTACGGATCCAATTCGTGCCGGCCATATCGAAACGCTCCTTCCGAATTGAGCTGGAAATCTGAGTGCATACTATGAACATTCCTGCTGCTCAATTGCCGCTCGTGCGGATCTTTACGCACAATCCCGCAAAAATATTTTCCGAATGGGATCCTCACAAGGCCGTCTCCGATGAAAACGTCTTCGCGAAAGAACCTTCGGTCCCAAACCGGATCAAAATTCTGGCGGGGATTATAGCTCAATTCCTGGACTGCGCCTCCGAATGCAGGAAAACTCAAAATTGCGAATCAGTCCAGGTAATGCGAAGCGAGGGATTGCGGGGGTTCGTCACGTCCCAGGACTTGAATAATCGTCCGGGGCAGTTCCAGTGCGGCCGAGGCCTTCGATACGAAAGCATCCGCGCCAACCAGACGGGCAGTTGTCGGCGTTTCATGCATGCTGAAAAATATGATCCTGGTCGTGGGGGCAAGTCGACGGATTTGCTTAGCCGTATCAAAGCCACCCATAACGGGCATCGTCAGGTCAAGAATCACAACGTCGGGAGATAGTTCCTTCACCTTTGCAATCGCCTCGGCGCCGTCTTGCGCCTCCCCACAGATCTCCCACTGATCGCTGCCGGAAAACAGAACGCGCACACCCATGCGCACAATTTCGTGGTCGTCCGCAACTAGAAGGCGTATAGGAATGGCTGGGCTCCGAAGAACGCATGGAAGAAGCTATAGGATACAGAGACCAAAGTACATACAGGCATTGATGTATTATTTTTTCGCGACACGGATGGTGATTTCGGATTCCGTTCCAAATACTAGATTCCAGGCACATTACTGAACACAAGGCACTTATATTAAGGTCCAGAATGAGTCCAGGGCAATGGATTCTGAAGATTTTGTCTCAGGTCAGCTTTACGAACACTTTATAAAAGCGCCCTCCAGACGCCCATGCCTAAACAAATCTTGCAGACGACTCCGTGCCGCAGCAGAATGTCCGAGCTTCCATGAACACAAAGTTTGGAGCGCCTTCGATTTTCGAGCGGTGACAAATGTGCTCACGCTGGATAGGACTCGGAATGAAAAAGAGATTGGTATGGTGCGTCGTGGCCCTCGCGGTATGGCCTGTTTGTTCTGCAATTATCTCCGGGCAGGAGAAGCCTGCCGGCGTTCGCGACCGAAATATTGTGATATTTGTTTTTGATGGATTGCGAGCTGGTTCCGTCAACGCTGACGATTCGCCAACGATGTTTTGGATTCGCAATCATGGGGTCAACTTTGCAAACAGCCACTCTCTTTTTCCGACCTTTACTACCGCCAATGCTTCCGCCATCGCCACGGGGCACTACCTTGGCGACACCGGCGATTACAGCAATCAGATCTATATTGGGCATCCGGTGTTCATCGACGGAAACTTCGGCCGGCCGCCCGGAAGCTACGCGCCTTACATCGAAAATAATCGAGTCCTTGGCGATCTGGACGCCCAATTCGGCGGAAACTATTTGAACGAAGAAACATTGCTTGCCGCGGCGCGCAGGCATGGGTTCAGCACTGCGATCGTGGGGAAAATGGGGCCCGCCGCGATCCAGGATGTAAGCCAGTTGAATCCTGTGAATGGAGGATTCGCGATACCTCAGACGATCATCATCGATGATGGGACGGGCAATCCAGATGGCGTACCGCTTGCACCAGAAGTCTCATCGGCTCTCGTAAACGCGGGACTCCCCACGACCACGCCGGTCCGCAACCAACCCACAGGAAACAACATGACCCCTGGAACAAAAGACCCAAATTACGTTCAGCAAGCGTATTTTGCTGACGCCACATCCAAAGTGATCTTGCCGATGTTCGTTAAAAGTGGAAAGCCATTCGCGCTGCTCTATTGGTCGCGCGATCCGGACGGAACACAGCACTTTCAGGGCGACAGTTTGAACCGGCTGATCCCAGGCATCAACGGGCCGACTTCAAAGGCGGCGCTCAAAAATGCGGATAACAACCTGAGGCAGATCCTGGATTACATCAACAGCGATCCCCAGCTTGCTGCTAACACCGACATTTTTCTGACCGCGGATCACGGCTTCGCGACGATCAGCAAGCATGACATTGATGCCGCGGGGCACGTGACGACGAGCTATGCAGCGAAGTGGATCTACAAGGACGCCCAGGGCCGGCAAGAGGTCAACACTGGATTTCTGCCCGTGGGCTTTGTTTCGATTGACCTCGCCCATGAATTGGGGCTCCCGCTCTTCGATCCCGACAGCCAGATTGACGGTCCAGATGGCAAGAAAATCTTCGAGCCAGTGGACCCGTCTGCTGTTCAACAGCTCCCGAACCTGCGCCAGCACCCGGTTGGAGGCAACGGATTGATCGGCGGCACAGGCAGGATCGCGAAAGAAACGGATGCGAAGGTCGTCGTCGCCGCGAATGGAGGCTCCGATCTGATCTATCTTCCCGCTCATGATTCCGACCTCGTGAGAAGGATCGTCGCCTTCCTGGCGCGGCAGGATTATGTTGGCGGGATATTCGCCGACGATGAATACAAGAATGTGTCCGGGGCGCTGCCCTCCAGCACCATTCGCCTGATCGGTTCATCGCTAACCCCAACACCAACGCTCGCCGTCACTTTTAAAACCTTTTCCACTGATCCCAAGGAGCCGATCATGAGTGAAGTGGAGATCGCGGATTATGTGTTGCAGCAAGGCCAGGGGATGCACGGCAGTTTCGGACGAGGGAATACTTTCAACTTCATGGCAGCGATTGGACCGGACTTCAAGAAGCAGTTCGTGGATCAAGCACCAATCAGCAATGCGGACATCGCGCCCACGTTCGCGCAAATTCTTGGATTTAATATTGCCAGCAAAGGCGAGCTGAAGGGACGCATCTTGAAAGAAGCTCTAGCAGGCGGCCCGCCATCGATTTCGTTCGTGCGCCGCACCGCTATTTCGGAGGGCGCCGCCAACGGCAAGAAAACCATCTTGATGTACCAACAAACAGCAAAGCAAGTTTACTTTGACCAAGCATGTTTCAAGATTGCCGCCAAGACGAATATTCAGAACAAGTGTCCCTAGCGGCGGCGAATGAAAAAAGATAGAGGCCGAAATTGAGTAAACAACGGCTCGAGGCTTTCACGGATGGAGTGATTGCCGTCATCATCACCATCATGGTCCTCGACATAAAAGCGCCGCAGGGCGCCGATTTTGCCTCGCTCCGGTCCGGGCTGCCGGTGTTCCTCGCCTATGCGCTCAGCTTCGCCAACGTCGGCATTTTTTGGAATAACCATCACCACATGCTCCACGTGACCGAACGGGTCAATGGCATGGTGCTATGGGCCAATCTGTTCTTTCTGTTCTGGATGTCGCTCGTGCCATTCGTGATCCGCTGGATGGACGAAGCGCATTTCGCCCCTTCGCCGACGGCCGCCTATGGCGTCGTGTTGGTTTTGTGCTCCATATCGTACATTCTGCTCGAGCGGGCGATCATCAAATGCAATGGCCCAAATTCAAAACTGGCTCGCGCCGTCGGCAGTGACACCAAAAGCAAGATGTCTCTGTTGATTTACGTGTTGGCAATTCCGCTGGCCTTCGTGCACCCATGGATTGCAATCGTGCTCTACGTTGTGATTGCAATGATTTGGTTCATCCCCGATCGACGCATCGAATCGATGGTGTAGGCGAATAACAAATGAATGGTTCAATGGAGGGCGATCTTCGCTGCCGGCTCTACTTGCTGTCTTTGTCGCTGGCGGTATCGCCGACTAATTTGTTATATGCCGCGTTTTCCGAGGGCGAACAAATCATCTCGCGAATATCGAAAGTGGGCGGCTGCAAATAGAAAGGTAACTTGTCAACGGCTACCCAGGGTTTGGTATACATTTTCGGGTCGTCGATCGTTACCGTCAATTCCAGGTGGTCATGGTCCACGCGGTGGAATCTCTCCTCCACGCGCAGATCGCCGCTGTGCGGCCGGCCGGCTCGATCGACCCATGTTCTCTCATCGGTTCCCGTGGTTTGCACGACGAACGTGGAATCATCGACCCACTTCCCTACCGAGTAGCCGTACCACCGCGGGTCGGGATCTTGAGGGACTTCTCGCCCGTCCGTCCAGACGACCCGCCACACCCGGTTAAATTGGTACAGCATTAACACGCTGACAGGCGTCTGAACGATTTGCGTCGTTCTGAATTCGTAGAGGTCTTCGCGGGGCATTCCCTGGGGTTCACAGGCAAATACGGGATCGTTTGTTTCCGCTGGGAGAACGCTTCTCGCTCCACTACTCGGCTTGGTGCGGTTCAACATTTCCCGCCCCAAGGCAGTGTAGGGCGGCTGATGTTCCGGCTTGCCGTCTTCCGGCATTGCACTCGCTCCGAGTACGCCGAGCACATGGAGCGGATTTTCACCTGGTTCCCAAATTCCAGAAATGTCATGCCGTGGAGCAGGAGCTGACTTCTGACCCTTAGGGGGGCCGGTTACCGGCCGTCCCCATCCGTCGAAATCGGAAGGAGCCGGGGCAGCAGGGGCTGCCTCCTGACCCTTCACTGCTCCTGATTGCGGCGGCATGGGCTCGCAGCGCGCAATCGGTGAGAATGCCAACGCTGTCAATACGATCTCCAGAGCAACAAGGCGCTTTCGCATAGCGGGAACCCTTTCTATACTCCAAATTTCAGGCTTGGATTCAACATCGAGATGAAGGCACCCCTGAGGCAATCAGATTAGATCGGCCTGAGCGATCCCTCACTGTTTGGGATAATCCTCCGCTTTGATGGGGCCTTGGAGTCCACGTCCGGGCAACTTTTGGCCATTGGAGAGCAGGACCTCCACGATGCGCCCGATGGGCTTGCCATTCTTGGCCTGGAAAACACTGATCGTAATTTGGTCCCCGGTCTTCAGGGACTGCCTGGTCCAGCCCTGGTGAATCATGGAGGATGGATTTTCGGTCTCCGCGGTCCACTGCACCGTCTGGCCATGGTCATCTGTTACGTCGAACATGAGCACGCAGTGGGGATTGGACCAAACCCATTGGGTAATCGTCGCCTTGAGAGTGACGGTTTTCGTCATGTCATATGCCGCGGTGCCGTGGTGTGCGAATACCGGGACCGAAACAATTGAAATAGCAAGGACCAGAACAAAAGCCGTTAAGAATTTACCTTTCACAAACCACCTCCTCGATTCCGGAACAACGCCTACGCTTATCGGGAAAGCCATGTGCCAGCCATCCGCAGGTTAGTCTTCAGCCACTCAACCTTCAGTAGAATTTTGCGAGCCTAGAATGCAGAATCCAAGATAAGCGTACGATTAATAGCGATGGATAGGAGGGGAGTGTACCCAAAAAATATCTCGGAAGCGATAGATTTGGGGAATCGTCTTCAACCGTGAGGATACGCATGAGTCGTTTGCTCTAATTCATTCTACGTCGCCAATGTGGAGGAAAACCGCAAAGACTGAAATGGATTCCGGTTGAGCAGGTTTCGTCGACGGAGCCATACGGCTGAAAAAATATTTAGCGCCTCTATACAGATAGATCTCCCGATTATTCGTTCCCGGGACATCGTGTTACATTTCGTCTTGTACCGGAAGGCGACATAAGCTAAGTTGCCATCAACCAGGGAAGTTCTGGAGGGATGCTGTGAGAA
The DNA here is from genome assembly GCA_035604385.1 of Verrucomicrobiia bacterium. GTDB lineage: Bacteria > Acidobacteriota > Terriglobia > Acidiferrales > UBA7541 > Palsa-360. Next base: position 22,448 of record DATNIO010000229.1, on the reverse strand, counting down.
AAACGTTTCTTTCAATATTGTTTTTGCTGGTTGGCGTCTTCACGGTTTCCGCACCGGTGTTTGCGCACCACGGAAACGCGTCGTACGACTACGAGAAAACGATTACTCTCAAGGGGACCGTTACACAATGGCTTTGGGCTAATCCCCATTGCCTCCTGAAGTTCGACGTGAAAGACGACAAGGGTGAAGTGCAGCATTGGGTTACAGAAGCCAGCGGCCCGGTGGACATGCTCCGAATTGGTTGGAGCAGCACTGCATTGAAAACCGGGGATGAAATCACGATTGACTTGATGCCAAGCAAGAACGGCACGCCCGTCGGTCGCATCAGGCAGGTCACGCTGAGCGATGGCACGGTTTTGAAAGCGACCACTAGAAATACCATTTAGGCGAAACGCCCAGAGGGAAGAGCGAACAGCTCGACAGGTTTGCTCCGGAATGTGCGGCAGCGTAGTGTGGGTGTCCGTGGCTGGCTCCAGCTAAAATCTGCGGGGGATTTCCAAAATGCAAAAACATGCGGTGATCTGGACCATTCCGCTGGTAGCAGCGTTGATCATCCTGATGTTCCCGCGCATTTCGCGTGCTCAATCCGATCCTCCGAAGCAGTCAACAGACGCTCAGAAGCAAGACTGGTGGTTGCACCGCGATAAGTGGGATACGCCCTTGCCGGAAAATAAGTCCGTATACGCCGGCAGAAAGTCAGAACCTGCGCCGCGCCGCGACCTATCCGGCACATGGGATGGATCTTCAGAGGGGGGCACCCAGGCAAAGGGTGCAAAGGGATTCCCGGATGACGCGCGGCATTTGCCGGATGTGCCTTACACGCCTTTGGGCAAGGCAGCGCGCATGGCCAACAAGGCGGGAGAGGGAGAAGAGCAAGCTGAAATTGGGCTGGTGAACGACCCGGTGCACTCCTGCAACCCGGTCGGGTTCCCGCGCTCGGATTTGTTTAATTTAAAAACGATGGCGATCGTTCAGACACCGAACTACGTGCTTTGGCTAAATCAATTTTACAACGTGTTCCGCACCATCTGGACGGATGGGCGGGAACTCCCCAAGGATACCGTCCCCAGATACTACGGGTATTCGGTTGGCCACTGGGAGGACGACTACACGTTTGTGGTCGAAACAATTGGGCTGAATGACAAAACCTGGCTGGATAATGCGGGCCGTCCGCACAGCGACCAGTTGCGGGTGGTGGAACGGTTTCACCGGCCAAGCCGCGAGATTTTGGAGCTCACCGTAACCATTGACGACCCGAAGTTCTACACCAAACCCTGGGTGGCTGCGGACAAGTTGATTTTTCACCTGCTGCCGGCCGATTTCGATATGGGGGAGATCCTCTGTGCGCCGGAGGAGATGGAGGAATATAAGAAGGAGGTTGCCAATCCTGTAACTGGCGGAGTCAAATAGCCCTCGGTTGGAGATAGTAGGAGCCTGTGGCTCGCTAAATCCTGTCGACCTGTAATTTCCTGGAAAACCTCAAAAACTGAAATGGACGCACTTGCAATGGGCTGGCTTTAACCGTTCCGATCTCACAACAGAACTCGAAACAGGAGGATCGTCTGGTCGTCAGCCTGGTTTCCGAAGGCGCTCACGGCCGAGAGGAGATTCCGGGCGATTTGTGGCAAGGGCGACGAAATTTCCTGCAACAAGATACCTTCAATACGTTCGATGCCGAATTCACTGCCTTTAGAATCGTGGGTCTCAATGATTCCGTCTGAGGTAATCAAAAAGAGGTCGCCAGGCTCCACTTGCAATTCCCGGCTCGCATAGCTCACAGACGCAACCAAGCCCAGTGGGAACTGGGGTTCCGCCAACCTCTCGACGCACTGAGACGAACGGCTTGCCATCAGAATTGGTGGGTGCCCTGCCGACGAATATTCCAGGGTGAAATGAGCATTCGTCCGTTTCAGGAGGATCGCCGCGCACGTGGCGAACATTTCCGGTTCTTTCACCTGCGGCAAGACTTCATTGAGACGTTCGAGGAATGCCGGGAGTCGAGGGGAATCCATGAGCTGCGTCCGTGCCGCCGTCTTAAACATGGCCATCAGAATCCCGGCAGGCAGACCGTGCCCCGCAATATCCGCAACGTAGGCGAAGATCTGTCCCTCTTTTAGTTCCACTACATCAACAAGGTCGCCCCCAACTTTGTCGCTGGGAACTGATACGCCATAGAATTCGCAACCGATTGCCGTTTTTTCAATGACGGGAACAAGTGTTTTCTGAATCCCGTGCGCCACGGACAATTCCGTTTGTAGCCGGACGGCGCGGCGGCCTTCACTCCGGATAAATTGGAGGAAAAGTCCCCCTGCGAGCACGCTCAATGCCAGGCTGGCGACGGCTGCCATCCTGATTCCGATTACATCAATCGGTTTGCCTGCGGAGTCCGCCACGGAAGGGACGATCAGTACTCGAATCAACAGGGAACCTGCAACGTGTATCGCGATCGGGAAGAGCAACCAGCGCGGAGATCTGATGATCGTAAGCAAGTAGAAGACGGCCATTCCACCAGTGAAAATCGTCCAGACGAGAACCTCCGCCAAAGACTTTTGGCGGAGTTCTATCAGATCGATAAGGAATCCCAACATTCCGAAAAGGCAAAAAATAGCGAGCAGCAGAAACGTCAGGCGTCGCAGAGGAACATCGCGGAAGTATTCATAAGAAGTGCGCGGAGTGGAAGAACGCCGTGCCATTGGGTTTCTACTTATATCACGGGAGCTCATTTCAAATGCCGGGGCGCCGGCTGCGAGATGCGTTTGAGCTTTCGCGTGCAACATCCTTGCCGAGCAAGGGCTGGGGTTTCGTTTCGCAATGCGAGGGTGGTAATTCTGACGTGTACAGAGTTGGGGGACAGGTCAGGAAGAGATATGGCCGCGAACTGCAATGAAGCTAGTGAGCCCGCTTTCTGCCTGCTTGCCGGGGCTTCGGCTTGCTCTTGTCCTTGAGATTGAGGGCCACTGCAGCGCGGATGAGATCCTTCAAGGACGCCTCGTCAACCTTGTCGCCTTCGTGGATGTCGATGGCGCGCCTGACATTGCCGTCGAGGCTGGAGTTGAAAAGACCTGAAGGGTCCTTCAACGCCGCTCCCTTGGCAAATGTCATCTTGACGACGTTCTTGTACGTCTCTCCCGTGCAGACGATGCCGCCGTGGGAAAAGACAGGAGTCCCCGGCGATGACAGCTTGGCCCACTTCCACTCTTCGACCATCTCAGGGTCTGCCTCGTGTATGATCTCCCGCACTTTCGCGAGCGTCTTCCCGCGCCAGTCCGCAAGTTCCTTGATCTTCTCGTCGATTGATGCAGAGGCAGATTCCATCGGGACGGTCCTTTTCATGTACAGCTCCAACTCTCGAAACTACTTTATCTGCGCTCAGCGTAACCTGCAACCTCCGCGCCGTGAATCCTAAAGGGTAGATGCTTGCGCAGTCTGTTCCGGACCGCTTTGCAGCTCTGATTGCAGAGTATGCAAATCAACCGCCTGCTCCATGCGGCCAATCACGATAGTCGCGAGCGAGTTTCCCAAAACGTTCACCGGCACAAAGGCGGACGACAAGAGACTATGAACTCCGAGAATGAGTCCGACGCTGGCGACAGGAATCACGTCCGTGGCCGAAAGCGTCGTCGCCAGAATGACGATCGCCGAACCGGCGACCCCGGCGCCGCCCTTTGACGTAAACAGCATGATCGCGAGGAGCGCCAACTGCTGGCCAATCGACAAATGAATTCCGACGGCCTGAGCGAGAAACACCGAGACCGTGGCCCAATACAGGCACGTCCCGTCGTGGTTGAAGGAGTAACCCGTGGGCAGCACCAGCGCGACAACGGATTCCTCCACACCGAGCCGCTGCAGTTTGGCCATTACGCTTGGAAACACGGATTCGCCGGAACTCGTTCCGACGACGATCAGCAGTTCGGCCGCGAAATAGCGGATCAATCGCAGAATATTTACGCCGGCAGCGTATGCGATCGGCGTCAACACAATCGCGACAAACAGCAAGCAGCACACATAGAACTCCGAGACCAGTTTTCCCAGAGCCAGGAGCGAAGACAATCCGAATTTGCCGACTGTATATGCGATCGCCCCGAACGCGCCGATCGGAGCGACGTACATTACAAACCCGATCATTTTGAACAGCACCTGCGTGATCGAGTGAATCCCGTCGACAAGCGGCTTCCCTTTCGAGCCCAGAGCGAGCAATCCGAAGGCGAACATCAGGGAGAAGAACAGCACCGGAATAACTTCGCCGTCGGCGAAGGCTCCTACGGCGCTTGCAGGCACCAGGCTAAGTAAAAACTGGCCGAAGCTGACCGGCTTGGCGGGGACCTTCACGCCGATATCGGCGACAGCCTTCAAATCGACATGCATACCGGCGCCGGGCGCCCAGAAGTTAACGAGAAGCAAGGCAAGGATGAGAGCGATCGTCGTCACTACCTCAAAGTAAATCAGCGATTTAACCGCAATGCGGCCGACCTTCTTGGCTTCGCCAACACTAGCGATGCCGTGAACGACCGTGCAGAAAATGATGGGCGCTACGAGCATTCGCACGAGTTTGATGAAAAGGTCACCCAGAGGCTTAAACGAATCGGCGCGTTCGGGCCACACATGGCCGACGATTGCGCCCAACAGCAGCGCAAGCAAGATCTGGAAGGAGAGATGTTTGTACGAGGAACGCGCGCGCGGAGTCAGCGGGAGCCGTGTTTCGGTCATCGATTTTCCTCTACTTCCCGGCCAGCGCGGGATAAAGAGTTAGCGCAGTCCCGGCGAAGATCCAATCGCGATCTTCATGCGACAACACGGACAATGCCTTTTGGGTATCTTTGAGTAACTCCGGGAGCGTTCCTTCCGATGCCGGATAGTTCGATCCCCAGGCGATCCGCGAAGCCCCGAATTTCGATACGAGTAATGGAAAGAAAGTCGCGTGAGTGGCCTTGCCGTTTTGCGCTTCCGCGACGGTGCGCGGAGTCAGTTTCAAGTAGAGGTTCTTGTAATCGGCCAGTCGAAAGACACCGGTCGCGCCCGCGTAAGGAGGTCCGTCCGATAAAGCTGGCTTTGCCAAATGATCCAAAATCACTCGAACTTTCGGAAAGCGCTCCAGCATGCCGATGAGCTGCGGAAGCGCCTTCACCGTCATTTGCATGCACACGGGGATTCCGAAATCACTCGCGCACTCCCAAGCCGGAAACGATCGCGAATCGTCAACCCAGTCCGCCTGATTCGGCATCGTGCTGCCCGCCGTAAATAAACGCATTCCGGTCAGGTTGCGGCCTACCCAATGTTGGATCTTTTCGGGAGCGTCACGTGCGAGAACATCTACCGAAAAAACACCCGTGAAACGGTTTGGGTGGGCGGCGACAGCGTCAGCAATATACGAATTATCGTGACCGTAACAAGTAGAAGCCTGTACCAAAGCCGATTTCGCAATGCCCGCCTGATCCATCGCCGCAATCATCCGTTCCACGCTTACGGGTCTTTCGCGCGACCAGTCGGATTTGTGACCGCCGAGCGGAGCGTTCGGATAGCGCTCCGTATCGCTGCTGATCACGTGAGGGTGGATGTCGATCGTCATGGCGTGATCAGTCTGCCTTCTCCTCCAAACCTCAGACGGCACACTCATCTCTGGCGACACGGGCCGAAAGAAGGTCCCTAATTGAACTGGTTCACGCGAGGAAATAATTCGTTCAACAATCCTTGACTCATCGCTTCATCTGGGTTTTGCATCTTTGCGCAGAGAGGATGAGGCTGTCAATCGTACCCCATTTGAAAAGGCCCGAAAACAAAAAGGCCGGGCGTCTGGACCCGGCCTTCGATTTCAAAGAATTGGTTGCGGGGGTTGGATTTGAACCAACGACCTTCGGGTTATGAGCCCGACGAGCTACCAGACTGCTCCACCCCGCGATTGCATGATAGCGGAAGGGGAGTGGTTCGTCAAACGAGGCGCACAATTTCGGCGGCGAGAATTAGTTTCGCGATGCGCGTTCTTGTGCTTCGGCTATTTGACGCGCGCGAATTTTTTCCAGGCGGCCTCGTAGATTTTCTGGATTGATTCCCGCGGAAAAGCAAACAGTTTGAAAATCTTGATTGTCACTGAACAAGAACTGTTCCGCTTCACGCTTTCGGCGCAGCGGGCCGCTCACCCATTCTTCCACGGTGGTGGCGATCACGGCTCGCCACAATTTCTGTTCGGCGCTTTCTTCGACTTCGCGGCTCTGCAACATAGTCACTGACATATTCCCCCCTTGTTCCCCTCGTTTGGCCCGACGATTCCCTGCTATTTCGTTGGCCACACGCTTTGGATAAAGGCAACTGGGATTCCAATGGGCGAGAAGATGACCCAAGTCAGATGCTTGTAAACTCATACAAGCGAATCGGTTAAAGAAATGCCATTCTGGAACAGCGTGGGGTATATCTCTGAAGTGTTTCGATGGCGAACAACTGATCGTTTATTGTGTCGAGCCGTGACATGCAAGGATCAAGCCGATGCCCGTCCGCCGCGGCGGACGGCCGCTACATAAACCAAAGCCGAGTCATCACTGTGAGCAATTGTTTCGCGGATACTTCGTCCTAGCCGGAAACCCAGGCTGGAGGCCGCTGATATTTTCGGCGATAGGTGATCTTGCTTTTTTTGCCGCCGGAGAAAAACTCGAAAATAATCATTTTGTTGCCGTCGAGGCGCGCCCTTCCGTGATTCTTGGCGGCGGAAAGGACCAGCCAGTGTCCTTTCAAAATTTCGTATGTACCGTGCTCGGCAAGGATCTGATAACTCCCGTCCGAATACATCTCGATGGATGGGGCCGAGCAATGGTGCGTATTTCCAGCGATCTCAACGCTTACGCATTTATAAGTTCCAGAAAGGGATTCCTGCGCCCGCGCCGGCGTGCCACTGAGGAAGAGACCTGTGGCGCACATAATGAGTACTCTAGCTGAGCTGTAGAGCAGTCGGTTGTGGCTTCTCATAGTTGACCCCGGGTCCTTAAGTTGAGCGGCCTCCGGAAGGTCTGCGGCAAGCAATCGGGAGCGCATTCATACAAAAACAATGCAAGCGATGTGCCATAAAGGTAACCAATTAACGCACTGATTCTACACAGGTTAGCTGACTGCAAGGCATGGGGCCTGAAATAATGTGAACAACAGTTTCTAACTATGCCCATGAAAGGAAGCATTTTGCTCACACTTAACACGCCTGGAGGCCAGGACAGTCCCCTGGGCCAGATTCGCCAATGAACCCTTCCTCTAGGGCGGTACCCTGATAGAATGAATGCCTCGTTGGGCCAGGCCCTTACTGGGGGGAACTGCATTGAGCGTCGCAAGGCCATCATCCGGAGAGCTGCCGGCCGAAACCGAGCCGGTGAGCGAGTTCGAGCGCGATATCGCGCTTCTGTTGCGTGCGGAGAACCGCGACCCATTTCGCTTGCTTGGGCCGCATATCGTGGAGGAAGGCGAAGAAAAACGCCTGGTGGCGCGTGGCTTTTTCCCGCGAGCGACGCAAGTCTCCGTCACTTTAAAAGAGCGCTCCGACACAATTGCCGCCAGGCGCATATCCCCTGAAGGATTATTCGAGGCTGTCTTGCCGATCTATCCGCACTTGCCGATTTCAGCGGACAGCTATCGGTGGAGAGTCGCGGAAGAGGGCCAGCCGGCGCGAGAGGTCCATGACACGTACGCATTTCCTCCGCTGCTTTCCGATTTCGATTTGTATCTGATGGGCGAGGGGACGCATTACCAGAAATACGAAAAGATGGGCGCGCATCCCGTGGTCGTCGACGGCGTGGCGGGAGTGCAGTTCGGCGTGTGGGCTCCCAATGCGATGCGCGTGAGCGTTGTGGGAGATTTCAATCAGTGGGACGGGCGCACGCATGCGATGCGGAATCGCGGGCCGTCGGGCGTATGGGAATTGTTCGTTCCTGAACTCGCGGAGGGCGCCGTCTACAAGTACGAGATTCGGCCCTTGTCCGGCGGGCATCCCTTATTGAAGAGCGATCCCTACGGATTCCGCTCGGAGCTGCGTCCCAACACGGGCTCGATCGTCGCCCGCCTGGACCACCACATATGGAACGATTCGGGGTGGATCGAATGGCGATCGCGGAATGATTGGCTGTCCTCGCCGATCTCCGTTTACGAGATCCATCTCGGTTCCTGGCGGCGCAAAGTCGAAGAGAATAGCCGCTGGCTATCCTACGGCGAGCTGGCCGATCAGCTGATTCCTTATTTGAAGCGGATGGGCTATACGCACGTGGAACTCATGCCTGTGATGGAGCACCCGTTCGACGGCTCATGGGGATACCAGACGCTTGGATATTTCGCCGCGACCAGCCGGTTCGGATCGCCCGATGACTTCATGACATTTGTCGACCGGTTTCATCAGGCGGGGATCGGCGTCTTCCTGGACTGGACTCCTGCCCACTTTCCGAGTGATGGCCACGGCCTCGGCGAATTTGACGGCACTCATTTGTACGAACACGCGGACCCGCGCCAGGGCCGCCATCCCGACTGGGGCACGCTGGTCTTCAATTACGGTCGCAACGAAGTTCAGAATTTCCTGATTTCCAACGCGCTCTTCTGGATCGACAAGTATCACATCGACGGCTTGCGCGTGGACGCCGTTGCTTCCATGTTGTATCTCGATTATTCGCGGCGCGAAGGCGAGTGGATTCCGAATGAATTCGGCGGGCGCGAGAATCTCGCGGCCATCGCATTCATTAAACGATTGAACGAAGTCGTGTACGCGCGCCATCCCGGCGTGCTGACTATCGCGGAAGAGTCCACTTCCTGGCCGATGGTTTCCCGTCCCACTTACCTGGGTGGATTAGGTTTCAGTTTGAAATGGAATATGGGCTGGATGAACGACACGCTGAGCTATTTCTCCGTCGACCCGATCTACCGGAAGTACCACCACAACCGGATGACCTTCTCGATGCTGTATGCGTTCACGGAAAATTTTGTGCTCCCGCTCTCCCATGATGAGGTCGTTCACGGCAAGGCCTCGCTGATCAACAAAATGCCAGGCGACTTGTGGCAGCAGTTCGCGAACATGCGCCTGTTTTTCGGCTACCTGATCGCGCATCCCGGCAAGAAACTGATGTTCATGGGCGGCGAATTCGGACAGCGGGGAGAATGGAACCCGGAAGCAAGTCTCGAATGGCACCTGCTCGACTACGATACTCACCTCGGCCTTCAGACTCTCACGGCGGACTTGAACGCGATCTACCGGAACGAGCCTTCCCTTCACCAGGTGGATTTTGACTGGCACGGATTTGAATGGATCGATTGCACCGACTCGGATTCGAGCGTCTTGTCCTTCCTGCGGCGAGCGAGGGATCCTGGCGATTTCATCGTAGCGGTCGCTAATTTTACGCCGGTTCAGCGAGAGACCTACCGCGTGGGTGTGCCCGATCCGGGCTTTTACCGTGAAATCATGAATACCGATGCGGAGAAATACGGCGGGACCAACGTGGGCAATCTGGGCGGCGTGCACGCCGAGGCAATTCCGTGGAACAACCATCCCTATTCGATTCAAATACGAATGCCGGCCCTGGGAGTCATCTACTTCAAGCACGAACGCTGGTAATCCGCGACCCGCGATTTAGCCGTTGAATCCTGCTGCCTGTCAGTCTTCAGGCTCTTCCGCGTAGTCTTGGCGCGGAGGGACAAAGTATGCCTCCGCCTGGATGGCATTCTGTTGCCAACCCCGGCGCCTGACGATGCCTCTCGCATTTTCAATCATGTTCGGGTGGCCGCACAGATAGACCTTCGAATTTCCCGGCGTTAGACTCCACATGTCGGAATACTTGCGGATCAGGTCATCCACTCGGCCTGTTTCGCCGCTCCATCCATCGTCCTCCCATGGGCGGCTGACAGTGGGAACATAGGTCAACCAGGGAACTTCGCCGGCGATTTTTTCGAGTTCGGCGGAATAGCCCAGCTCCCAAGAGCGGCTTGCGCCTTCGATTATAAACAGTCTGGGCGTCCCGCTGGATTTTGCGGTTTCCCACTCGTGATACATCGACCGGACATAGCTGACAAAAGGCGCGACTCCCGTCACCGTGGCAACCAGAAAATGGTTGGCGCGTCCACCGGAAAGGTCGAGCGTAAAATTCCCTTTGGCGGTTTTTCGCAGTGTGATCTCGTCACCCACCCGGGAATTGTGAAACCGAGGCGTTACTTGGCCGTGCCGGACCAACTCAAAGAAAAACTCCAGATACTTCTCGTGAGGGGCGGAAACAATCGAGTAAGGGCGCTCGTGGTGCTTTTCGGGCGTAACGACGCCCAAGGTTGCATACTGGCCCGAACGATAGGGGAATTCCCCGCCCGGATCCACACGAAAAGTCCATAGATCATCGGAAATTTCGCGCCGTTCGAGTATCCGGGCGGAATAAAATTTGCTGCCGAGAGGGGGCATCAAATCTCCTTCTCATTTTTCGCATCGGAGCGGGACGGGATAGCGCCTTAGAAAGGCATGAATGAATCCGGGCGCCTCACCGAATTTCCAGACAGGGATAAGGCGCCCGGAACGCTCACACGAAGACCGAATCGATTGAAGCCAGCCAACTTACTGAGCTTGCTGGCCCTGCTGGCCCATCCCGCGCATCATTTGCATCGGGTCAAATTTCTTGGGCGTGCCGGTGATGTGATCCTTGGCGTCGGTGATGACTTTGGCCAGGACCATGGAAGAATCCTTGTCCTGAGATTTTACTAGGCCCCACGGACTCACTTTGTCGGAAACCCATGCTTCCCCGGTTCCATCCTTCATCCGGTAGTGCGTGCAGCTAAATGTGCCGGCAGGGACCGTTACCGTGTCCGTCCCAACTATTTCCGCTTTGTCCGCGATAGTGACGGGGGTAGTTTGTTTCATCCCACGGCCCATGGGATTTGTGTTCATGTCCATTTCCATCGGATCCTGTCCGGACATCTGAATGACCATGCGCGTGGAAGTTATTGTGTTTTCGCTTACCGACATGAGGCTTTTCACATACACGGGTTGGGAAGTGCGCTGATCCGTCATCGCCATCTCCAGCCAGAAAGCCGGCTTGGCGTCCACATCTTCCTTCCCTACGATGATGATTTCCATCTGGCTTTTCTTCCCATCTTTCGTGATCTCGTAGGCCGCACCGGTTCCCACGACGGGATGCCAAATTCCGCTCAGGGTGGGAGTCCTGGGCCCGAACATCTGCGCCGCAAGCGGCACCGCCAAGGCGAGCGTAGCGAGCATTACAACCATCTGTCTCAGTTTCATAAACGTTTGCCCCTTTCCAGCATTCGATTCATGGCCTGAATAGCGATCGGCCGATCTCCGCAAATCGGCATTCTCGGTTCAACGAAGTTTTTTCGTGACGATTATACCGGCAGGCGCTGGTATTCCTCCCGGTCAAAGCCGGTAATAATCGTATCGCCTGCCACGAGTGTCGGCAAGGTGCAACTATCGAGATCGTCCGTAAGAATACGCAGGTATTCGGGGTTGGCGCGAACGTCCCGCTCTTCAAAGGAGATCCCCCGTGACTGCAGGAAGCTCTTCGCCTCGACACACGCACCACAGCCGGGTTCCGTGTAGAGATGAATCTCCATTTGCAAAAGTGTCCGAGAAGTGGACCGGTCCCCCTTGTATCAGAATTAATCGCAGGGGCGCAATTAAATTTGCGCGCCGGGTTGCGCACCTGTGCAAAATAGATACGTGGTTTTGGGAATGGTCAGAAGCTCAGATTACTCATAGGCGAGCGCGTCCACCGGATCATTTTGCGCCGCGCGCAGGGCGGGATACATCGCGCCGGCAATCGCTCCGCCAATCGTCAGCAGGATTGCGCGGACAATCCATCCGCCCTCGATGGCAATTTGAAGCGTGGGCGACGTCCTGTGCAAAATCGCGACGACGCTGTACGTGCAAAGCAATCCGCAGATCACGCCCAGCGCAACCATTACCAGCGTCTCGCCCAAAATCATCCAGCAAACTTCCAGGCGGGAGGAACCGAGCGCTCTGAGAACGCCGATGTCGCGCGTACGCTCAAACACCATCGTGTGCATGGTGAGGAGCACGACCAAAAAGCTGATGGCCACCCCGAGCATGACAAACGAGCGAATAAAGGGCTTTAGTTCCGGCAAGTTGGAGGAACTCATCAACGTGCTGTACTCCGCCATCGACCGAATTTTGTAGGTGGGAAGCAGCTTGACGAGTTCGTTCCGCGCGCCTTCGGTGTCGCCCTTGCTGCGCACATAAAACATCGAGACGCGCCCATCCGCGCCCGCAATGTCCTGCGCTGCCTTGATCGGAATGAAGAAACGCGCCCCTTTGCCGTGGAGCGCGATGCCGGAGATGGTGAATTCATGGCCGAGAAGTATCGCTCTTTGGCCTACGCGTAACTTGCGAGACTGCGCCGCGAGGTCGTCGGCGATGGCCTGGTCCGGCTGGTGGAATGGCCCGCCCGATAGAAACGTGAAGCCCTTGCTGAGGCCGGCAAACCGGTCGTAATCAATACCGTAGACTACTCCCAAATTTTTCTGATCGACGACGATCAGCACCGGCGCCACTTCGTCGACTCCCGGCAAGCTCGCAATTTTTTCCGAGAGGGACTCGGGCATGACGGCGCTGGAAAACGCAAAAAAAATGGACGAGTTGGGCGGCTGCACGATGATGTCGGCGCCCACGCCCTCAGCGCGCGTGCGCCAGTCGGCCAATGCGCCCGACGTCAGGCCCGCAATCAACAGAACGAGAAACACTTGAAGGGCGAGCGCCGCGACGCTCAGCGCGGAGCGCAACGGGCGCACGCCCAAATTGCTCCATAACAGGTGCCAGACCACAAACCCTTTGTATGGTTTTTCTTCCATCTGCAAAATTCCGCGCGATGTTCCCCGGGCTGCTAATCTAACACCGCGCTCGAAATTATCAAAGCAACGCCACTCGGTTCGCACACCAGAGGTTTTCAACAGTTTTGTTGAAAAGTGTGTGGAAAAGGGGAATCAAAAGCGCGCAGGCCGCGCTAAACACGACGCTTGATCCTGTTTGCACAAAGATGAAGCACTTTTTTCGAAGTTCGAGTAGATATGAAATATTAAAACTCATTTTCAGGCGGAACATGCTGGACTGAGAAAAATTCTCGCGCCTAAAAAGTCAAAGAGGAAAGAGCAGCCGGCAGGATTCCTGCTTCAATACCATTTGGGAGGACGCACGAGCGTGATGTTGATCGTCTGCTCTGTCTGGTTGACGTCGTAATACTCGCCATAAGTCTTCCAGCCCTCGGCAATCACTTGGATCACGAATTTTCCAGGCGGGATCACCGGGACGTGGCATACCCCGGACTGGTTCGTCTTCAAATTCATCTCGATCTTCTTGTCCTTGCCGTGCTTGTGCTCCTCAACGTACCGGACGTAGACGCTGGCGCTGTCTATGGGCTTCTTATCCTCTCCCCCGGTGACGACGATCGTCAGCCGCACGTCCGTTGAGGCGGCGTCCGACTTCGCTTTTGCATCCGCATCCTTATCCTGGCCGTGAGCAACCATCGTCGTCAGCAGGATCAGAAACGAAACCACGCGCAGCGAAATCTTTACGAAGCTCGACGCACTCCTCACAGCGGGTACCCGGCGATAAGAGCTAAGGCAAGCATTGGAAGTCACATTTTTGCCCTTTTTGCGAGATTGCGCAAGCCCGTCGCATTGACTCAGCCGCGGTCCTGAGCTACTTTCGATCCGCGGAACATTTGGCGCAACCCTCGAGCGTCAGGACCCTTGGCCGATAACCCGTAGACATTGGCACCGAACGAAAAAATTTTGGCCAACGGCAAGCCGTCGCGGCCACCCTCAAGGAGATTTGTTCATGGGATTCGCAACCGATGCCATTCATGTGGGCCAGGAGCCCGATCCGGCCACCGGCGCCATCGTCGCGCCGATCTATCAGACTTCGACTTACGTCCAGGAAGAGCTTGGGAAAAACAAGGGTTACGACTATGCGAGGACGGCACACCCGAATCGCCGGGCGCTCGAGCGGACCGTGGCGAAGCTGGAAGGCGGGAGTGCGGCGTACGTCTTTACGTCCGGCATGGCCGGCATCGATTCCGTTTTTCGTCTCCTAAGGCCAGGCGACCACGCCATCATCTCCGAGGCGGTCTATGGCGGCGTCATCCGCCTCACCACGCAGTTCCTGGTGCAATGGGGTCTGGAGTTCAGTTTCGTGGATACTTCCTCGGCTGAGCGGGTGGAGAAAGCCGTCAAGCCCAACACCAAAATGATTTATGTCGAGACGCCCACGAACCCCACGATGTGCGTCACCGACATTGCCGCGATTGCCAGGATTTCCGCGGCACACAACGCCACCCTCGTCGTCGATAACACCTTCTTGAGTCCCTACTTGCAATCGCCCATCGCTTTGGGTGCGCACATCGTCGTCCACTCGATGACGAAATATTTGAACGGGCATAGCGACGCCGTGGGCGGGTCCGTCATTCTGACGCGCCCCGCCGACGCGGAGAAAATCTACTTCCTGCAGCGCTCTACTGGCGCGGGACTTGCGCCGATGGATTGCTTTCTCGTGTCGCGCGGAATCAAGACGCTGGCTGTGCGCATGAAGCAGCACGACGCCAACGGCCGCGCCGTCGCACGCTTCCTCGAAGACCATCCGCGCGTGAAACGCGTCCTCTACCCCGGGCTGCCTTCGCATCCGCAGCATGACGTGGCCGTGCGCCAGCAGCGCGGATTCGGAGCAATGATTTCCTTCGACGTCGTCACGCTGGAAAATGCGCGCACCGTTCTCAATCACTTGAAGCTGTGCTCGCTTGCAGAAAGCCTGGGAGGAGTGGAAACGCTCATCTCGCACCCGGCAACGATGACGCACTCGTCGGTCCCTGCCGAAGTACGCCACCGGATCGGCATCACGGATGGGCTGATTCGCATCTCTGTTGGAATTGAAGACGTGGAAGATTTGATTAACGATCTCGATCAGGCGCTGCGGAAGATCTGATCAGTAGGACAGGCTTCAGCCTGTCGGTTTTGATTATCTTACGCCATCAAAAAACCAACAGGCTGAACAGGCTGCGGAAAAAGTCAGTGAGGGATCGGTTTTCGTAGCACAGCCACTCTTGGCTGTGCGGTTTTTGCAGCACTTAACAAAGGCACACAGCCAAGAGTGGCTGTGCTACCCGGCTTTTTCCGCAGCCTGTGAAGCCTGTTCTACTCAAGCCAGGCGAGGTAAGCGCGAGACCCCGCGGCGATTGACAGCGCGATAAATTCGGGCACATCGTAGGAGTGGAGCCGCTCGACGGCTGCCTGCAGCTTTGCCAGGCGTTTTCGCGACGTCTTGATGAGCAGCAACCGTTCCCGCGCGGACTCCACTTTTCCCTTCCAGCGATAAATCGAAGTGACCGCGCCGGGCAGGATGTTCACGCACGCGGCAAGTCGCTCTTCGACGACAGCGCGCGCGATGCGCCTCGCTTCCGCAACGCTCGCGCATGTCACCAGAACCACACATTTATCGGTCAAGGAATCCTCCCGCCCCGTTACTCTTTCTCGCCTCCGGCATTTCCCTGATGTCTCCTGCTCGCATGGCAGGCTACAATACCTGCCCGAGTGCGGAAACATTTTACTCGTGAAATGACGGCGACGATCAAATTCGGGACTTCGGGCTGGCGCGCGATCATCGCGGAAGATTTCACTTTCGCGAATGTTCGCCTCGCGACGGCGGCGATCGCGGAGCACGTCCGCAGCCGCAACGCGCACGCGACATTGATTGTCGGCCACGACACGCGATTCTTCGCCGAGGAATTCACACGCGCCGCCGCGGAAATTCTTCGCGACTACGGCATCAACGTGCTGCTATGCGATGGGCCCACGCCTACCCCGGTGATCGCCCATGAAATCCTGCGGCGCAAGGCGGACGGGGCCATCAATTTTACGGCCAGCCACAACCCAGCCGAGTATCAAGGCCTGAAGTTCACCGGCCCTGACGGCGGACCGGCGCTTCCCGAAGTCACTCACGATATCGAGGCGCGCGCCGCCAAACTCGGCGAACGCGCTCCCGCCAAGCCGAATGACAAGCCATTTGAGAAAATCGATCCTCGAAATTTCTATCTCGATCGCATCGCCCAGCTTGTGAATTTCAAATCGCTTGGCGATGCGAAATTGAGCGTCGTGACCGACGCGCTGCACGGATGCGGCGCCGGATACCTGGATCGGGCTCTTTCGACGCATGGCGTCGATGTGCAGGCTCTACGCACGGATCGGGACGTGCTCTTCGACGGTTCGGGGCCGGACGTCTCCGATGAAAATCTGCGGCCCTCGCGCGAAGCCGTGCTCGCGAAAAAAGCGGCGGTTGGACTTGCCACCGACGGCGACGCCGACCGTTTCGGCATCCTCGATTCCGACGGGACTTGGATGCAGCCGAATCACATCCTCGGCCTGCTTTACGATTACCTCGTCGAAACGCGCGGGTGGAAAATGCCCGCGGCGCGCAGCGTTGCCACTTCGCACCTGATGGATGCGGTCGCCCAACTTCACGGAACGACGGTGATTCAGACTCCCGTGGGATTCAAGTACATCGGCAAACTGATTGAGCAGGACAAGATTGCGATCGGCGGAGAAGAAAGCGCGGGATTGACGATCCGCGGCCATCTCCCCGAAAAGGACGGCATTCTTGCGTGCCTGCTCGTAGCGGAGATGATTGCAGTCCGGCGCGCTTCGCTGGCGGAGCAGTTGCGCGCGCTGTTCAAGCGAGTGGGCCGCGAATTCTGGCCGCAGCGCGCGAATCTTCACTTGCCGGACGATGTAAAATTGAGAACGGTGAACCGGCTCAAGGCCGACTTCCCGACGTTTCTGGGGCGGCGCGTCAAGAGCCTGGACCGCACCGATGGCGTGAAGATGGAATTCACCGACGGATCGTGGGTCCTGCTGCGGCTTTCCGGTACCGAACCGCTGATGCGCGTTTACACCGAGGCCGCCACGCTCGAAGAGTCGTCGAAAATCGCAAACGAAACGCAGGCCTGGGTGATGGACTCCACGCAGGAAGCGAAGGCATGATGACCCTAAAGCAAATTCGCAGTATTTCTCCGAGCGATGCCGGCGCGTATTTGCGGAGAAACATGCGGCAGATTCTGGGCCTCGCGCTCTTCGCCCTATTGGTGCACGACGTTTTCGGGCCGCACGGGTTCATCGCCATGCGCCGCACGCAGATGGAAATCGAACAGATCCGCGAGCAGATCGGCAAGATGAACGACCAAAACAAATCGCTGACCGAGCAAGTCAACTCGCTGAAGACCGATCCCAAGTCCATCGAGCGCATCGCGCGGGAAGAGATGGGCCTCGCCCGTCCCGGCGAGATGATATTTAAGCTCCCCGACACGGCAAAGCCCGGCGACGCGCAAAAATAATTTCGGAATATTTTAAATGTTTGTCATTCCGAGCGAAGCGAGGAATCTCTCTTTGGTTTCCGCTCAAAGAGAGGGATTCCTCGCTTCGCTCGGAATGACAAAACGGGACATTCTGTTTAGCTACTCGCCTGTTCGACCGCAAAATCCACCGGCTACGTGCGCGCCGCGCCACGAAACAGCGCCAACATTTGCGGCTTCCACTTGGGAAACCGGTTGCGAATCGTGGCGAGCACCGTCATCGCGACAAAAATAGTAATCAACCCGAGCGTTGCCGTCCCGACCCCCACGCGATGCCTGGGCACTATGGAAAGCCCGCCGTAAACGAATTCGATGTGCACCCAATAAACCAGCAGCGAGCACTTGCCCATTTCGATCAGCGGACTGAAGCCCCACTCCCCGGCTCCCCAACGGCACCATGCGTAAGCCAGGAAGAGAATGATCATGACGATTCCCACGCGAACCAGAAAGAAATTCGGGCTGGTGTGCCAGAAATCATAAGCGCCGTAAAGATGCACGGGACGCGCATCGAGCCACAATCCCAACGCGATGAGCGCAGTCCCGCTAATTCCGGCCAACGCCAGCGCCGCTGCTTCGTTTTTTCGCGCCCATTCGGATAACAAAAGCGAACCAACGGCCAACCCCGCAAACGCAAACGCGGCCCACGGAAAAATTGGGAACAGCCAGGGTTGCGGCTTGTCAAACGTGTGAACGCCGTTGATGTAGGACTGGAGCCACCATGCGAGCGAATGCGGACGCCAACTGGTCCACAGCGGCGGAGTAAAGATCGCGATGGCAGCCGCGCAAATGACCGCCGTCACGATCGTCGCTCGCCGCACCTGTCGCGGGTCGGCAGCGCCACCAGCCGCGGCGACGCGGCAGGCGACGCCCATCATCATGAGCGAGACTCCAATCACGTTCAACACGTCCACGCGCAGCAGGTCCGTCCACGGCGCCCCGGGCTGGCCGAGCAGAAATTCCTGGAGACGGAAAAGCAGGCCGAGAAGAAAGATTTCTCCGCCGCGCAGAATCGTCGTGCGGGCGATTTCGTCTGCGGACACGCCCTTCTGGCGAAGTTTGTCCGTGGCCAGCGCGAAGGAGATGCCCGCAAGAAAAAGAAAAAGTGGCGCGGGAAGCGTGCCGCCGAGCTGCGACAGCTTGAAGAATCCACTGTCACGAGCGGCGCCGCCGAGCCAGGAATCGTAGCAATGCGTCTGAAACATCACGAGGCACGCGAGCCCCCTCAGCCAGTCGATGTAGGCAATTCGCTTGGTAGTCTTCTCGGCCATGGGCGTCATCAATCAGTGCGATACACTATCCTGCCATGCCCGGGGAACGCCAGCTATCGGTTTGGACCGCGCTCGCCTTGTGGGCAGCAGCCGTCGCTGGAACTGCCGTCTACGGCGCATGGCACGGATACAGCGGGCGCGCCTACGCCATTACTCTGTGCGTTCTGGCCTTTTTTCTTGCGATCCAGCTGTTGTTTGCCGCCGGAAATCTCGGCGAACGATTTGCGCGCCGCGCCGGCTCGCACCGCGGCGTGCTGATTGCCGTCGTGCCCTTTCTTGCATACCTGATTTATCTGGCGGGAACAAATAGTTTCACATGGTGGCGTGCCGCGCTTGCCGCTGCTTACACTTTAACGCCCGTCCTCCTCACGATTTCCGCAGGCACATCGAAACCGGGCGCGTGGCAGGACTACATCGCGATGCTCGCGATTTTTCTTCCGTTAAAGTTGCGATTGCTCAATGTCCTCTGGCCTTTCGGCGGAACGACAATCGGCTATGCGGCAACGATGCTCCTCGCCATCAGCGTGGCTCTGGCCACATTCCTATTCGTGCGCCAATTCGACGGCGTCGGATACAACATCGTCTGGGGACGCGACGCGGTTTTATCTGTCCTGTTCCACTTCGGATTGCTCGCCGTAATAGTGATCCCGCTAGGGACGGCATTGCACTTCATCAAATTCGATCCGACGCAAGCGCACTGGAAATCCCTGCCCGTCGATGCGATTTCCATTTTTCTACTGACGGCGTGGCCTGAAGAATTATTGTTTCGCGGATTGCTGCAGAATTCCCTCTCGCGCACTCTCTCAAGCGAGACTGGCGGTTGGATCATTGCCTCCGTCGTTTTCGGCCTCGCGCACATCACCAACAACGGAGTCTTTCCCAACTGGCGCTACGCCATCCTTGCAACAATTGCGGGATTTTTTTACGGCCGCACATGGCGCAAAACGAACAGCATTTTTACTTCCGCCATCGTACACACCCTGGTAGACACGATTTGGCACCTGGCATTTCGCACGTTGTAAGTGGCGCAGGCTTCAGCCTGTGGGGGTTCGTCCTTGCAATGACCAAACCCCCACAGGCTGAAGCCTGCGCCACTATTATTTCGGATTCAATGGAATGAGTCTTAACGCACTACACCAGACAACGGACTCGACGCTGAAGCATAAAGCTTTTTCGGCATGCGCCCCGCAAGAAACGCCTTGCGCCCCGCGGACACCGCTTCGCGCATCGCCTCGGCCATAACGACCGCGTCCTGCGCTTCGGCAATCGCGGTGTTCATCAGGACGCCGTCCGCGCCCAATTCCATCGCGACGGCGGCGTCCGATGCCGTGCCCACGCCTGCGTCGACGATCATGGGCACTTCGGTGATGCGCTCGCGCAGGATGCGCAAGTTCGCGTAGTTCTGAATTCCCATACCCGAGCCGATCGGCGCGCCGAGCGGCATTACGGCCGCGGCGCCCGCATCGATCAGCTTTCGCGCGACCACCAAGTCATCATTCGTATAGGGCAACACGATGAAGCCTTCTTTCACCAGGAGCTGCGTCGCGCGAACGAGTTCCTCCGTGTCCGGGAACAATGTCTGCTGGTCGCCGATCACTTCCAGCTTCACCCAGTTCGACAAACCCACTTCCCGGCCGAGGCGCGCCGTGCGAATGGCTTCATCCGCCGAGTAACATCCCGCCGTATTCGGCAGAATGAAAATCTTTTCGCGGTCGATATAATCGAGCAGCGATTCCTTCGTGCGGTCGGTGAGGTTCACGCGCCGCACCGCCACGGTAACCATGTCCGCGCCGGAAGCCACGTGAGCGCGAGTCATTTCCTGAAAGCTGCGGTATTTCCCCGTGCCGACAATCAGGCGCGAACGAAACGCGCGCCCTGCTATCACCAGTTCATCGCTCATCTTTCATCTCCTGCGTGTATTGTAACGCGCTGCCCGAAAGTAGCACAGCCACTCTTGGCTGTGCGGTTTTGTGTGTCGCGCTCACACGGGCACCGTCCCAGCCACGATCGCGAACCGCGCACAGGTGCGCCGCGGCGCATGCCTGTGCTACGCATGCTCCTGCGGCGCCTCCGCATACAACCCTTCGATGATTTTCGCGTAGCGTTCCGCAATCACGCGGCGCTTGAGCTTCAGCGTGTACGTCAACTGTCCGCCGTCAAAGGTGAAATCATGATCGAGCAGCGCAAATCTCTTGATCGTCTCGTACTGCGCGAGTTTCGAGTTCACCTGCGCCACTTCCCTGCCGATCAATTCATGAACCCAGGGATCGGCAGCGACCTGTTCATGCGACGCAAACATCCGGCCCTGCTCGCGCGCGGCGGCCTCCACGTTCGCAAAATTCGGCACGATCAGAGCCGCAATGAATTTATGTGCGTCCCCCACGAGCACGGCGTTCAGGATCAGCGGATTCACCTTCAACAAGTTTTCAATGGGTTGTGGCGCGACAAACTTTCCCGCCGCCGTCTTGAACAAATCCTTCTTGCGGTCGGTCACGTAGAGGTAGCCTTCTTCGTCAAGGCGCCCGATGTCGCCGGTCGCCAGCCAGCCATCCGGCGAAATCACAGCGCTCGTATCCTCTGGCTTCAGGTAATAGCCCTTCATGACGCATGTCCCCTGCACGAGAATCTCGCCGTCCTCCGCGATGCGCACGCTCACATTCTCGATCGGCCGCCCTACGGTGCCCACTTTGTTGGCGCCCGGATAATTCGCGCTCACCACCGGCGAAGTCTCCGTCAGGCCGTATCCCTGATACACAGGCACACCCACGGCCCAGAAAAATTCGGCAAGTTCGCGGGCAAGCGGCCCACCGCCGGAAATAAATGCGCGGAAGCGGCCACCGATTCCTTCGCGGATTTTGGAGTAGACAATGCGGTCCGCGATTTTCCAACGCAGATGCAGCCAGGACGGCGCCTCTTCGCCATACGCTTTCCAGCGCACCGCTTCCTTGGCCACGCGCATCGCCCAGTCGAAAATTCGTCGCTTCGATCCCGCCGACGCATGCCCCTTTTGCATGACATTGGCATACAGCTTTTCAAAAACGCGCGGGACCGCGGCAGCCAGCGTGGGGTGAACTTCGAGGAGAGCCTGCGGCAAGTCGTCCATGCGCTCAACGTAAGCCACAGGAACCCCATGGAACAAATACGCGTACGAAGTAACCCGCTCATACACGTGCGAGAGCGGCAGAAAACTTACCGCCGTATCGGCGGGACCCATGTGATAAGGCTCGACCGAAGTTTGCTCGTTCGAGCTGAGATTATTGTGCGTGAGCATCACGCCTTTCGGCTCGCCCGTTGTGCCGGAGGTATAGATGATGGTGGCGATTTGGTCGGAGGTCACGCGAGCGGCTCGGAGGCGGTATTCGGCAATTGCGGCGTCTCCGGTCGCGGCCACCAAGGTTTCGTAGCGGAGAATGTCCTCGCCAAGATCGGGCGGCGCGGCGGCACAGATGATGTGCCTCACCGATTTGAGCCGGCTGCGGCACTCCAGCAATCGTCGCGCTTGCATCTCTCCCGCCACAATGACTACCTCGGCGCCTGAATGATTCAAGATATATACAATCCGGTCGGGGGATTCGTTGAAGTAGATGGGTACATCCGCCGCACCAAGACCAAGAATGGCGAAATCCGCAACGTGCCATTCCGGCCGATTGGGCGCGAACAGCCCAACGCGATCGCCTGTCTTGACGCCGAGCTGCTCCAGCGCATTGGAAAGCCCGGCAATGCGCCCCAGGAATTCAGCCGAAGATGTCGGCTCCCAGCGGCCGTTGACGCGCAGCGACAATGCCCGATCATTGGGCATCCGGTCGACCACGTTCAGCAGCTT
>DATNIO010000228.1:0-15080 GCA_035604385.1 Verrucomicrobiia bacterium | reverse complement strand
CTCCATCGGTTTCAACAGCACCAGTTGGTTTGACCAGCTCGGCGGCTACTTCCACAGCGAAAACATGCATGTCATCGAACGCTTGCACCGCGACGGCAACACTCTCACTTGGACGGCGACTGTGGAGGATCCTGACGTGCTCCTCGAACCCTGGACAACGACACCGCGAGTAGTTCTCCTCAATCCCGATCCCAAGGCGATACTTCCGGAAGCGTTGCCTTGCAGCGAGAGGGATTTCGCTCACGTTGTCACTAAAGAACATCACTAGAAAAAATTGTCACGCTTAGTCCCCGGCAGTTTGCACATGGAGGCCGCATGCCTACGCGAGCAGGAATGATGGAAGTGTTAGCGAAAAGGGCGCTGATAGTCGCGGCTCTTGCTGCGTTTGTTTTCCAGCCTGCCCGCGGGCAAAGTAACAGCGTCAAGTCAAGTGCCGGCGCGAAGACCGCGTACGCCGGAGCGGTGGATAATCCAGCTGGATCGAATCCCTCCGAAGTCGCCAAGACTCTGAAGACAGCGGCCGAAGCTGTTGGCCTTGCTCGATGGTCGGGCGTGGGAGGCCAACGGCTCCCCGAAGTCGATGTGATTAACACGATGGAAATTTGGGGCAGCGGCACGACTTACGGCCCTGGCCAAGCGAACAAACCTGGCGAACCAGGTCCAGCGTTTAAAACCGATTATCACGTGGCCCTCGGATACAATCCGCCCGCCATGCGCGTGGAAATGACGCGTACCAGTTCTGGCGGCGCCGCGCCGCAGCATACGTTCGAGGTGGTCCGCGATACCTACGCCTGGGATGAGTCCGAGGTCGGTGGAGGTCTGGTCGCGGGAAAGGGCACGGCGACTCCCGCCATGGCTGCGGTCAACAATCGTCTGCTTCAACTGTGGATTCTTCCTTACGGCGTCATCAAGGCCGCCTTGGCTGCGGGCGACAAGACCAAAATCTCGACCGAGAAGGGCGCCACAGTCATAACGTTTCCTCTCAGCGGACAACTGGCTGACGTGATGGTCAAGGCGACGCTGGACGCCCAGAATGAAGTCGCGAAAGTTGAGACCCATGCCGACAATCCGGCGCTCACCGATCTGAATACCGAAACAGAATATTCCGACTACGCGGATCATGGAGAGATCTTGACCGACATCAAATCTCCCGGCCATATCGTCCGGAAACAGGGTGGCCATCCGTCGCTCGACATCAAGGTGAAGACGCTGGACGCCAACAACCCATATCTGGTTTTTCCAGTTCCTGATAACGTAAAGAAGGCGGCCGCACACTAGCGTGCCCCTTCAAGATCGGTACTGCAAAGTGGCGCGCGTTGTCCCGCCGGGAGATTGTTGAATCATGCTTCTTCACATTTGCAGGTGGCTGCAGGACAATTCCTTTCTCGCCGTGATCAACGGAACGGCTTGGACCGCCGCGGCGGTGGAGATCGTTCATTATTTCAGCATGTTCATCCTGGTTGGGTTGATGGTGATCGTGGATTTGCGCGTTCTTGGCCTGGTGGGGCTGCGGCAGGACGCAACGCAACTCGCTGACCGGCTCTTTCCCTGGATTTGGGGTTCATTAGCATTTAACTTCCTGTCCGGATTCCTTATGTTCGCGGGTTCCGCGACTGCTTATTATCGTAACGACATCTTCTACGACAAAATGGGAGTGACCCTGGTGGCAATCGTGGCGAACATCATCGTCCAGCAAAAAGTGAGCAAGTGGAATCAGTTGCCGGCAATGCCCGCGTGGGCGAAATTATTGGCCGTCGTTTCGATTGGTTTATGGGTTGGAGCAATCATCGCCGGAGTCGAGGTTCCAGCTCTTACCGGCGTCGGATAAAGAGCGGCCCGGGGCATCAACAATGGGAGGTCTAATCGAATGGACGGTTCCCTGGTTATTTTCGGACACTGGTTGCAGAACAGGCCATATGCCCTGGCAATTGCCGGCTCGGATTGGGCCTATCCATTGGTTCAAGCGACCCATTTCACCGGGCTGTCGATATGGATTGGGACCATCGCCGCTGTGGATGTCAGCCTTCTTGGAGCCGGAAAAAGATCGACTCCGCCGATGCAACTCTCTGACGAGCTATTGATCTGGAATTGGATTGGATTTGCCATCGCCGTCACGGGAGGATTTCTTCTCTTCTCTGTCTCAGCCGAGACCTATCTCACCAACATCGCCTTTCTGACCAAGCTCGGTTTGTTAATCCCCCTCGGACTGGTACTTCATGTTGTGATTCAGAGAAAAGCCCCGGCGTGGGAGAAAGCATCGGAAACCCCTCCCGTGGCTAAGGTTGCGGGCTTGGCAGAGCTATTGTTGTGGCTTTGTGTTGCCACCGCGGCGGTTCTGATCCCGTACGTAGGTTAGGGCTGTCAGTAATCTTGACAGAGAAGTGACCCTGGCATATGTTGCGTCAGACCAACACAAAGCTGTAGAGAGAATTGTAAAGTGACGCGCCAAGGCGGGGAAAATGTGGAGCGAGCGTCAATTGCGAAAAGAAAGTAGGTCCTGCGGCGGTCTGTTCGCGCTGTTCGATGGTCTCGTAGAAATAGCCAGAGAGGCGCCGTCCACATACCCCAATGTCTCATCTACTTAGCTTCGTCCAATGGCTCAATGATACCCCCCTAAGCGTTTACCTTCGTGAAAGCGACTGGCCTTTTCCCATCATTGAGACAATTCATATCCTGGGGCTCGGTTTCTCGGTTGGAACGGTCATGTGGGTGGACTTGCGTCTCCTGGGACTTGCCATGCGCGAGGCGCCCGTGACTGATGTGATCGAACAACTTGAGCCCTGGGCGATTGGCGGCTTCGCGGTCATGTTCGTAAGCGGAAGCCTACTAATCCTTTCAGAACCTCTCAAGTGCTACAACACTCTGGCCTTCCGCATAAAAGTGGTCTTGCTGATCCTCGCGGCTCTGAATGTCCTGTACTTTCACAAGAGAGTCATGCATAACGTCGATGATTGGGACCGGAACATGCCATGGCGCGCAAAAATGGTGGGCATCCTTTCCCTCATCTTGTGGCTGGGCGTCGTAATCGCGGGGCGATGGACCGCCTATTTCTAGACAAGGCTCGGCTGATGGCGACGGTCGCTAACGACAGATCCTGAGAGGTACGCGAAGTGACATTCGGAAAGATCTTTCCGGCTTGGTTTTTTTGGCGATGCGAGAATACCTTGCCTGGAAGCTGGTTCAAGCATGCCCAGTGGTTCTTTGCCATTGACGAAACGTTTCATATCATGGCGCTCGGCATGCTCATCGGCACCTTGGTGATCGTCGATTTGCGTTTGCTGGGGTTCGGCATGCGGCGGCAATCCGTCTCGCAGCTCGCCGGATTTCTTGGGCCGTGGACGCTGCTGGGAGTGGCTTCCATGATCGTCACCGGCATTCCCTTGTTTATGTCGGAAGCCGTAAAACTCAGCGGCAGCTCTCCTTTTTTCTTTAAGATGGTATTTCTAGTTTGCGCTGTCACCCTTCACTTCACACTTCACCGGAAAGCCATCGCATCCAGCACGAGGCAAGGCTCGGGGCTAGGCAAACTGGCGGCTTGTTTGTCGCTGATGTGCTGGTTGGGCGTGGCTCTGGCTGGCCGCGCCATCGCGTTTCTATAGTACCGCGCCTCAAATTGGGTCAAGTAGCGAAGGCGCATTCCCGCAAGATTTACTAGGATAGGCGACCAGCCGCTTCTGCCTCGGTTGGAAATCCGTGTTAAGAATTCCCGATTAGGCTTAGTCGATCTTCCTCACGTTCCAAACTGGGATTCAAAGCGAAATTGCTCTTCGCGCCGAGCATCCTTAACGGCACATCTAGAATAAGTTAGTCCTTGGCATCGTTTGGTCTCATCCGTGCATTCCTCTTCCTGTCTTGCAATCAGTTGTAAACGATGACGAGGGTTTCAGATAACTCGTTCCAAATCGCGTTTCAAAAGTTGACCGGCACAGGAGCTTAAACGTGCGTATGAGAACTCGATCTCTTGATCGCCAGCGGTCACTAAATAGACAAAGCGTATTTGTGATCGCTGTGCTCTTGTTTCTGGATGTATGGAACCCACCCTCGGCGTGCGCCCAGGAGCGGACGAACACCGCGGCGAGCGCTTCGGATTTAGCGCTGCAGAACCTGAGCCGAGTGGCGGCCTCCGCGGCGGAAATCAAGGCGGTATTAGCGAAGGACGCGGGGCTCATGGTCGAATTGAAACATTGGGTCGCAAGGGATGCGACCGAGCATGGGCAGATCGTCACCGATTCGGACTTGACGAGCGACGGCATCTTCCGCCGGCTCGAAACAGACCTTCAATTTCGGTCCATTGCCACGGCCCTCCTCCAACAATACGGGTATCTCGTTCCGAAACTGAATCCTGACTCGGACTCTGGGAAAGAGCACGAATTATTATTGCAGGAGCGCGTGAGATGGCTTGCGCAAAATCAACAACAAGAAGAATTGGCGCGGGCTCATCAGCGGGGAATCCAAAGTCCGCGGGATGATGCGCAGTGCGATCCGCAATTGGATCGAGGCTGCAATGCGTCGCAAACACGCGCACCGGCTTCGGGAAGTTCCAGGCAGGGATCTCGGCCGGAACAGCAACCTTCCGGTGCTCCTTCGCCGGAGCCGAATTTTCCCAGTCTTCCAAGCGAAGACCCAAATCCGATTCTGCGCGCTCAACTGACGCAAACGGCAGAAGATCCTGCAAGCCGGTTCTCCCAACTTCCATCGCCAGGTTCTTATGAATCCGCTCAGCCCTTCAATAGCATCAATGTGAGTCCCCCGGAGAATCTTGGTTCCGAAACCGTGGGAGCGAACGGCCTGTCTGGACCGGTCTTGGCGGGCGGAAATTCGAATGCCGGGAGCGCCGGCGATGGGTTGCTCGCTGCCTACGGTGTGGGAACGAACCCCGCGAACGGCAATTTGCCGGACATGAGCGGAACGGGCAGCGCTGAGAATTTTCCATTCGCCCCTCTGGGTGCGCCGATGGGTGCCGCCATGCGCCCACGATCTTCCGAGGTTCCATTTCGCGAGCCGCCGGGAATGATTCGTAAGAAGAATCCCTATGAAAGCATTCCCTCCCTCTACGACATGTACGTGCAAGCGGTCCCCCGGCCCGTCGCGCCGAGGCGGTTTGGCGCGGATGTGTTTGAGAACGCGACGCGAGATTCGCAGTTGATTCCGATGGACCTGCCTGCCGGGCCGGACTATGTGGTCGGACCGGGAGACGGGTTGTCGGTCGATCTCTGGGGCAGCGTGTCGCAGCGTTTTTATCGCGTGGTGGATCGCGAGGGCCGAATCAGCTTGCCGGAGGTGGGCCCGATCCTCGTGAGCGGAAAGAGCTTGGCGGCGGTGCAGCAGAACGTGCAGCAGATTCTGAGGACTCAATTCCGGGAGGTTTCCGCGGATGTTTCCCTGGCACGTCTACGCACGATTCGTGTTTATGAAGTCGGCGATGTCGCGAATCCCGGCGCGTACGACATCAGCTCTCTTTCCACGCCGCTCAATGCGCTGTTCGCCGCGGGCGGACCGACGGTGCGTGGGTCCATGCGGATTTTGAAGCACTATCGCGGCGCGCAACTCGTCGAAAGCGTGGATCTGTATGACCTCCTCCTGCATGGAGTGAAGGCGGACCTGCAGCGGCTGGAAAATGGAGACACCGTGCAAGTCCCGCCGATCGGTCCGGAAGTGACGGTAGAGGGAATGGTGCGCCGTCCTGCGGTCTACGAACTGCGGGATGAGAAGACGCTGGCCAGCGTGCTCGAGCTTGCCGGCGGCCTTCTTCCCGCCGCGGCGCTCGGGCACGTCGAAGTGCAGCGCATGGTGGCCCACGACAAGCAAACGATGCTGAGCGTGGATATCCCGGAAATCGAAAACGCCGCGGAAGTGACGAAGAGACTCGAGTCCTTTGAAATCCGCGATGGCGATCGAATCCGAATCTACCCGATTGCGCCCTATAACCAGGACGCCATTTTTATCGAAGGACACGTCGTGCGGCCCGGCCGCTACTCCTATCGCGCCGGGATGCGGCTCAGCGACGTCCTCTCTTCCTACAAGGACCTGCTTCCGGAACCCGCAGCGCAATACGCCGAAATCATCCGCCTGAATGCCCCGGACTTTCATCCGAGCGTGGAAAGCTTCGATTTGGCCGAAGCCCTTGATAACCCTGCTCAGTCTCCTGTCCTTCATGCCATGGATACGGTTCGAATCTTCAGCCGGTTCGATTTCGAAAATCCGCCGTCGGTTTCTATCGGTGGCGGCGTGCGCGCTCCCGGAACCTATCAAACGTCCGGACAGATTCGCCTCGCGGACGCCGTTCATTTGGCTGGAGGGCTTACTCCGGACGCGCAGACGGCAGATGCCCAGGTGTTCCGCTATTCGCCGGACGGTAAGTTCAAGATACTCAGCGTCGGCCTGAGCCAGGCCCTCGCGGGTGATCCGGTCGAAAACATCTTTCTACAGCCGCGGGATCGCCTCTTGATTCACCGGAACCCGGACGCCGCCGACCCGGCCACCGTGAATATCCAGGGAGAAGTCATGAAGCCAGGGCGTTACCCGCTCGCCCAGGGCATGCGCGTCAGCGATCTGATTCGCCTGGGCGGCGGGTTCAAGAACAGCGCCGATCTAGAGGAGGCCGACCTCATCGAATACCCCCTCCAGAACAGAGGCGCAAGGAACGGGGCTCATCACGAGGTGCGCATTTCCGCAGCCCTGGCCGATGCTCCGGCGGAGAACTTGACGCTGCACAACGGAGACACGCTCACTATTCGCCAAATATCCGGGTGGAACGATTTGGGCGCTTCGGTCACCATCGGCGGAGAAGTGGAGCATCCCGGCAACTACGGAATCCGTCCGGGCGAGCGGTTGAGTTCCGTGCTCGCGCGAGCCGGAGGCTTTCTGCCCACCGCCTATCCGAAAGGAGCCGTCTTCGAGCGCGAAGACGTGCGCGAACTCGAGCAGAAAAACAGGGAAGAGTTGATCGAACGTCTACGGATGGAGTCGACCTCCTTCAAGACCTCCATCCAGGTATCGGCCCAGGATCAGGCGGCGCTCGCCCAGCAGTCCCTCAACCAACGCAACGCCGAGATCGCCGCGCTCCAGCTGGCGCCCGTGCCCGGGCGGCTCGTAGTGCGCCTGCCGGGCAACCTCACGCGCTTTGCCGGGTCTCCGGATGATATCGAAGTGCGCCGCGGCGACTCTCTGTTTATTCCCAAGCGGCCGGAGTTCGTCATCGTCAGCGGCCAGGTATACAACTCGAACGCGCTCACCTACCGGCCGCGCCGCGAGGCGCGCTGGTATCTGCGCCAGGCGGGCGGCCCAACCGACCAGGGAAGTATCAAGATGGTCTTCATCATTCGTGCGAGTGGCGCCGTGGTGAGCAGCCAGGGAAACGCCCTGTGGAATGGCGGGGTCCTTTCCACGGTTATTGAACCGGGCGACGCCATTGTGGTTCCGGAAAAGGTCATCGGCGGTTCGAACAACTGGAAAAACCTGATTGCCGTGGCGCAACTGGCGGAAGCGGCCGCGACAACGGCCTTCATTGCGACGCATTGAGGAATCGTACGTTGTTTTATAGGCGGGCGTGTTGCACTGGCTTGTTTATGACGATCGTGTCGCTGGGTGCCGCGTGCTCTGCGCAATCGCAGGGGCACGAACTGCAGCCCACCGGCGCCGTGAACGCATCGGCGGGTGAGAGTGGGTCCGAGGGGGCGCAATCCGCGGAACCGGCGCCTGGGAGTGAGAACGGGCAATCCGCCGCGTCTGCCGGCGCCATCACCAGGCGCCTCACAGGCTGCCAATTATAGTGATGTGAAATGTTTGAGTTTTTGACGCTTCGCGCATTATCCCGGGAACTCCCCCGGCAAGTGATTTCTGGATGCCCCAGCTGCGGATCGCTGTGAAAAATACGGTTACTTGATTCGCTACATTCTTGAGAGTGCGCCGCTATGATCATGCGACTTAAGCTGTACCGAATGTTTCTTAAGATCGTAGTGTATTCGCTGCCGGTCCCCGCGTTTGCGCTTGGCTGGAGTGTATGGGTGGCCATTTCCATTTATCTCGGCCGGGCCGTTCATTATTCGGTACACGGTCATTTCAATCAAATCTTGTTCGGGACTGGTGTCTGGGCGCTTTTCGCGGAGCACAATCGCGTCACGAGTTTTGATGAGTTGTTTCGCGAGCGGACCGGCGTACGCAAGGCGTCTTCCGCGTGCATCGCCGCGACGTTCGTGCTGCTGGCGACGCTTTATTTCAGCCGGAACGGCGTCTTCCCGCGCGGCCTGCTCGTTTCCGATGTGGTGACGCTTCTCGCGCTCACCCTGATCGTGCACGCCCTGTTCCGCGTTCTTTGCCGCAACCGCGCGCACTTGGCGAAACCGACGCGTTTGCTCGTAGTTGGAGCCGACCGGTTCGCGCTCAAAGTGGCCAAGAGGCTGCAGAGCTTGTCCTTTGCTCCGTGCCAGATTATGGGTTTCGTGCGATTGCCGGGACAGAGGATCCGTGTAAAAAATCATAGGATTTTTGAACTCGGCGAACTCAGCGCATTGAATTCGGAACATGGCATAGACGAAGCCGTGATTGCCATTCAGCCTGCGCGGTTCTCGCGCATGCCCGCCATCGTCCGCGCGCTCGATCAGCTCTGCCTGCCCGCTCGGGCGATTGTGGACCTGGGAGAAGGGATCGTCGTCCGCGAGCGGTTGTTTCAGCTGGGCACGATTCAGATGCTGGATTTGACGTCTACTCCCAACGAGTCGCTCGACTATGCTTTGCTAAAGCGGTGCTTCGACATCTGTTTTTCGGCCGTTGTTCTGGCAGTGACTTCTCCTCTCTTCGCCCTCATCGCCGCGATTACGCGGATCACTTCGCCTGGGCCCGTATTCTTCGTTCAGGAGCGCGTCGGGCTGAACGGAAAATCATTTCGGATGTACAAGTTTCGGACCATGCATGTAAGCCCAACCTCCGAGACGGACACTCATTGGACCACCGCCGCGGATCCGCGCAGGACCTGGTTCGGCGCGTTTTTGCGGAAGACGAGTCTCGATGAGCTTCCTCAATTCCTGAATGTGCTGAAAGGCGAAATGAGCGTGGTTGGACCTCGTCCCGAACGCCCTCACTTCGTTCACAAATTCCTGCAAGAGATCATGCGCTACAACCACCGCCACGCGCTAAAAGTGGGAATCACGGGCTGGGCGCAGGTGAACGGATGGAGGGGCGACACGTCGATCCAGAAGCGCGTGGCTTGCGATTTGTACTACCTGCAAAACTGGAGTTTCATGTTCGATCTGCGAATTATCCTGATGACGATTGTTTCGGGACTGATCAACCGGCACGCGTATTGATAAAAGGACGGCGCCGGCCCTTCATTGGCAAAATGGCTGGGTTTGCTAAAACCCATCTCATAAATAGGCTTTGTGGGTCGCGGCTTCAGCCGCGACATTAAAACACCAAGGAAAAGTTGACTTTAGCGCCTGCCGGCCTATCGAGTTTAGGTGGCTGTTTATTTATGATATGACTTCTAACATTGCGCATACATTCTGGAACCATCTGATGGCGTCCCTCCTCAGTCAATGTCCACGATTCAGTTCTATCAGTCGCGAATTTTGCGGCCCAGTTGCGCCCATTTTCGGTACTCTGGCCAAGCAATAGAACAAGTCGTAAAATTGCGGGACGATCGTGAAACGCCGCCGCCAAGTCGCCGCCTTTATTCTTGCGGGTGGCGCAAGCTCGCGCATGGGGCGGGACAAAGGCCTCCTCGATTTTGGCGGCGTTCCGCTGATCGTTCACTCAGCTCGTCTGATCGAGCCGCTCGTTGCCTGCGTAACCGTGGTTGGGCCGCCCCGCCGGTATGCAGCGATGGGGTTGCACGCGATCGCGGATCAAGACACTGTCGGTCCAGGATCGAAAAGAATTCGGCGCGGGCCACTGGCAGGGATCTCTGCCGCATTGGCCGCGACGCGCTTGCCTTGGAGCCTGATCGTCGCGTGCGACCTGCCTTACCTTTCCAGAGCGTGGCTCGAATGGCTGCTCTCGCGGGCGATCCGCTCTCGCGGGCAGGTCGTCATTCCTCAAACCGGGCGCGGACTCGAGCCGCTCGCCGCGGTTTACCGGCGCGAATGCGGCGCGCCGATCGCGGCCGCGCTCGCGCGAGGCGCGCGAAAAGTTACCGACGTGATCGAAGAGCTTCGCATGGACGTTGTCTATCAGCGCGAATGGCGACGGCTGGATCCACGCGCGCTGGTATTGAGGAACATGAATACGCCCGAAGACTATGACGAGGCGCGGAAATGGTGGGGCGCAGAGAAGCGAGACGAAGGCGAACTTGTCGATAGAGCCCGGCAGGCGTGGAAAGGAAGTTCTCGCGTTATTTAGGCACGGGAAAGTGCGATGATTGTGGGGCTGATCCGCTGCAACTCATTCGGCAGAAACGAAAGGAACAAAAATATGGCATCCACGCAGCAGACCGTGATTTCTTCGCCCCGCATCGAGCGGCTGCGAGACTTCGTCGTCGCGATTGGCAATTTGATTGAAACCGCGCCCGGCGAGCCAGGCATCCTTCGCGAGGGATCGCGCCTGCTGAAGGAATTGGTCGGCGTCGATGACTGGCTGCCCGCCCGCTATGCGGAGCCTTCTGTGACCGGGTATCAGCAGTATTTGCTGCATGCCGATTCACGGGAACGGTTCTCTGTGGTGAGCTTTGTGTGGGGTCCCGGCCAGAAATCGCCGATCCACGACCATACCGTGTGGGGGATCGTCGGCATCCTTCGCGGCGCGGAATTCGAGCAGAGCTACTCCCGCGCGAGCGATGGACGTTTCGCGGAGCAGGGCGCCCCGGTCCGGCTTGAAAAAGGCGAAGTCACCGCCGTTTCACCGGCGATCGGCGATTTCCATCGCGTCTCGAATGCCTTTGACGACCGGCCATCCGTTAGCATTCATGTTTATGGAGCCAACATCGGAGCCGTCCGGCGATCCATGTACGAACCGGATGGCACGAGCAAGACGTTCATTTCCGGCTATTCGAATACCGAGTTGCCGAACCTCTGGGATCGTTCGAAAGAAAAGTCGTAGCCCCTTCCCGCTCCAGCTCGGTTGCACGATATGACATAATAGACGGTGCGCCAGCGAAAGTAGCCCCTCAAGACCGGATGGCCATCCATTGAGGCACTCTCAAACCGGCAAGCACACACGTCATTTCGCCCCGCAATTGCAAGAAGTGGTCTTGGCGTTCTGGATTCTCTCCGCACTGTTTGGAACCTCAGCGCGCGCGTCCGAGTTGAAGCCGGAAACGGTTGCTGCGTTTGACCGTTACATCACGGCGACGGAAGCACGGATGGGCGAAGATGTACGCCTCAATCAATTCCTGGTCGTTGATCGCTTGCCTGATTTACAACGGAAGGAAGCTTACAATCAGCTTCAACGCGGCCAGGCTTATATCGAAGAACTGCATACGAAGCAAGACGATCAACCGATTCACATTCCAAATGGCCTGGTCCATCACTGGGTGGGAGTGATGTTCGTCCCCCAGGGCACACTTTCTGAAACACTCGCCATCCTGAATGATTACAATAACGAACCGGAAATTTACAAACCCGAAATTCGCCGGGCGAAACTAATCGAACAGAATGGAAATCAATCGAAGATTTATCTTCAATTCTATAGCAAATCAATTGTTACGGTCGTGCTGGACGCTTATTTTGATGTAGTCGAAAAACGAATTGGAAGCGTACGCGTTCAAAGCGCATCCCGCTCCACGCGCATTGTGGAAGTGGTGGATGCCGGCGGTCCAAACGAGCATGAGCGCACGGATGGAAACGATCATGGATACATGTGGCGCCTCGACAGCTTTTGGCGAATTGAGCAGAAAGACGGGGGCGTATACATTCAGAACGAATCGATCACATTGACGCGAACCGTTCCTCCGATGCTCGCTTGGCTGATCAACCCCTTGACCAAAAGCATTCCCCGCGGGGTTCTCCTCGACATGTTGACAGACACACAAAAAGCAGTCCAGAAGGCAAGGACGACATCGAACCAGCTCGGCCTTTCGCAAGGAAGCGCTGCCTTGAGCGTGTCATCCCGCACAATTGCAACGCCTCACCCTTGAGACAATTCCAAAAAACCGCGTTTTGCCGGCGGTTCTGAGTGTCGCTCAGGCGCTATTGATTCATTCCGGCGAAAATCTTCTTTACATTCTCCGGGCTTGAAGCGGCAAGCAGGTTCTTGGCGCCGCCAATCGCTATTTCTTCCGCGTCACCAGCAAGTTCCTTCATCGTCTCAGCGATAAAAGTTTCCAGAGGCATTTGCCGAAGGGCGCCAGCCGGCGCCTTGGAAACTCCGCCGAGTTCGGTGGCCACATAGGGAGGAATGAGTTCGATGACTCTTACATTCGAGTCTCTCAACTGCTGCCGCAAGGAAAGCGAGAACGAATGGACCGCGGCCTTCGTGGCGCAATATACCGGGAAAATCGCGATAGGGACAAACGCGAGTCCCGATGAAACGTTGAGCAGGGTCGCGTTTTGCTGATTTTTCAAGTGCGGCAGGAATTCGGCGGACACGCGAATCAAGCCAAGCAGATTGGTCTGAATTTCCGCGAGCATGGCCGCGTCGTCGATGGGTTTTCCGGACGCGAAATTGTGTCTCCTCTGCACGCCGGAATTGTTGAAAACACAGTTGAGTGCGGGAAATTCCTCGATGACCTTCCGCGCGGTGTTCCGCACGGAGGTGAGATCCGTCACGTCCAGAACGAAATGCCGCATACCGGGATTTGCGGCGCAAACGCTCCGCAATCGATCTTCGCGGCGGCCGCTGATGATGACCTGATTTCCCAACTGGTGAAAGGCTTCGGCGAGGCCTTTTCCGATGCCCGAAGAGCCGCCCGTGATAAAAATCGTATTCGACTGCATTTTCATGAAAATTCCCCCTATAATTCCTGACGATTGCTTTGCATCGATGCCGTCTATTGCGGTCCATCATTTTACAGCGTCTCTCGCGAGGAGAAAGCAAACAATGACACGATTAATGTGTTCGGCAGTTTTTCTGTACGCCTGTTTCGCCGCCCCCTTGCGCGCGCAACAACCGGCGCGGCCGGGCGGCGACTCCTACCAATTGAAGCCTTCGCCGAAGACCGCGACGTGGGGCTATTACGACGCAAAGACGCCTCCCGCGCTGCGGATCAAGTCCGGCGACACTGTGGAAATTCAGACGCTCGTTACCGCAAGCCGCGAACGCTTCGAGAGCGCCGGCCTTTGGCCGGACCGCGTGGAACCGGCATGGCGCGAAATTTACGATCAGGTGAAGGATCACGGTCCGGGGCCTCACATGCTGACCGGCCCGATCTACGTCGAAGGCGCCGAGCCGGGCGACGTGCTGGAAGTTCGCATCCAGAAGATTCGCCTGGCGATTCCCTATGCGCTGAATGTTTTCTCGCCGGGGCGCGGATTCCTGCCGGAGGATTTTCCTTACGAGCGCGTGAAAGTCATTCCGCTGGACGAGAAACGCATGATCGCGCAATTCGCCGACGGCATCGAGATTCCGCTGCGCCCGTTTTTCGGAAGCATGGGAGTCGCGCCGCCGGCGAGCGCCGGACGCATCAGCAGCGCTCCACCCTGGGTCAATGGAGGAAACCTGGACAACCAAGAGTTGGTCGCGGGCACAACACTGTTTCTCCCGATCCACGCGCCCGGAGCGCTTTTCCAGGCCGGCGACGGCCACGCGGGCCAGGGCGACGGAGAGGTGGACATCACCGCGATGGAAACTTCACTCGTCGGCACGTTCCAGTTCGTCGTGCGCAAGGACATGCGTCTCCGCTGGCCGCGCGCCGAAACGCCCGCCGAGTTCATCACCATGGGTCTGGACGAAGATCTCAACGAAGCGACCAAGATGGCGGTCCGCGAAATGATCGATTTTCTAGTGCAGGAAAAGCACATGACGCGCGACGACGCCTACATGCTGGCCAGCGTCGCCGCGGACCTTCACATCACCCAAGTCGTCGACGGCAACAAGGGCGTCCACATGATGATTTCGAAAGCGATCTTCACGAAAGCAAGATGAACCGATCGTGGCGCGCCGGTGCAACCTACTCAAACCGGAATCACTCGCCCCTTGCAAACGACAAAGGATGAGGCACTCGAAAATTGGAACTCTCAAAGCCCTCAGCGCCCGTCATTACTTCAGCTTGTTCGCAAACTTTGCGATGCCGGCTAGCGCGCAGGCTTCGTCCTTTTCGCTGCCCGGGGCTCCTCCTATGCCGATCGCGCCGATTATGTCGTTGCCAGACTTAATCGCCACACCGCCGGCCAGGGCAACCCGGTCCGGACCGATGTTGGGAATCTTCTGCGTTTCCCAGATTTTGACTTGATCGCTGGAATTCCCTTTGAAAGTAAGGGCGGTGAAGGCCTTGCGGCGCGCGGTATCGGCGTTCTGCGGGCCGCTGCCGTCGTCGCGCAACAGCACCTTGATGGCTCCGCTGGCGTCAATCACGACAATCGCGGGGTGGTAGTTGTGGGAGCGGCAATCGTCAAGCGCCGCCTGGGCGATGGCGTGCGCCAAGTCGAGAGAAATGGCCTTCTGCATGATCACTTCTTGGGAGAGCACGGTAAGCGGGCTCGTGGCCAAAACGGCAATCGCAACGGCGCAAACAAAGAACTGTTTCAGGCGACGCGGCATACCCAATCCTCCTGACACCAAGTTGATTTGCTGCACCGAACAAAGTCGGCCCACCCGGTCAACTCGAACGGAATCCAAGTTGACGAATTCCTTGGGCGAAGATTTGTCATTGGCGCAACGAGATGGCCGCGTTTTCAAGCCGAGGAAACTGCCAAAAAGCGTTATGTAAAACCACCACTTGAAATCCGATACGGGTAAATTATTTTTGGGCGACGGCTTTTGCCGAATCGGCCCGCAGGCGCACGTAGCCCACTTTTCCGTAGGGTTGCGCGCCGTACCAGATTCGTCCTTGAGTATCCTCAAACATGTCTCTGGTTCCGCGCTCGCCGTAGGGTGTGGGATATTCGATGACCTTGCCGGTTTTGGGGTCCAGCTTGCCAATTACGTCCGTGTACATGGACGCGTACCAGAGGTTGTCGTTGTGATCGACGCCGATTCCGTACGGGGTGGGC
>DATNIO010000227.1:0-2424 GCA_035604385.1 Verrucomicrobiia bacterium | reverse complement strand
CTCCATCGGTTTCAACAGCACCAGTTGGTTTGACCAGCTCGGCGGCTACTTCCACAGCGAAAACATGCATGTCATCGAACGCTTGCACCGCGACGGCAACACTCTCACTTGGACGGCGACTGTGGAGGATCCTGACGTGCTGTTGGAGCCCTGGACAACGACTCCGCGCATAGCACTCCTGAATCCTGATTCCAAGGCGGTGCTGTCGGAATCGCTGCCTTGCAGCGAAAGAGATTTCGCTCACGTGGTCACCAAAGAACATCACTAAAATAAAGTTCGTCACCCTCGGTTCCCGGGAGTATGCACCAGGAGGCGCCTTGCCTATGCGAGCAACAATGATAAAAGTGTTAGCAAAAAGGGCCGTCGTGATCACGGCTTTTGCGGCACTTGCTTTCCAGGCTGCCGCTGGGCAAAGCTCGAAGCCCTCGGCTGCGGGAGCCGCGGATGACGCAGCTAAACTTAATACCTCCGAAGTTGCAAAGACTCTGAAGGTTGCGGCCGAAGCTCTAGGCCTTGCCCGATGGTCGGGAGTAGGAGGCCAACGGCTCCCCGAAGTCGATGTGATTAACACGATGGAGATTTGGGGCAGCGGCACTACATACGGCCTGAGCCAAGCAAGCAAACCTGGCGAACCAGGGCCGGCGTTTAAAACCGAATATCACGCCACCCTCGGTTACAATCCGCCCGCCATGCGCGTTGAACTGACGCGCACAAGTTCCGGCGCGCCTTCTCAGGGCGGCGCCGCGCCGCAGCAAACGATTGAAGTGGTACGCGATAAATACGCCTGGGATGAGTCCGAAATTGGTGGGGGATTGGTTCCGGGAAAGGGTACCGCGACTCCAGCCATGGCCGCAGTCGACAATCGCCTTCTGCAACTCTGGATTCTACCCTACGGGGTCATAAAGGCTGCCCTGGCCGCTGGCGACAAGACCAAGGTCTCGACCGAGAAAGGGACGACGGTCATTACGTTTCCTCTCAGCGAACAACTGGCTAACGTCATGGTAAAGGCGACGCTGGATGCCCAGAATGAGGTTGCGAAAGTCGAGACCAGATCCGAAAATCCGGCGCTCAGCGACTTGAATACTGAAACGGAATATACCGACTACGCGGATCATGGAGAGATCGCGACCGATGTTAAGTCTCCCGGTCATATCGTTCGGAAACGGAGTGGGCATCCAGTCCTGGACATCCGTGTGAAGATGCTGGACGCCAACAATCCATATCTGGTCTTTCCAGTTCCCGAGAATATCAAGAAAGTGGCTGCGCACTAGCGTGCCACTTAAGTTGGATACGCCAAAGTGACCTGTGCGACCCCGCCGGGAGATTCAGGCCGCCGGCGCTATGACCGAGGTGAGGGAAAATAGGTCTCGTCAGAAAACTACGAGAGAAGAAGCACAGATCCAAACCATCGGCTGTCCCAAATGAGGGAACAAATCTGACCGGAACTTGAATTGACAAAAAAGGAGCGGCCATGAAGCATCTCACTTCGGATAGGCTTGAAAACTCGTCTACAGTTCTGTCCCGGGAAAACTGCACCGTTTCTGGCGCTTCGCGCCGTGATTTTCTGAAATCGTTAGCAGCGGTCGGAACCGGCGCGATGCTTCCGGTGAACGCTTTGATCGCACAAGTGGCTCCGCCGACCGGTGATAAAAAGAGCGGCCGGATCGATGTCCACAATCACATTACACCCCCGGCTTTGATCAAGGCGGTAGGTGCTGACGCCCTCGGAGGGTTCGCAAAATGGACTCCCGAGAAAGCGCTCGAGGAGATGGACGCGGCCGGTGTGGCCGTGGCGATGGCTTCGATTCCACCACATTATGACCCCACGATCGTTGACCACTTGGCGCACGATTGCAATGAATACGCGGCACGCTTGTCCCAGGACCATCCCGGCCGGTTCGGCGTGTTTGCCATGATGCCGATGCCGCATATCGATGTGACCCTCCGCGAGATCGAGTACGTCTACGACACGCTCAAGGTTGACGGCGTCGGCTTTTACACGAACTATGGCGACAAATGGCTCGGCGATCCGGCGTTCAATCCGGTCTTTGAGGAACTCAACCGGCGCAAGGCCGTGGTGTTTACCCACCCGATCACGGCGAACTGCTGCAAAGACCTGATCCCCGGCATCGGTGACGGAGCTATCGAATGGCAGACCGACACGACTCGCGCGATCGCACAATTGATTTTTGGCGGGTCGCAGGAGCGCTATCCGAACGTGCGCATCATATTTTCCCATGGCGGTGGCACGTTGCCGTTCCTGATGGGCCGGTTTACGGGCATGGCCAAGTCGCCGAAACCCGCGGCGAGGTTCCCGCAGGGGTTTGAGGGGGCGGCGGCTAAGTACTACTATGATACTGCGCAGGTATATAATCCTCCGGCGATGGCGGCGCTGGCCAAAGCCGTGCCCATGTCGCAAATCGT
>DATNIO010000226.1:0-12725 GCA_035604385.1 Verrucomicrobiia bacterium | reverse complement strand
GACTCTGCCCTATCAGCAAGGTATCACTCATGCTGAATGAACCGTTTCACAAGCGCGAGATACTTGCGGTATTGCCTCGCTTCATCTCGTAGGCCATTGACCAGTTCCCGGCACGCGTGTTTTTTCGCCTCGTTCTTCATGTCCGGAATCAAAATGTCCAGCTTGCCAGCTCGCTCGTCTATCTTTTTTACCTCATCTTCAAGATATCTGATATGAGCGTTCCAAGAGTCATCTGCCACTTAGTTGCCCCCATGAAATAGATCCCTAGTGTCGGAAATCAGAACCTAAACAGCGCTCTTGTTTTGTTTGAGTTGACGCCCGCGAACGAAATCAGCTTCCTGGACTCCTACAAAAAGACTTCATGCAAGTGTCGCATCGACCCATTGAGACCGCCGGACTTATCAGGTGTTTGCAAGGATTAGTCAATACTTGTTCAGGATGTGCCAGATTGCTGTTGCCGTGCAGGCCGCAAGAACACGAACGCATTGATTGCCAAAAACGAGAGGAACGCCGCCAGAAGGAAGACGGTGCCTGGGTGCGCTGCCCACAACGCTCCAGCAATAAGCGATGCGGGCACGTAGATAACACCTGTCACGAAATTGTAGGCCCCTATCGCCGTCGCTCGCCGCTCGGGCTCGACATCTGCGATGAAGGCCTTGCTTTGGGCTTCGTCGATCGAATAGAAGAGGCCGTAAATGATGAATAGCACGATGATTTCCCGCTTCGTCGTTGCGAAAGCGAACCCGAGGCTCATGCCAAGATAGATCAGATAGCTTAATACAACGATACGCGTTCTTCCGATCCGATCACCGAGCTTGCCGATGAGTGGTGCAGCGAATACGAAAGACACATTGAACAGCGCGTAAAGCAATACGGTTTCCCTGACTGAGAAACCGACATTCTTCGCACGCAAAAGCAAGAAGCCAAAACTGAAGTAGGCCAGTGAGAAGATCCCTGCTGCACCAAGATACCGTTTGAACCCGGGACTCAACGTCTTCCATGTCGCGAAAATGCTTTCTTGTCTGTGCTGAACTTCCGGTGGATGCTTGATTAGAGCAAGCACGAAAACACCAAGCACAGCGGGAAAAAATGCGACCCAGAATAAAATCCGAAACGATGAGGCCGTTTCGCCGAGCCGCGAAAGCAACCCGTAGGCAACAAGCGGACCGAGAATGGCTCCGGATTTGTCGAAGGCCTTGTGCACACCAAACGAATATCCCCGGACGTCTTCGGCGGCGATAGTCGATAGCCATGCGTCCCGCGGCGGGCCACGGAAACTCTTGCCTAAGCGCTCGATGACACGGAAACAACTCAGTGCAACAACGGAATTCACGATCAGGAGAATGACCTTTGCAACTGTCGAGAAGCCATATCCGATAAGAGCAAGGGCCTTGCGATTGCCAGTCTTGTCCGACAGCCAGCCTGCAACATAATCCAACGAGGATGCCGAGAAGTCGGCGGAGCCCTCAACCACACCCAGCAAAGCGCTCGATGCCCCTGCGATGGCTGTGAAAAAGATTGCGAAAACGGAAAAAATCATCTCAGAACTGACATCCGTGAGGAAGCTTACGAGACCCAGTTTGAGCACGTCCGGATGGATGCCAAACCTCCTATTCATGGCAGGTCTCGGTCATCTTCAGCTTTCGTTGCTGCGTCGATAGCGCCATCGAGCCCTCATCTCGTTAACTACAGGGAACTCCAGAGACAATCGCTCCAGCGATCCTTGGCATCTTAGCTGACCAAAAGAGATAGCGACAAATTCAATGAGAGTTTTCTTTGCCAATTGTGGTTTGTTCAAGCCTCGTCGTAAGTAGCGCACTTGTTATCCGATAAACGCGGCACGGCATGTGCGCTCCGCCACAGGGTTGCAAACGAAAAATCGAAGAATGGCGACTAATCGTCTGCACTGACTAGATAAAGTCTTTCCGCATCGAAATCTGAGAAAGAGCTAACGCGGATTTAACCGTAGAGCAGGACCGTGACGATGAAGGAACCACCGATCCAAAATAACGTGCCGCGAGAACCACCGGCTTCCCAACAATAATTTTGAGAACGA
Organism: Verrucomicrobiia bacterium; assembly: GCA_035604385.1. Lineage (GTDB taxonomy): Bacteria > Acidobacteriota > Terriglobia > Acidiferrales > UBA7541 > Palsa-360. The sequence goes on along the minus strand of DATNIO010000226.1, from coordinate 10,669 downwards.
GCTAATCCAACGCGCTGGAATGCGTCGACCGATGACAATTGACCAGTCATCTTGAACTTTTCCGAATTGCGAAGTAAGCGCACCGCTATATGGGCTCAACGTCCTCTGATTGTATTCTCCCCTCGCAGAGACAATGACATCCGCCGCCAACAACCCAGACTCCGCCGCAGGCCGGATACCTTCGCCACTTTGGGAATACGCAAGGCCAGCTGAGTCTCCGACCAAAAGAATGCCATCACCCACAACATTTCGTTGATGGTGCCGATATAAGAGGTAGGCGTGCCCGCGCAACGAGGTCTCCACGTCTACGCCAAGTTTCCTGCTGCATGTTAAGAACTGCATGAAGCTCGAAACATGTCGCGGGAGGGCATGTGCGTCCAGCCTACCCAGACCTATATTTAGAAAATTCCCCTTCCGAAAACACCAGCCATAACCTTTCATGTCGGGGCAGAAATAGAGTTCAGGGACCTCGCCCTGTATGGAACAGTCCGCGCGTTGCGGGGGAGACAATTCAAATTCCAATTCTTGTGCGACGACCGCGACTTCCTTCCGGGCGTCAGCACCCAAAAAACGAGCAACAGGGCAAAAATGGCCGCCGGCACCCACGATGACTTTGGCTTTGATCTGGCCATTCACAACCCAGTGATCTGAAACTCGTTCAAGGCTAGCCAATACAACCCCTTCGTAGACACGGGCGCCCGAGCGTCTTAGCAGGTAATCGTCAAATTCAAACCGGCGAATGCCGTAGCTGATTGTTTCTCCATACATCGTTTCGACTTCGCGCTCGCCCATGCAACTTGTTCGAAATCCCACAATCGGTTGAAGGATGCGGGTTGATGCGTATTCATTTCGATCGATTTCGAGGGCATCCAATACAGCAGATGTAATCCATCCGCCGCAGATTTTGTCGCGTGGAAATGTTTGTTTGTCGAGGATTATCGTGTCGAGACCAGACTGCCGCAGTTCCCACGCACAGGACGAACCCGCAGGTCCACCCCCGACGATCAGGACCTCGCATGAATCCATTTCTGTTCCTTTACTGCTGGTTGCGATTCTGCATAAAGGTGGGCGCGCGTCCATGGAATTCGCTGGTATTCTGATCCCGCAAAAACGATCTGAAACAGTTGGAGTCTCCCCACGCGAAAGGCAGCGATCGATCCAGCGAGATAGAGCCGCCACGCTCGAACAAATTCCGATCCAAACATTTCGCGAACCCGGTCCTCTGAACCTTCAAATCTGCTCAACCAATGTTCCAGGGTTGCGGCATAGTGGGGTCTAAGGTTCTCAGCGTCCAGCACGGAGATATCCCACGGCTCGAATACGTCCATCACTTGACGAAGCGTAGGAATATGGGCTCCAGGGAAAATGCGCTTTCTGATCCATGGACTGAATGGGCACGACTTGTTGCGTCCGATGAAATGCAAGAGTCCACGTCCGGAATCTCCGATGCTGCGGTGGATGATACGCCCTAAGTCTTTATAATGTCCCGCTCCAATGTGTTCCACCATACCCACAGAGACAAAAGCGTCGCAGTGTCCAGAGATATTCCGGTAGTCGTCCTCGACAAATTCCACTTGCTGACTGAGGCTTGCTCTCTTTGCGCGCTCTCGCGCGAAAAGAATTTGCTCTTTTGAAATATTGTAGGCTTTCACGGTGACCCCATAATACTTGGCCATATGAAGTGCCAGCGAACCCCACCCACATCCCGCTTCCACAACTTTGTCACCCGGTTGGAGACGGGCCTTACGGCAGACATAATCCATCTTTGCGAACTGTGCCTCGTCGAGTGTTGTGGAAGGAGTAGGAAAGTACGCGCAGGTGTATGCCAATTGAGAATCGAGCCACAGCTTGTAGAAATCAGTCGTCAGATCATAGTGCTGGTGAATATTTCTCGCCGATCCCTCAAGCGTGTTCGGTTGAATTCGTTCCAGCCATCGAGAACATAAGGCTGATTTCCAGTTCTTGGCATCGTAGGCCTTCATGGCTCGTAAGACCGTTTCGAGCAGAATGACAAGATCTCCCTCAACTTCAATGCGGCCTTCGGCGTAACCATCCCCAAATCCAATTTCAGGGTTCAGAAGCAATCGAGTAAGCGTGCTCCAATCCGAGATAAGTACGCTCGCTACGGGTTCGGCGTTGGTTGGCCCAACTTCTGGCCCGCGTCCCAGTGCAAGCCGAATCGGAGGGCGGCCGATCGATTCATAAATCTTCTGCAGTATCCACTTTTCAATGGCAGAGACGCTGGGTGTCCTCACGACCAACTTCTCCTCTCTCAAACATTCCATTCGCACCGGAATTGTCGCGCTCCCAGCCTTGCAAAGACGCGAATCCCGCGATGCATGTTCGCATCATCTCAGGGTTTGCGCCGAACTCGCACAATTTCTACCGAACAATCAGCGTGGCGGGCGACGAATTCTGCGACGCTCCCCAGCAGGAATCGCTGAAGTCCCTTTCGCCCGTGTGAACCGACTACGATCAGGTCGGCACGCCATTCCGCAGCAATATCAAGAATTCCGTTTCGTGCTTCGGCCTCAACAACACGCGTGTTGACGCTGAACCCGGCAGAGCGAAGCGCTTGGCTCGCTTGATTCACTGATTCCTGTGCGTGCCGGATATCTTCCTTAAGAATTTCCTCCTGCTCGGGCTGATATCCCGGAGAAATTTGCGGAGGAGTAAAAAATATGCGTGGTTCAACGACCCGTAGGACGAGGACCTCGGCACCCTCCGGGCGCATCTGCGAAACGAGGGCTTGTGTTGCTTCCTGGGAAAATTCGGAACCATCAATTGCTAGCAGTATCTTCATTGCATCACCCTCGCCACCAGTCCAAGAGCTGCAATTCGTGTGACAAATTGACAGGCCCTTTGTAGTTCTTTTGTCTGCTGCAATCTGTGATTGGGGTCACAGTCCCGTTGGGCAGATGTGATGTACATAAGACGCAAAGGAGGGGTATTTTGATTCGCATGGGGAGAACGGGAGGTGCGGGGCAAGACCAGAGCGCGACTGCAAGCATCCGCGAAGGGGCTATGGCCGAGCAAAAAACATATCACGAAATAGCTGACGACGATGTGCCGATCGGCGTGCTCGAGAGGCTACCCATATGGCAACTGGATATCGTCGAACTTGCCGGGCACAACCTGGAGGCACGAGGCCGAGCGGAAGTCAACCGGCTTCTCGATGCGGGATGGCAGTTGCTTCGCATTTACACCCTGAAGTATGAGGAGGATGGCGTGTGGCGCGAGCGGCCAATGGGGATTCTAGGGAGATTGAGAAACGGCCAGCAACAAAATCACTGAAGGAATTATCGGAACTATAGCGCGAGCGCGAGGTGCCGCCATGAAATCGGAACTGCAGATTACATACCGGAATATGAAACCATCAGCAGAGATCGAAAAGTGGATTCATGCCGAAGCAGCCAAGCTTGATACGCTTTACAGCCGGGTGATGGGATGCCGCGTGGCGGTCGAGGTCCCACATCGTCACCACCGGAAAGGAAGTCCGTATCACATTCGCATTGACCTGACCGTCCCCCGCGGAGAAATCGTAGTGAAACGTGAGCCAAGCCTGAACGCTCGGGCTCGCCATTTAGGCGAACAAGAGAGCAGGAAGCAATCGGAAGTGAAGGTCCCGCATAAAGAGCTGCGGCAAGCAATCAACGATGCATTTAAAGCTGCGGGCCGGCGTTTGCAGGATTACGCCCGCCGGCAGCGGGGAGACATCAAGAGTCCAACATTGCTTCCCGAGGCTCGCGTCAGCAAGATTTTGCCGCAGGAAGGTTACGGATTCCTGACTTCGGACGATGGACGCGAAATTTATTTTCACAAAAACAGTGTTCTTGGCCGAGCGTTCCCACGATTGCAGGTCGGGACAACTGTGAGGTTTGTCGAAGAGGCCGGAGAAAAAGGGCCACAAGCCAGCACGGTCCGCGTCGTCCCCAAGCAGAAAATGCAGCAAGCGGCTAAAGTCACGGCGGCTTCGGCTGACTGAGCAGGCAAAAGAACCTGCCCCGTGCGGCGCTTGCGATGCATCGAAATCGCGCACTTCAATCCTGGCGCGCACATTGCGAGCAGGAGGCGCCAAGAGTCTTGGCGGGCTTGACGACTTTAATCTGTGGCCATTGTTCTCTGCCAATTCGAAACCGATGCGCTACTGAAGTTCTCGGCGAGCCGAAAGATAATCGATACAACCGTCCAATGTGGCAAGCCTGGGGTAGTCCGCCTCTGGAATGTCAACGTTCAATTCCTTGTGCAGGCCGATGACCCAGTTCAGCAAGTCCATGGAATCAATGTCCAATTGGTCGCGGATCCTGAGATCCGATTTGAGCTGCGACAAATCTGCTTCAGGCGCAATTTGGCCAAGAACGCGGAGCACGGTTTCTCGGATTTGGCCTTTCGTCATAGCTTTTCCGGTTCCTGAAGCCTGCGGTCGACCGCTGCGAGAAAAAGTCCTCCGCGGTGACCGTCGCTTACCCTATGGTCTGCAGAGAGTGTGGCTGTGATAAGGGGTCGGGAGACGACCTGTCCGTCCGTGGACCAAGGACGCTCAACGACTTTGCCGAAACCCACCAATGCGACTTGAGGAGGGTAGATGATGCCGAAGACGCTTTCCACTCCTTGCTCTCCTAAACTTGTCACTGTAATCGTTGGATCGCTCAATTCGGAACTTCGAAGCGATCCTGCACGCGCCCTTTGGACGAGATCGCGAAAATTTTTCATCAGATCACCAAGGCTCTGGCGATCCGTGTGATGCAGCGCGGGAGCCACGAGTCCGCCGCCTCTCAAGGAAATCGCCACGCCCACATGAATATCGCGGATCGGGGTCGCCGTTCCGCCCATCCAAATCGAATTCAATTCGGGAGCATCGCGCAAAGCAAGGGCTACCGCCTTGAGAAGCAGCACTCCATACACGAGCCGGTCTTCGACTGTGCGCTTGAGATTTTCCTGAGTGAGCCAAGCCGTCACTCGGCTCATGTCGATCGTCGTGCTCAGATAATAGTGAGGAATTTCTCGCTTTGACCGTGCCATCGCGGCGGCAATCGCCTGGCGCATTCGTGCCGGCCGATCCAACGTCACCTCCGCCGCTGGCTGAGCAGCTTTGGCTTGCGCTGCCCGCTGGACATCTTCCAAAGTGATTCGGCCTCCGGGACCTGTCCCGGCAATGGAAACCGGGTAGACTCCGAGATCGGCCGCAAGCTTTTTTGCTGCAGGAGAGATGTGAAGCCTTGCCTCGCCCGCAGCGGGGCGTGCTGCCATCGGTGGTATCGAAGGTGCGGGCGCTACCGGCATGGCTGGAATTGGTTCCCGGGGCGCGGTTGTCAGGATACGCAGTTCTTCGGCCGTAAGAGGCTTCCCTTCCTCGCGGATGACAGCCAAGACGGTCCCGACGGGAACCTTTTCTCCCGGCTGCACGAGGAACTTTTCAATCACACCAGTCGTGAAAACTTCGATCTCAATGTCCGCCTTGTCCGTTTCGACGTCCGCGATAATATCGCCCCGCTGCACATGATCTCCCGCAAGTTTGCGCCACCGCAGGAGCTTTCCCGCACTCATGTCCGCGCCGAGCTGCGGCATCGGAAACTCAGCCATGACGCGGCACCAAGCCCCGCGCAGCGTTGACGATCCCCTCCACCTGGGGCAGCGTCGCCGCCTCGAGGTGCTTGGCGTAGGGCATCGGCACCTCGGCACTGCACACGCGGGCCACTGGCGCGTCAAGATTGTCGAAGGCGAGCTCCATGATTTGCGCGCTAACTTCCGCTGCAAAACTTCCGGTTCTCCAACTCTCATCGACAATCACTGCGCGATGCGTCTTGGCGACGGAATCCATAATCGTCGACGTGTCCAGTGGGCGCAGGGAGCGAAGATCGATCACTTCCGCATCGATGGCTTCCCCGGCAAGATGTTCAGCCGCCTGCAATGTCTTGCCAAGTGTTCCTCCGTAGGTGATGAGAGTTACATCTCGCCCGGGACGCCGCACTGCCGCGCGGTTGAGGTCAATCAGCTCTGCCGTCTCTTCAATCTCGCCTTCCAATGGGTACAGCGTTGCATGCTCGAAGATAAAGACAGGATCCGGCTCCTGAAGGGCCGCCAGCAACATTCCATAAGCGTCGGCAACCGTTGCAGGCGTCAAGACCTTGATGCCCGGGATGTGGGCGTACCAAACTTCCAAGCTATGAGAATGCTGCGCAGCCATTTGGCGTCCCCCTCCCGTAGCGATGCGTACGACAAGGGGCACACCGAATTGACCGCCAGACATGTGACGCAAGGTCGCGGCGTTGTTCAGAATCTGGTCCATGGCCAACATGCTGAAATTGACTGTCATGATTTCCACGATTGGCCGCATCCCGCCCAGAGCTGCCCCAATTCCTGCACCCACAAAGACGGATTCAGAAAGCGGAGTATCGCGGATCCGTTCCGGTCCAAACTCATCGAGAAGGCCGTGACTTACCGCAAACGAGCCGCCGTATCGGCCGACGTCCTCCCCCATGAGGAAAACGCGAGGATCGCTTCGAAGCGCTTTGCGCAATGCTGCCCGCACTGCTTCGCGGTAGGTCATCTTGGTCAAGGTTTCACCCGAGCACAGACATCTTTGAGCAGGTCCTCAACTGGTTCTACTGGGCTAGTTTCCGCAAACCGGACTGCGCTGTCGATCTCTGCGGTGATTTCTGACTCGATATGGGCCACGTCTGACTCAGCTAGCAATCCCCAATCGCGCAGCCGAACCTCGAAGAGCGAGATTGGATCGCGCTTCTTCCATTCCTCGATTTCTTCCTTCGTGCGGTACAAGTCGGGATCGGACATCGAATGCGCGCGGAAGCGGTAGGTTCGCAGTTCCAGCAGAAAAGGTCCGTTGCCGCTCCTGACAAATGCCGCAGCCTGCTTCGCAGCAGCCTCGACGGCAAGCACATCCATACCGTCCACGGAACTTGAGTCCATACCGTAAGATTGCGCCTTCAGACTGATGTTTATCTGTGATTGATGCCGCGCCAGTGCCGTGCCCATGGCATAGAGGTTGTTCTCGCAGAGAAAAACCACGGGAAGCTTCCAAAGGGCTGCGAGATTCATGGATTCGTGGAACTCGCCCTCGGCAACCGCTCCGTCTCCGAAGAAACAAGCCGTCACTCTCTTTCGGTCTTGCATTTTGTCGGCCAGCGCCAGACCCACCGCGATGGGCAATCCGCCACCGACGATCGCATACCCGCCATAGAAACGGCGACTCGCATCGAAAAAGTGCATCGAGCCACCGTGGCCGTGACTGCATCCCGTGGCCTTGCCGTACATTTCTGCCATCAGGGCAGAGGCCGGCATACCTCGTGCGAGCGCATGGCCATGCTCACGATATGTCGCTACAATCGCGTCATCTGGTGTGAATGCCTGCATGGCTCCCACGCCTGTCGCTTCCTCCCCGATATAAAGGTGGAGGAAGCCGTGAATCTTCTGCAGCGTGTACATCTCGGCAGCCTTCTCTTCAAATCGGCGGATGCGCAGCATTTCTCGAAACAGGAACAGGGCGTGTTCCCGATCGACCGGCAAAGGCTCGGAGATGGTATTCGTCCCCATCTAGGCTGACTCCAGTGTGGATATATCCCCTTCGGGAAGGCCGAGTTCTCGCGCTTTGAGCAAACGACGCATAATCTTACCGCTCCGGGTCCTCGGTAGTGAGTTTACAAACTCGATCTCTTTCGGGGCGACGACAGCCCCGAGTCTTGTCCGTGCGAACCCAAGCAATTCCCGCTGTAAGGCTTCGCTAGCCACATAACCTTTGCGGAGCACCACAAATGCTTTTACGATCTCGAGCGCCATCGGGTCCGGCTTGCCAATGACTCCCGACTCAGCGACGGCCTTGTGCTCCATTAAAACGCTCTCCACTTCGAACGGACCGATGAGATGCCCGGAAGTCTTGATCACATCGTCCTTTCGGCCGACAAACCAGAAGTATCCATCTTTGTCCCGCTTCGCAAGATCTCCGGTTAGATAAAAACCTCCTGCAAAGCATTTCTGATACCGTTCAGGTTCGCCCCAGTAAGCTCGAAACATCGAGGGCCAGCCCGGGCGAAGAGCCAGTTCCCCCTGGACATCGGGATCCGAGATCTCTTCCGTTGAGCCATCCTCGGTCTTTCGAACAATCGCCGCCTCGATGCCCGGCAAAGGCCTGCCCATCGAACCAGGTCGAATGTCCATCGATGCAAAGTTGGCGATCATGATTCCGCCGGTTTCCGTTTGCCACCAATTATCGTGGAAAGGAAGCCCAAAGACTTCCTTGCTCCATATGACTGCCTCAGGATTCAGCGGCTCTCCAACGCTGGAGAGGAAGCGCAGCGAGCTGAGATCATATTTCCGCACAACTTCAGATCCCGTCTTCATCAACATGCGAATGGCCGTTGGCGCAGAATACCAGACGGTTACTTTCTGCGATTGAAGAATTCCGTACCAACGCTCCGCGTCGAAGTCTCCTTCGTCCACAATACTCGTAATGCCGTTCGTAAGCGGAGCAATGATGCCATAGGACGTCCCTGTCACCCATCCCGGGTCTGCAGTGCACCAGAAGATGTCGTCCTTTTGGAAATCAAGGGCAAGCTTGCCCGTGATGTGATGGGCGATGACAGCCCCGTGGACGTGAACCGCGCCCTTGGGAGTTCCTGTCGTGCCGCTCGTGAAATGGAGAAGAGCAATATCTTCCGACGAGGTTGGCTGGATCGTATATGAGTCGCCGGCATTCTCCATCAGTTGAAGATAATCCGTCGTGTTAGGCACGTTGGTCGGCTGACGATTGCTCCCGATCAGTACAACATGATCGAGAAACGGCAGAGAGGGGCGGAGTGCCTTCACCTTTCGGTCATAGAGCGACTCGGTTGTGATCAGTACCTTTGCCTGGCCAATCGTCACGCGTGCCCGAATAGGCTCCGGACCAAATGCGGAGAATAAAGGACAGAAGACACATCCGTGCTTCAATGTTCCCAAGGCAGCAACATACAATTCGGGAATCCGGCCTGACAAAACATATACGCGGTCTCCCTTGCTCACGCCGAGATGCTGCAAGACATTTGCAAATCGGTTCGTGAGGGTCTGGAGCTGACCGTAAGTGAAGTCTTCGACCTCGCCGTTCTTACCGAGCCAGCGGATCGCCAAGTGATCGCAAAGCGGACCATTTGCATGTCGGTTGACCGCTTCGTAGGCAATATTTAGCCCTTGTCCATTTGGCAGGCCATCAAGCTCTTTGCGGGCATTTTCCCAGGTGAACCTCTGCCTGGATCGCTCATAGTCCGCTAGATTAGGAATCAGCGCCGAGTCTCTTGCTGATTTTGCGATGGTCTGCCAAGCCATGCCGGTTTCCTAGCCCTGCTCGATTGAAACGCGCAAGCTTCTTCTCACATTCCCGTTGTTCGACGCAACCTGAATCAGAGCCGGGGACCCATAAAGATGGGCAAAGGTGCTAGTAGACACTTAGCTGATCGGGATCGAATTCCCCATCTTTTCGCGCTCAAGGACTTCTTCTTCCACAATGACTTTCGGCTCCAAGATCACTTTGCTGTTGATGGAGCGGACCACGAGGCATGTTTTTTCTGCCTTTTCGAGCAGGCGGTTCGCGCGGTCTAGATCCTTTTCCTGGGCGATTTTTAAACGAGGTTGCAGGCTGACCTGTGTAAATCGCCAACCTTCTTCCTCTTTGCTGAGGACTCCCTCCACTTCCAGATCAAGCAAGAGAAATTCAAACTTGGAGAATTGAGCCATTCCGGAAAAAGTGCTCACAAAACAGCCAGCCACCGATGCCAAGAACAAGTGCTCGGGCGTCCACCGCCCCGCTTCTCCCTGAAATTCAGGCGGAGCGCTGAAGGTAATCAAAGGCTGAATCTCCTCGGCAGTTGTAAACCCACTGAGAAATGACGTTGAAGCCGCAGTCACGCGATATACATATTGTTTTTCCATATCGACCTCCGATTCTCACCAACGACAGCAGTCGCTTCGTTTCATATAGCCAGATTGAGACGCGGGGAACAGTGATCTTAATCACAGGAGGTATTGCCGCGAAACTATCTTCTAGTGTGTGATCTGGGGAAAGGAAGTTCCTCATCGAGAGTCTAGGTTTGACCGCTCCTGCCTTGCGTGGCACTAAGGAACTAGAATCCCAGCCCACCTTCACACGCTCAGGACAGGGACATATGATTCGCGAATGATCCCATAGCCGGTGGCTCGCAGGCGCCCGCTCAACGGCCGGCCAATAATGAGCACATCCGCACTCGTTTGCTCTGCCGCGTGGCTCAACAGCTTGGGCACGTCACCACTGCTGATGAATACCTCGGCCTTGGTGCCAACCTCCTGCTGAAGATTTGCGAGCTGGCGGTTGGCGGAACTTACAAGAGCCTCTGTCCAGGAAGGATCCACTTGGTAGGGCCCAGGCCCAAAGATTTCCATGCCTGCAGTGATATGAGCAAGCGTCAGCCGGGCGCCAAAATCAGCGGCCATCTGCGCGGCCCACTGGACAGTCTTGGCACTATGGGGGCTCAAATCTACCGCACAGAGGATGTTGCGAATCGAGAATTCGCGCGGGGGCTCTTCTTCCAGATGGGCGCTGGTCCACACGGGGCAATCGCTATCATGAAGCACTTTCGCTGTCACCGAACCCAGGAGGAAGCGGCGAAACGCCCCGTAGCCATGCGTCGGCATGGCGATCAAG
>DATNIO010000225.1:0-5010 GCA_035604385.1 Verrucomicrobiia bacterium | reverse complement strand
GGTTGCCGTCCGCCTTTTCTCGGAGATGAGGAAATTGTTTGGCCGCAGTTTCCCGTTGTCGGTCTTGTTTCAGGCGCCCACGGTGGAAAAGCTGGCGGACATGATTCGGAAAGGCGGGTGGTCGCCGCAGTGGACATCGCTGGTCCCGATTCAGCCGGGAGGAAGCAAACCGCCGTTCTTCTGCGTGCACGGAGGCGGCGGCAACGTCCTCATCTACCGCGAACTGGCGCGCCATCTGGGCGAGGACTATCCATTTTACGGCCTGCAGGCCCGTGGACTTGATGGAAATAAAGATTACCTGACGACAACCGAGGCGATGGCCGAAAGTTACCTGCGCGAGATCCGCGAGTTGCAGCCGGAAGGGCCTTATTACCTTGGCGGGTTCTGCATGGGCGGACAAGTGGCATTTGAAATGGCGCAGAGGCTGATCCGGGACGGAGAGCAAGTAAATCTGCTGTTCGTGATCGACACGCACAATTTCAATGGAGTTCCGCCGCAGTTCACCCTGAGTGAAAAAGTGGGGAACCTCGGACAGAAGATCGTATTTCATTCCTCGAACATCCTGCGGCTGGGCTTCAAGAGACAGTTTGCCTACTTTGCTGAAAAATCGAAGATCGCCCTGCGAAGAGAAATGGAACGATTGCGCATCAAGATCGTCCATCTCTTCAAGCTGAATCCGCACCGCGACGTCGTCAGGGGGACCGAGGAAGAATTTATCGAGGACATCAACGATCGCGCATTCCTGGCCTATAAACCTGTCAGCTATCCGGGCAAAATGACGATCTGCAAGCCGCGAAGAAATTATGCATTCTTGCGCGATCCGTTCAACGGTTGGGGAGCGGTCGCCGATGGCGGCTTGGAGATCATCGAGCTGCCGTCCGACCCGGGCGGCATCTTCCTCGAACCTTACGTGCAAACCCTGGCGGAGAAACTCAAGGAGCAAATCGAACAGGCCGCTGCCGTCGGCGCTGAAGTTCACGAACCGCCGGAAGCTGTAATGAAGTAAGAGCCGGGCTGGGTATTGAGGAGAATAAGCAGAAAAAAGCACGCAAAAAAATAGTTAGGCGCCCACCGCACTGGCTTCCGTCGCTTTGGCGGAAAAGATTCCCTCGGCAGGCTGCAAACCCTGGATCTGAACCAATTTCAAAGACTGGAAAGATTGCGGGGATGCGTTCCTTGCTTTGAAGTTCTCGCTGGGAATCCCGGTGCGCGCGTAGGATTTTTCGCAGTCCTGGTAAGAAGGTCCGCGCATATTTCCTTCCAGGTATGCCAGCCCCGGGCAACGGGTGCAGGTTGCGCCATGCGAGCACTGGGAGCAAGAAGGCATGTCCCGCAACGTGATGGAGCGAACTTCCTTGAGCTGGGGCGAATCGCGCCAAATGTCCACAAACTTTGTGCGCCGCACGTTGCCGCTGGGGAGAGGAAACTGGACGCAAGGATAGACATCTCCGTACGGAGAGACGTAGCAAGCCGTGTGGCCCGCGCTGCAGGGCAGCATGTCCAAAGCATCTTCGTCGACGCCCTGCGGCGGCGCGCAAAATTCCTCGACGTTTCCGACCAGCGCTCCGTCCCGGAAAACTTCCCGCAAGGCAGCCTTATCCACATTCAATTCGAGAATGGACCTGTCCCCATCCATCATGGGCGTAATCGTCGGGTCGAGAGTGCATTGCGCTCCCAGTTCGTTCGCCAGCGCCCTCACGCCGGGATAATCCTGGGCGTTTTGGACCATGAGCACATTGGCCATGGTGACGTGCAAGCCCACCGTCCGCAATAAACGCACCGCTTCGATTGTCTGCCGGAACGAGCCAGGCATTTTCGTAATGGCGTCGTGCACTTCGGCGCGATGCGAATACACGCTGATCTGCACCGATTCCACGCCCAGCGCGCGGATGCGCTCGGCTTCCTTCTTCCGGATCAAAACTCCATTGGTCTTAAGTTTTATGCTGAACGTCCGCGCGTGCGCGTGCTCCAGGATCTCGAAAAAATCCTTGCGCATCATGATCTCGCCGCCGCTGATGGTGAGAAAGAAGACTCCGGCATCCGCCATCTGGTCGAGCAGGCCCTTGATTTCCGCGGTGTTCATCTCTCCGTGATCGTCGTGGTCGAGGTAGCAATGGATACACCGCTCGTTGCAGCGGTAGGTCAAATCCAGTTGCACGCTCAGCGGAATGTTCAGTTTGAGGGCCTTGGCGGCCATTTCCGACATTAAGCCGCTCATTAAACCTCCTTGCGTGAACTGCTCGAGCGGGCCAGCGGCTGGTCGGAAAGCAGCAGAATGCCGTGTTGCGCCAGATTCTCGACGAGCGCTTCGGCATCCTTCAAGGCCACTTCCGGCGCGATGTCATATTGCGCGCAAATTTTATTCGCAACGATCTGGTCGAGCGGGGTCACGCCGTCCGCCGCATCCCAGATGACCGACGCCACTTCGTCCAGGGTAAACAAAGTGGAATTGGTTGCGGACATGACCATCGTTTCGTCGCCCAGCGCGCGCGCAGCAATCGCCGTGCTTCGAGCCACATAACGCGAGTTGTTCATACGATTAGCTCCCAGACGGAGGTATCGGGCACAAACGTCAGCCGGCGGACGGGAATGTGCCTGACGAAGTCGAATGCCGAATCGAAAATTAATTTTACAAACTCAGGATCACGCGCAAAGAACAGGATGTTTCCCAGCAACCCGCGCACGGCATCGGCCCCAACGATGGGCTCGATTTTATTTTTCGGACCTTTGGCGAGCAGGTACAAAGCTTCGATGGGCGCTTGCAGGTTTTCCCCGGCACGCGCAAGTTCGCCGAAAAACGGCGTCCCCACCGCAAAGTACCGGCCGTTCCGCCGGGTCACATAGGAAATCTCGTCGGTCAGGAGCGCGGCGTCCGCGGGGGCCAGCCTGGCCATCGTGGTCTTGCCCGCACCGGACACGCCGGAAAACAGGAACGCTCGGCCATTGCGTATGGCGCTCGAAGCGTGCAGAAGGAAACCACCCTCGCGCGCCAGCAGAAGCGTGTGCACGATGCGCAGCACGGAATCGAGCGAGTAAGGATTGATCGTCTGCTGGATGCGCCCGCGCGCTGTGGATGGATTCCACTCGGCGCGAAAATCCCCGCGCTCCATCAGCCAGCGCCCGGAACCCCAAGTCACGCGCACGTCTTCGTCTTGGGATACGGCGCCCGGCGGAGCCAGCTCAATTTCAAAATCGAAACCGGCGTCGTTCGAGGAACCCACGTAACCGGCATAGCGCTCTTCAATCAGGCGAAGGAACTCGGGACTGTCGCAGCGCAAACGTATGGGAAGGCCGCCGATCTCGACAACCACGCTGGAACTTTGCGCCACTGCCGTCACGCTTGGCACTTGGCCCTCCTGAGGAAAAGATTCCGCCAGCCCGCGGCGAGCCGCAGATAGAGGTACGTCACGCGATCGGAAGACTGAAGCAGGCGGACGATCAGGCGGTTCGGCTCATGGGCCGGGAGTCCGACTTTTTGATTGTCGCGCTCGATGGAAACCAGTCGCCCCAGCAACTCGGGCGCGGTAACGGGAGGATCCTCGTGACGCAGACGGTCGCCTCGGGTGATCAGCCAAGATTCCTCGGGACGGTCCGCGGAGGCCGCTACTTTTCGGCCCACAACCCGGTGGACGAACAATCGTCCCTCTTGCAAGAACAGCACGACCTCTCCCGGAGAAATTTCATGCAGGCTGGCCCGCTGGATCAAAACCAAATCGCCTGGAAGGATGGAAGGCACCATGCTCGTGCCGAAGACGCGAAGACGAACCTCGCCAAATGCGCGGACAACTTCCTCTGCCAATCCGCACGCCAGCTCAATCGAAGCATTTCCTTGAATGTCCGCTCGCATTTTCAGCGGCTGGCTACGAAGCCTTCATGCTGACTTTGCAAGAGCTTTGGGTGGCAGAAATTTTGCCGCACGAAAGCGCCGAGACCTCGAACACGGACTCGAATCTTACCGATGGCGTCTTGTACGGTTTCTTTGCCGCCGTCTGTTCAGTTGATTTCTCATTTGAATTGTCTTGGTAGTTCAAATGTCCCTCCCCTTGTGCAATACCGCGAATTCCACACTCGCAAGGGCTGCCTGTTCGCCTTCCATCTGAAACTGGCGGCATCAGTTAGCCACAGCAAATATAATTTGGGAGTAGCCGGCTTACCCCGACTTTGTGGGGACGTGATGCGTTAAGCGTTAACCCTCAGGGACTTCCAGTCTGGAACAGCCAGAAAGGCAGGACGACAATCCGCCGCAAAAGCCCTACAAACATTGAATTTGAGAGAATTTGAAGGGTTTGACTGCCTGCACTCTTACCTGCAGCCGAATGGACAAGAGATCAGGAGCCCCGGGTATCTGCTTGAAAAGAATGGTCGGGGCGAGTGGATTTGAACCACCGGCCTCCTGGTCCCGAACCAGGCGCGCTAGCCAGGCTGCGCTACGCCCCGACGACACGCACTCGGGCGCGCCAAAAAACGGCCCGAATGGAATGTTCAGAATAGCATAGCTCTCCGTCTGAGCCTAGAGTGTGGTGGGCTTGACGCATTCCACAGCCGCCAACGCGATGAATCGGCGTGGCATGGCGAATCCATGTTGGTCTCCGCGTTCGACGCGGGCGCTGCGCGGCTGAATCCACGCGCTGTGTTATAGTAAATTTCGCGAAGCAGAAATTCTCCGCATCCAGCGACTGATTCCTAAAGCCGGGAGAGACACGAGCGGTCGGTCGTGCATACCAAGATGGCATTGATGGAACGGATCCAGAAAGATTTGACTGCGGCGATGATGTCGAAGGACGAACTGCGCCTCAGCGTGCTGCGCATGATCAAGTCCGCGCTCAAGTATAAAGAAATCGAGAAAGTCCGTCCGCTGGAAGACGCCGAGGCGCTTCAAGTGATGCAAACGCTCGTCAAGCAGCGGCGCGAGTCGGTCGAGCAATTTGCCAAAGGCGGCCGCCAGGACCTTGTAGACAAGGAAACGAAGGAAATCGGCTTTCTCGAAGCCTACTTGCCCGCGGGGGCTTC
>DATNIO010000224.1:0-7084 GCA_035604385.1 Verrucomicrobiia bacterium | reverse complement strand
ACTCCGATAATCCGAATTTTTTGCGCCATATTTGCTGCCAGTCCGGCTCGCCCCACGTGGGCGGGATAGCGGCGTGACTAAGGGTACACGCGGTAGATCATGCGGGGGAAGGGAATGACTTCGCGAATGTGCTCAGTTCCGCAAATCCAGGCCACCGTGCGTTCCAGGCCCAGGCCGAAGCCCGCGTGCGGCACGCTGCCGTAGCGGCGCAGGTCCAGATACCAGCCAAACGCTTCTTCCGGCAAATTGTGTTCCCGGAGCCGCTTCAGGAGCAGGTCGTAGTCGGCGACGCGTTCGCCGCCGCCGATGATTTCGCCGTAGCCCTCGGGAGCGAGCATGTCGAATCCCAACGCCAGCTCGGGCCGCTCCGGGTCCGGCTGCATGTAGAACGCCTTCATCGAGGCGGGATAGCGATGCACCATCACCGGGCGATCGTAGGCGCTTGAGAGGATCGTTTCTTCATCGCCGCCGAAGTCGTCGCCCCATTTCGCCGGATTTCCGTGCTTCTGAAGGACTTGAATCGCTTCGTCATAAGTGATGCGTGGAAAAGGAGCGATGACGCTCGCGAGCTTGGAAGTATCGCGCCCAATCGTTTCGAGTTCCCTCGCGCGGTTCTTGAGCACCGATTGCACGACGTGGCTGACGAGGTTTTCCCCCAGCGCCATCATGTCTTCGAGGTGCGCGTACGCCGCTTCCGGTTCGAGCATCCAGAATTCGGTGAGGTGCCGTCGCGTCTTGGATTTTTCCGCTCGAAAGGTGGGGCCGAATGTGTAGACCTTGCCAAGCGCCATGGCCGTCGCCTCGACATAGAGCTGACCGGACTGCGTGAGGTAGGCTTTCTCGTCGTCGATGTATTGCACCTCGAAGAGCGTCGTCGTGCCTTCGCAAGATGCCGGCGTGAAGATGGGCGCTTCGGTCAGGACGTAGCCTTGCGAATCCATGTATTCGTGACCGGCTCGCACGGCCTCCGCGCGGATGCGCAGGATCGCCGCCTGGCGCGGGGTGCGAATCCAGAGGTGGCGGTGGTCCAGCAGGAAATCGACGCCGTGTTCCTTCAGCTGGATCGGGTAGGGCTTATCGTCCGGCACGCGCTGCACGACTTCGATCGCGGTAATCTGAATTTCGAATCCACCGGGCGCGCGTTTATCGGCGTGGATGCGCCCCGTAACGATCACGCTGGATTCTTGCGTCAGCCCGCGCAAGGATTCGAACGCCGCCGGCTGGTCTTTCAAAGAAACGACGCCCTGGATCGTTCCCGTGCCGTCGCGGAAGATGGGGAAGAGGAGTTTGCCGGCTTCGCGCAAGTTGTACAGCCAGCCGCGCAGTGTGACTTCCTGCCCGTCGTGCTTTCCCACATCTTGAATGGCGACTACAGGCATGCGATTCGGTTTGCCTCCCTGCAAAATTTAATCAGGTTCGAGGCCCAAGTGGCGCAGGCTTCCAGCCTGTGGGGTTTAGCGCTTGCAAGTACTAACCCCCACAGGCTGGAAGCCTGCGCCACTAAGGCTGTGCTCGCTCTTGCTCGAATTTGTCGAATACCGTGCGGACGCCTCGCAGCGTTTCCGCGAACGCCTGCACCTCGACGGAACCCGCCGCAACGGCGGGCTCTTTTAATTCGAGGACGATGGGCGCTTCGGGCGGCAGCGCCGCCAGCGTGGCGCTCCAATCGATGGTTCCCTCGTAGGGAAGCAGATGATCGTCGCGCTCGCCGCGATTGTCGTGCACGTGCGTGGTCACGACGAAATCGCGGACGATTTCGAGCGCCTCCGGAACGCCGCCCTCGAGATGGGCATGCCCGGCGTCAAAGCAAATTTTCACGCTCGTGAGGCGCGTCTGTTCCAAAAAGTTTTTCAGGTTCAGTGGAGTCGCCATCTCGCCAGGAGTATTTTCAATCGCGAGGGTAACGCCGCGCGCGCGCGCGAAAAGGGACAAGTGTTCGAGCGAACTGAACGTGGCATCCCAGCGCCGCTCGTCCGGAACGTCGCGTTGCCGCGCCACATGCTGAACGCAGTAGCGGAAGGGTATGTGCTCCACCAAGTCCAGCGCGCGCTTGATTTCGTCCACGGCCTCCTGGCGCCGCAACCGCTCCGGATCGCAAATCGAGAGCGGCGCACCGCTCTCCCTTGTGAGATGGAAATCGCGCGTCGTCGGCGAATGAATGGAATGGAGCGTGAGATTATTTCCCGCGAGCCAACCGGCCAGTTCGTGAGCGTC
Source organism: Verrucomicrobiia bacterium (assembly GCA_035604385.1). Classification (GTDB taxonomy): domain Bacteria; phylum Acidobacteriota; class Terriglobia; order Acidiferrales; family UBA7541; genus Palsa-360. The sequence goes on along the minus strand of DATNIO010000224.1, from coordinate 4,870 downwards.
CTCGGCCGAGCGGTAGTCGAAATGCCCGCGCGAGCAAAACAGCTCGATTGCGGAAACTCCTGTACGCGCCGCTTCGCCGATCAGGGCAGCCGTCAGTTTCCGGTTTACAAAAAGATAAGTGGAGAGAACGCGTTGCATCGTCACAATGTGCGGGCCCTATCCATCGGGATGAATTCGACTTTATGCGAAGCCACAAATCGCGTCAAGGCAAGCCCTCGCCGATCGGACGGCGGAATGCAAACTCAATCTGGAACTTGGAGGCTCGCGTTTTCCCTGGGGAACTAGTCGTCCAGCAAAAACTCGGCGTCTGGAGGGCCGGGAATCAGTCCGGCGTCGACGCCGCGCTTCAGAAATTCGTGTACGGCTTGGCGGCCGCGTTCGCCGTAGCCCAGCGTCCACTTGTTCACATACATGCCGATAAACTTGTCGGCCATGTCCGTTTCCATGTCGCGCGCGAATTGCATGGCGTAATTGACGGCCGCTTCGCGATGGTCCAAGGCGTAGGACACACTCTCGCGGATGATCCGCCCGATCTGCAAGCCGATCGTTCGCCCCAGGGCGCGCCGCACGGCATTGCCGCCGAGCGGAAGAGGCAGCCCGGTCTGTTCGACCCACCATTGCCCCAGGTCGACGACTTTGTGCAGCCCCATCTGTGGGAAAAACAGCTGCCCCTCATGGATCAACAAACCAGCGTCGACCACGGAGTTTTTCACCGCGTCCAGAATTTGATCGAAGGCCATGGGCACGGGCTCGACGCGCGGCTCGTAGAGCCGCAGCGCCAAATAGGCCGAAGTTTGCAGCCCCGGCACGGCGATCCTGCGCTTTGGCAGATCCTCTCGCTTCATCGGGTGCTGGGAAACGACAATCGGCCCGTAGCCCTCGCCGAAGCTCGCCCCGCAATCCAGCAGCACGTATTTGTCCCGCAAAAACGGATAGGCGCCAAAGCTGAACGCGGTCACATCATAGATTTCCTGGCGGGCGGCCTGATTGAGCGTTTCGATATCGGCGAGCACGTGCGAAAATTTCAGCCCGGGCGTCCGCACCTTCTGCGTCGCCAGACCGTAGAACATGAAGGCATCGTCGGAATCCGGCGAGTGTGCCAGTTTAATCTCTGTCGTCTTCCCGCTAGCTGGTTTCGTCGGCATTGCGTTCTGCGATCTCTCCCATTGGCATTTTCTCCGATGTCGTTGGGGAAAGCGCAAAGTCACTCCGGCCTGCACACATCGCAGGCACACTGGAGTCACAGGAAGATCGTCGCCAAACCCGCGTCACAGAGAGGGACATTTGGGGCGGATTCCATCAATGAGGAAGCCGCACTTTTGAGTGCAGAAGAGTAGCACACTCGGCGTTGCCGGACAATTGAGCTGCGTCAATGATGCCATTTCAAAGTGGAAATTCTAATTTTGGCGATACTCTTCGAGCGGACTTGGTCTATGTAGCGCCCGTCCGCCGCGGCGGACAGGCATCTTGATCCAAAATGCCAACCTGAAGGTTGGCGCTACATGTCCGCCGCCAGGCGCGCCATTGCGGTGTCAAAGGAAACTTTTCCGTCGAGGTAAGGCAGCCAGTACAAGTCCAGCAACCCGCGAAAGTGTTCCCACGATCCGGAATAGAGTCCGAAACGCGCCGCGTAAGGCAGGTAAGCCGATGGGCCGTTGCTTTGTTCGAACGTGAACGACATGGTTCCGTATTCCACGTCGCGGCGCACGATTTCGCCCGTGGTGTAGAACAGAAGCGCATGCCAGAAATCTCGCGGTATGGGCTTGTCGCGCTCGCGAAAATTGTGTGCGATCGCAGCGGTCACGGCGCCCGCCAGCGCGTGGGAGGCCTCGTGAAACAATACTTCAAATCCGTACACGCCTCGATTGCGCGGATCGTGGCTGGAAATCGTGACGTGTATGGGGTCGAGCGAGGTGTACGCACCAAAGGGGCCTCCATACCACACGACGTCCACGCGCAGCCGCTGCGACGGCCAGGGCCTCTGGTAAACGTCCGCGAGTTGGCCGGAAAGCTCGACGCCCATTTTCTGGATGATTGGCGCAACCTGGGCGATCCATTCCCGGTTGGCGCGATCCTGCTGCGCCCACCAGTGCGCGCGATAAACAGGCGCGGCGCGTTCCAGGGCTTCGACCAGATCCTGCCGCAACCCGGATTTGCACAATGGGGTGGTTTTCCCATCCAGATCGGGGCAAGTCTCCATCGCCGAAAGCTGGTTGTTGATGATCTCCATGTCGCCATTCAGCAGAAGGTCGCGGCCCGCCAAATCCTTGGAGTAAAACGTGACGGCATCCTGCCAGGCACGGATGTCCGCCTCCGGGAAATCGGTCAGCGACACGGGAAGTTCGTCCGGCTGCGCCGCGCCCCTCATGGTGTCCGAGGAAGAGGAATTGCCTTTCAGCAGGCGCGCCTGAAGATAGAGAAAGTGATGCAAGTTCACCCAAAATCCGCTGTGCATTTCAAAGACGGGAAGCGGCGATTCCGTGCCGGAGGACTGAGTGATTGAGGATTGCTGCGCGCCGTAAACAGGCGCCGCTCCCGCGGACGCCACCGCCCAGCCTGTCGCGGCCGGCAGCAAGAGCGGCGCGGTCATGAATAATCGCAAAAACTTATGGCGGCGGAAAGGGGGCATGGCTGAGCACGCCATGTTATCGCCAAACGCGGCATTCATGCCAGACTTCGGTAGCAGTTGGTTCAGAGGTGTGTTGAAATCCGGTTAATTGTAAGCGTGCGCCACTTCAACGAAACATCTGGCGCAACAATGCCGACCCTTCATTTTCCGTAATGATTTTTTTGCGGACCAGCAAATAGATCAGTTCGTTTAAGACCAACCGGATATTGGCATTCGCCTCGATCGCTCCGGTCTCGGGCTCCGTCGCGGACGCCGCGGGCTCGGGGGGCTGCTCGCCGCTCAGATCGGCGATCCAGGAGCGCAATACGGCCTGATGCTCGCGCTTGATCTCGGTAAACGCGAGCCCCATTCCCATCGATACGTGCGTATAGGCGACGACCCCGGCCGCCTCAAATTCGACCGTGTCGTGTTTCATGCGAATTCGCACCACGTCGCCCACTGCGAACGGAGAAAGTGTATCGATGTAACATCCGCCGGCGCCTAGATCGGAGCAACGGCCGCTCACACGCGTTTGCGAACGAAGTTCGTAGATTTCCGCGGCCGCCGTGAAGGGGTATCGAACCTGCGCCCGCTTCTCGGGAGCTTCGCTTTTCGGCGGTTCCTCTCGCAATGGCGCGGGAAACACGATCGGTGTGTCGGAGCGGTCGGACATTTTGCTTCGTAGGCGCGGATCACACTTCGGCGCCGACATTTAGCTGAATGAGGGAATCCGCGCACATTCCTGCGCGGAAATCGGAAGGGTGACCCCATTGTGGCTCCGGCGCGGATTGGGTGGCAAGGAGATACTGCGCAGGGTGTGACGCAAACGCGAGGGGTCAGGAGGGTCCGACGCGCGGATCGGTGGAGGTGGCGACGCCGCCTTGCTTGTCGGCGCCGCGCAGAATCCCGGACGAGTCCAGAAAAAATGATCGCCGTCCCGTCTTGCCGTAATCTTTGGGCGACGAGGCCAAGGAGAACGTCTCCGCTTTATTTGCTTCCTCCTCCGGCAGGCCGCCGGCTGGGGGAGCAATTGTGTACCGGATCGTGTAACCGTCCTTGTCACCGATGGCCAGATTCGCATCGAGCAGGCTGGCTGTCTCCGGCGAAACTCCGTTCGGCGGCGCGGGGCCCAGCAACGCGAGCGTGTCGGGCAATTTCCCGTACGCGCGGCGGTAGGTTTCCAGCGCCGAAGCCACGGAACGCAAATCAGCAATCGCTGCGTCTTCACTCGCGTCCAGATCGGCCTGCTCCCATTGCTTGGCCATCGCGGGCACGTCGAGCAGGATAAGCCCCACCGAGAGCAGCTTCCAGTTTCCGCCTTCGCGCACGAGACCAAACGTGATTTTGCGCGGGTCCTCTCCGGCGATCGGAATTTCCATCGGCACGTAAGCGAGATTTTCGCGCAGCTTCGTTTCGCCGAGGCGCATTTCCGTGGTGTAGCTCGGGCTCTCGCAGCGCACGATTTTCTGGCCGTTGCCGCTGGTGGAAAGCAGCACCCTTCCCGGTTCTTCGAGCAAGACGAAGCGCTTCATCATCGCCGTGCGTTGCGCGCCGGGAAGCGCCCGGAACGCGGCGGTGTTGTCCGCCGTCAGGGAATTTGCAAAAGCCGGAGAGTCCTGGCGGCAAGCGGCGGACAGCGCATCGGAAAGCGCCGTTTCAGGATTCGCCCCTGCCTGCTGCTGCGCCGCGAATGCAGTAGCCACTGAAAATGTTGCAATCGCCGCAAGGACCAATGCCGCTCCGTAACTTTGGAGTGCGCGGCGCCTGACAGCCGTCTCGGTCACAAGTCTTGTGGGTCGCGGCTTCAGCCGCGACATCCAAACAATTGGAAAACGCCGGGCTTTAGCCCCTGAAGCTTTCACGAGGCTCACGATTTCGCTCCGCGCAATATTTCAGCGAGATTTTGCGTGAACTTGGATCGAGGCATGACGTCCTGGCAACCCGCGGAGCGCGCGCGTTCCGCCAGATCCGTCTGCACGTGGGATAGAAACGCGATCACGCGCCGCGGGTTGCCTTCACCGTTCGACGCACAAAGATGCTCGACGGCTTCGAGCGCCCCCTGCCTCGCATTCAAGTCCACCAGGATGAGGGCCGCCGGGCTCGCCGCCGCTGCTTTCAGGAGCTGTTCGCCGGTCGCCGCCGTTTCCAAGGTGACGCCCGTATGTTTGGCCGTCTCGTGCACCTTGGCCAGAAAAAATAAATCATCGATCAACGCAATTGCATCCGCCATGAATTTCCATCCTCACAAAACTTCGCCTTTCC
>DATNIO010000223.1:0-10448 GCA_035604385.1 Verrucomicrobiia bacterium | reverse complement strand
CTGGTATTGGTTTAGTAGCACAGGCTTCAGCCTGTGGGGTTTGGTCCTTGCAAGGACTAAAACCCACAGGCTGAAGCCCGCGCCACTAGCTATCCGCGGAATTATTGTCCGGACCCGGAGCCGGAACATCCCAGCCTCCCGGCGGAGCGACGCGCGCGACTTCGGCAGGCCCCCATGTATTCGCCGCATAGGGATAGACCGGCGTGCCTTTTTTCAGCACGGGATCGACAATGCGCCACGCTTCTTCCACATAGTCCTCTCGCGCAAAGAGCGAGTTATCTCCGGCCATCGCCGCGCCCAGCAAGCGCTCGTACGCATCCATGTCACCCGCGCCTGCGGAACTCGTGGCCACCATTTCACCGGCCTGGAGTCCCATGGCTTCGCCCGGCGCCAGCGACATCAGCCCCATGGCGATGACCACGTCAGGGCTGAGGCGGAGCCGAAGATGGTTCTCCGTCAAAATACTGTCGGGAATAAGCGTGGGAGGTTTGCGAAACTTGGCGAGGATTTCCGTGCAGGTCACCGGCAAATTCTTGCCGGCTCGAATGTAGAAAGGCACGCCCTTCCAGCGCCAGGAATTGATCTCCAACTGCAAGGCGGCGAAAGTTTCCGTCTGCGAATCCTTGGCGACTCCGTTCTCGTTGCGGTAGCCCTGGAACTGGCCGCGTATCAGATTTTTCTCTTCAATGGGAGGAATCGCTTTCAGCACTTTGACTTTTTCGTCGCGCAGGGACTCGCTGTCGGACCGGACCGGAGGCTCCATCGCCAGGTTGGAGAGCACCTGAAATAGATGGTTCTGAACGACATCGCGGATGGCTCCGGTCACGTCGTAAAATGCCCCGCGCCCCTGAACTCCGAAGTCTTCCGCCAAGTTGATCTGCACGCTCTCGATATAATGGCGATTCCAGAATGCTTCCGCGAACGCATTCGCGAAGCGAAAGACCAGCATGTTGTCCACGGGCCGCTTGCCGAGGAAGTGATCGATGCGGAAAATACAGGATTCATCGAAGATGGAGAGCAGGATTTTGTTCAGCTCCAGGGCCGAAGCCATATCGTGGCCGAAGGGCTTTTCGACGATGACCCGCGCATCGCCGGCGCCGTGCGATTTCGCGATATTTTCGACCACGGTCTCAAACAGGACTGGTGGAATGGCCAGATAATACGCCGGGCAATGCGCATCTTTCAGCTGATTGCGCAGGGCCTCGAACGTCGCCGGGTCCTGGTAGTCGCCGTCCACGTAACGCAGCAGACCATTCAACTTTTCAAATGCCGCGGGATCGACTCCGCAGTGTTTTTCCAGGCTGTCCTTGGCCCGCGCGCGGAGCTGGTCCAGATTCCATCCCGCCTTGGCCACGCCCACCACGGGCACATTCAGGTTTCCTCGCTTCACCATCGCCTGGAGCGCCGGGAAAATCTTCTTGTAGGCCAGGTCGCCGGTGGCTCCGAAGAAGACCAGCGCGTCGGAATGCTGATTACTCATAAGTTATCTCCTTACACATGCTTGCGCCCTTTCGGCGGGCTGTTCTATTTGCGCTGTCAGACCCTGAGGTATTCTACATTCGCTCTAACCGGCGGCTTTCAGGGGATTGCCCTTGCCGAGCGCGGCGCTCTTGGAGGCGATCACCGCCATCAAGTCGTTCCAGGACGCCACGAACGATTTCGCTCCTTCGTCCTGAAGCCGCGCGGCCAACGCATCAATGTCGATTCCCGCCTTGCCGAATTCCTCGAGCACAGCTTCGCAGTCGCCGCCATCCTCCGGCATGAGTCCGGTTAAATTGCTGTGGGCGGCCAGCGCTTTCAGTGTGGCTTCGGGCATGGTGTTGACTGTGTAGGGCGCGGCCAAAGCCTGGACGTAGAGAAGATCCGGCGCCTTCGGATCTTTATTTCCCGTGCTGGCCAGGAGCAGACGCTGCGGGCGCGCGCCGAAATTGTAGGCGCGCCGCCACCGCTCCGAACTCTGCAGCGCGCTTGCGGCCTTGTAAGTTCGTTTCGCGATGGCAATGCCCAGCTGGTTGCGCAGCTTCTCGGGAACTTTATCGGCGACGGCGACATCCCACCGGCTGATGAACACGGAAGCGACCGAGTCAACTTTCGGATTGAGTCCGGCCGCGATGCGGCGCTCGATGCCGCGCAGAAAAGCATCGGCAGCAGCCAGGTATTGTTCGCGGGAAAACAGGAGGGTAACATTCACAGGCACGCCGGAAAAAATCGCTTCCTCAATCGCGGGAAGACCTTCCTTCGTGCCGGGAATCTTAATGAACAGGTTCGGGTGGTTCGCACGCGCAAATAGATCCTTGGCGGCAGCGATCGTACTCGCCGTGTTGTACGCAAGAACCGGCGACACTTCCAAGGAGACCCATCCGTCCACACCGTTCGTTTTTTCGTGCACGGGCCGAAACAGGTCCGCCGCGCGGGTGAGATCCTCAAGAGCCAGCTCGAAGAACAGACCCTCGCCGGATTTGCCGTTCTTTAGTTTGTCGGCAATAGAGGCGTCGTACGCCCCACTATTCTTGATCGCATGGTCGAAGATCGTGGGATTGGAGGTGAGCCCTGTGACCGACCACTTGTCGATGTAACGCTTGAGCGTGCCGTTATCGAGCAGATCGCGCGTGATGTTGTCGAGCCAGATGCTCTGGCCTTTATCGTGAAGCGATTGCGGCGCATTCATATTGTCACCTCGAGCCTCGGAAAGTCGCAATGCCTGGTGTCGAGTGGATCAGCAGCGGTCATCATAGTTGAGGGCAACCTTGTCGAAGCAGGGCGTCCACCATCCAAAGGGTAGCACAAGCAACTCGCGCCAATCATGCCGAGCAAGGCGGGGCGGTTAAGCTCTAATAGAAGTACATGATCCACTCTCAAGGCATCTCTGCACTGGCCATGCGAGCGGTGGCGTTGATGGTGGTACAATCGCAACTCCGGATCATCCTATGCCTGACGCCCCAGCACTTGGCGAAGCCGTTCTCGATGTCGTTTCGCCTGAAAACACCCGCCGATCGGTGCCCGTCACCGAGTCGCCGTTTTCGATTGGCCGCGGCGAAGTGGGAAACCAGCTTGCAATTCCCGACCGCCGAATTTCGCGCAACTGCGCGGCGGTTCTCTCCGAAGGCGGCCAGTACGTTTTGGAGGATCGCGGGAATCAGCTCGGCGTTTTTGTCAACGGCGAGCGAATCACCAAGCGGGCCTTGCATGATGGTGACGTAGTCACGTTCGGTCTGGACAATTCCTACCAGATCATATTCCACCCCACCGCCCGGGAGATCACGGTTGAGAATCTCCTCACCCGCATGGGACGCATATCCACCAGCGAATCTTCTCCCATCGGTCTCGGCAAACTCAACTTGCTCCTCGAAGCGACCATGCTGCTGCATTCGCAACTTCCCCTCGATGCCGTTCTCGAAGCCATGCTGGATCGCGCCATTACCATCACCAATGCCGAGCGCGGCCTGTTGCTCGAGGCCACGCCCGAGGGATCGCTCCTCCACCGCCTCGCCCGCCGCTCCGGTGGCGCAGGCATGCCCACGGAAGGTTTCTCTCCCACTCAGACCGCTCTGCGCATGGCGGTGGAAAGCCAAACCGGCGTGATCACAGGGGATCTTCAGCAAGCCGATCTCATGCTTCAAGGAGCGCAGAGCATCGTTGCGCAACGCCTACGCTCCGTCGTGGCGATTCCTCTCTATGCGATGCCGCGCGCGAGCACCGCGGAATCCATCGTTGGCATCCGGCGCGGGCAATTTTTGGGTGTTCTCTATCTGGATTCGCGGCGTCCCGCTGCCTTTTCCAAACTCGACCGCCAGATTCTCGACGCCCTGGCCGTTGAAGCCGCCAGCATCCTGGACAATGCCCGCCTGGTGGAGCGCGAGCGACAACGCCAGCGCCTCGAACAGGAACTGAGCATCGCCCGCGAAATTCAACAAGCGCTCCTGCCGCGCGGGTTCCGCGATTTTCCTCACCTGGCCATTTCCGCCGTCAATACTCCATGTCACGCCGTTGGCGGCGATTATTTTGACGTTTTCCCCATGAGCGAGGACCGCACCGCCTTTGTCATCGCCGACGTGGCCGGAAAGGGAATTGGCGCCGCGCTGCTCACCACCATGCTCCAGGGCGCCCTTACCGGCATGACACTCGGCGCCGATCCCGCGCGTGTCTTCCACCATATTAACGATTTCCTTTGCAAGCACTCCGACGTCGGCCGCTATGCCACGATGTTTTTTGGGATGCTCGACCTCCATGGCAATCTCGACTATCTCAACGCCGGTCATCCATCGCCGCTGCTTCTTCGCCGCGGCGCCGTCAGTGAAATTTTCACGGAAGGCTCTTTTCCGGTGGGGCTGATCCCGGAAGCCAAGTACGCCGCGGTTCGCGTGTCGCTCGAGCCCGGCGACACGCTGGTCCTCTTTAGCGACGGCGTCACCGAAGCCGCCGATCTCGAAGAGCGGATGTTTGGTATTCCTCGCCTCAGCGAAGCTCTTGCCGGCCATCACGACGCGCCGCTCGATCAACTCCAAAAGAGGGTGGTTGATTCCGTTGAAAATTTTGCGCGCGGGGCCAGCCAGGCGGACGACATCACACTCCTCTTCATCCGTTACCGCGCCGCCTCGCAAGCCGCCGAATCCGGAGCCTGAATTGGTTTTAGTGGCTGTGCTACTCAATGAACCGGAACGGCGCGGAACGGGCGTGCTAAAATAAAAAATTTCACCCCATGGACACGCCAAAGAAAATAGGACGATACGAAATCCTGGAAGAGTTGGGCCACGGCGCGATGGGAACCGTGTATCGCGCCAAGGACCCGGCCATGGATCGCGTCGTCGCGCTCAAGACGATCATCGCTCTCGTGCTCTCCAGCGACCAGGGCAGCGATTTTCGCGAGCGCTTTTACCGGGAGGCGCGCGCGGCGGGAGCCCTGGCGCATCCGGGCATTGTTCCCGTGTTCGACGTCGGCGAACACGAAGGCTTGCCCTTTCTGGTGATGGAATTTATTAGCGGAAAAACGCTGGCCGACGCCATGAAAAAAGGCGAGCGCATGACGCTCGACCGTGTCTGCGAAATGGGTCAGAAGATCGCCGAGGCGCTCGGTTACGCGCATCAGCACGGAGTCGTTCACCGCGACATCAAGCCCGCCAATATCCTTCTCACTTCCAAAGAAGCACATGGCATCGAGCGCCCAAAGATTACCGACTTCGGCGTGGCCAAGCTGGCGGCAGGGCATACGACGCTTACAGGGCAGATCCTGGGGACGCCCGCGTTCATGCCTCCGGAGCAATTCACCGGAGCTCCGATCGACGGGCGCGCGGACATTTTTTCCCTGGGCGTGGTGCTGTACTGGATGGCGACGGGCGAGCAGCCGTTTCCCGGCGAAAGCATGACGGCGGTTTCCTACAAAGTGGTTCACACCGACCCCGTGCCGCCGCGGAGGCTGAATCCGTCCATCCCCTTAAAACTTGAAGGCATAATTCTCAAGTGCCTGGCGAAGAATCCGGATGAGCGGTACCAGACTGGCGAAGACTTGGCGCGCGATCTCGGTGAGCTGCGGACGGTAAGCACGTCCATGGGTTTGAAGAGCGCCGCGCCCGAAATGGCAGCCGATGGGAGCGACCCGAATGCCACGTACGTAGAAAAACCTGCCCCAACGCAGGCTGGCGGGACAAAAGCTCCGCAGCCGCCGGAGCACGCAGTCGCGCCGAAGAGCAATTCGAACAACCTTCTAGTTTTGGCCGCCCTTGTCATTGTAGTGATCGTTGCGGGAAGCTGGTACCTGCTGCGGCGCCAGGGGACGCCTACAGTCCAGGTTGCGCCGCCCTCCGCAGCGAGAAGCGAGGCCCAACCGGTACCAGCGCCGGCGCTTGCAACCGCCAATGAGAGCGTTGCAAAACAAGCGGCCGGAGCCGCCGAGCCCGCTCCTGCGCCACCCTCCTCAAACGTGCCGGCGGCAGCGAAACCGGCGTCGAGCGCTCCAAAGAAGCCAGAAACGAATGTGGTAGCAGCGGAAAAAACCCCACCGCCGAAAGCGAAAATTCCCGCGCCAAAGGCGGAAGCTGCCACGCCTGAACCCGCTGCGGTGGACTTCAATCCGAAGTCGCTCGATCCCAAGGCAAACGCGAGGCTTAAGATAGACGCCGTTCAGGTGCCAGCGGGCCTTGATTTTACAGTGGAAATGAATGGGAAGCTCTATTTGCGGAGAAGCGCCGAGGGAAACAAAATGGAATTTGACGACCTGTACGTCCCTCCCGGGGTGCAGGAGTTTCGCGTTACAGCGGCGAGCGGCTCGGTGCATAAAAGTTCGAACACGGTGAGCACCGAATTCACGGCGAAAAAGCGGCATACGCTGAAGATCGAGCTGCGAACCCAGGGCACCCCGACGGGCGCCGGGGTCCCGCAAGGGCTCTACGCGGACACACAGATCGTCCTGACGCTGAAGTGAGGGGAATTAGCGCTGTAACAATCCTGTAACACTTGGTGGAGTATCATCCAGCTTGCCCTGCAAAGTCAGTTGTGCCATCCGGTTGTGTTTTCTATTGGATTTTTCACGGCTGGAATAGGGTAGGGAGACAAAGAAATGCCAATCTCCACGGAAGAGCTGGAAGGCGGAATCACCAGGGTCATTCTGGAAGGCCGCATGGACATCGAGGGCGCCGCTGCCGTGGATATGCGCATGAACGTGATTGCGGGCACCAAGAAGGCCGTCATCGTCGACTTGCAGAAAGTTTCCTTCCTCGGATCGATGGGCCTGCGAGCCCTGGTCGCTCCGGCCCGCGCCATCAAGGGCCGCGGAGGCAAGATCGTGATCTTCGGCCCTAACGAGCTAGTCGAAAAAGTTCTGAAGACGAGCGGCGTGGACACCATGATTCCCATCCATCACGAACTTCAAAACGCCATCGCCGCGCTACAATAACCCTCGCCAAGACTGCCGGAAGGACCAGCGCCTCATGACTGGGAACGGCAACGACACAACCGGAGAACGGCTGAATCTGCGAAGCCGGATCTCCGAATTGACGCATCTTCATCCATGGATCGAGCGCCTGGCATCGCGGCATAGGATTCCCGCGAACACTCAGTTCGCGATGAATCTTTGCCTGGAAGAGTCCATCTCGAATATCATCCGGCACGGGTACTCCGGCGATCCGGACCATTCCATCGTGATACGTTTTGCCAGCCCTCGAGAAGATTATTTTATTTTCGTCGTCGAGGATGAAGCGCCGCCCTTCAATCCCGCCGAATTACCGGAGTTGCCACCATTGAGTTCGCTAGAAGAGTTTGCAGTCGGCGGCCAGGGCGTACGTCTGCTGCGGCGATTTGCCGACGCGCTCGATTACCAGTCGACGCCTACCGGCAACCGGCTGAGCATCGGTTTCACTGTCGCCAGTTCCGCGATCGCAAAAGAATGAACGCGGCCTATGGCTCCCTCGCGATCTTTAACTTCGGTCTATTTTGAGTTGCACGGAAGAAAAATTAATCCAGTGAAAAGGAGAACGTCCCATGCCAACGATCACGACCAATGATGGAGCGCAGATTTACTATAAAGACTGGGGAAAAGGGCAGCCTGTAGTTTTCAGCCATGGCTGGCCCCTTAGCGCGGACGCTTGGGAAGATCAGATGATGTTCCTGGCCGACCGGGGTTACCGCTGCATCGCGCATGACCGCCGCGGACATGGCCGTTCCAGCCAGCCATGGAACGGTAACGAGATGGATACCTACGCCGACGATCTCGCGGCGCTCACCGAATCGCTCGCTCTGCTGGACGCGATCCACGTCGGCCACTCCACCGGCGGCGGCGAAGTCGCGCGCTACATCGGCCGCCATGGCACAACGCGTGTCGCCAAGGCCGTGCTGATCGGCGCCGTGCCGCCGCTGATGCTCAAAACTCCGGCGAATCCAGGCGGGTTGCCGATCGAGGCATTCGACCAACTTCGCGCCGCCGTCCAGGCCGACCGGTCGCAATTTTTCAAGGATTTGAGCGCGCCCTTCTACGGCGCCAACCGCACCGGGGCAAAAGTCTCGCAAGGCTTGCGGGATTCTTTCTGGCTGCAAGGCATGCAGTGTGGATTCAAAGCCGCCTACGACTGCATCAAAGTCTTTTCTGAAACGGATTTCACGGAGGACCTCAAGAAGTTCGACGTGCCCACGCTCATTCTTCACGGAGACGATGACCAGATCGTGCCCATCGGCGCCTCGGCGCTTCTTTCTGCGAAGCTCGTCAAGGGCGCCACGCTGAAAATCATACCGGGCGCGCCGCACGGCATGTGCTCCACGCTCAAGGACCAGGTCAACGCGGAGCTGCTTGCATTCATACAACGCAGCCAGCAAGCGACGGCGTAAAGAAAAAGTCAGGCCTGAACATTGGATGCGGGCAGGGCCATGGAAAAAGGTGACGTTAGAAGTGTGGTTGTGCGCGGCAGCGCCGCAGGATTCGCGCAGGAAATTCACGCGGGCCCGCATCGCTTCCATGCCGACGAACCGGCGTCTGCCGGCGGCACGGATACTGGGCCGTCTCCTTACGATCTTCTGCTCGCCGCTTTGGGTGCGTGTACTTCAATGACCGTGGCAATGTATGCTCGCCGCAAAGCATGGCCGCTCGAGGCGGTGACGGTCCACCTGCGGCACTCGAAAATTTACGCTGCCGATTGCGCTGATTGCGAAACCAAGGAAGGAATGCTCGATCGAATCGAACGCGACATTCATTTCACAGGGCAGCTGACGGACGAACAACGTGCCAAGCTGCTGGACATTGCAAACAAATGCCCGGTCCACCGAACCCTCACGTCCGAAATCGATATAGTGTCGCGAGCGGTTTAACGAAGTGCGGAAACGGCTTTTAGTAGCACAGCCACTCTTGGCTGTGTGGTTTTGTACGTCACATGAACAAGCAAGCGATAGAATTGCGATCGCAAAACCCGCACAGCCAAGAGTGGCTGTGCTACTCGACTTATTCGTGAAGTGATCTGATTCAGTACCAGCAAAAAATCCAAAGGAGATATCCATGGCCCCCAGCCTAGTCCTGCTCCTGGCATTTCTGATCGGCGTCGTTTGCGGCTTGCGTTCTCTCACAGCGCCGGCCATCGTGGCCTGGGCCGCTCACCGGGGCTGGATCCATCTCAACCACGCCCGCCTCCATTTCCTGGGCTCGACCGCCGCCGTCGCTGTCTTCACCCTTTTCGCAATCGTCGAACTGGTTGCCGATCAACTTCCTTCCGCTCCGAGCCGGACGGCGCCTCCTGGTCTAATCGCTCGCATCATTCTCGGCGCATTGTGTGGAGCGGCCATCGCGGCGTCGGGTGCGCAATCCATCGCGATGGGCGCTCTTTTCGGTGCAACCGGTGGAATTGCCGGAGCGTTTGGTGGCTACCAAGCCCGCACGCGCCTGGTAAAGGCGCTGAAAGTTCCAGACTTCGTGATCGCAACACTGGAAGACGCAGTAGCAATTGGCGCGGGATTTTTCATTGTGACGCGATTTTGAACATGCGCTTGCTTTACTTTCAGAAGCTACGGTGTGTTACAGTTCCAGTGGGAGCGTTGAAAGATTTCCGGCGCGCAGTGGTTTTTCCGGCTTGTGTCTCCGAGGAACCCTACCACTAGGGATAGACAGTTTGAGCACGCGGCAACAAGATTTTGTGCTTCCGCATGCATTTCCCCCTTGACATAATTTTCGCTCTTGATTACATTGCGCCCTCGGATTCAGGGATCGTGATTCGACAAGCGGTCGGCAACTTCACCCCCGTGATCACCGCAAAGTCGATTGACGCAACCCGTTGGGATTCAAAGAGACATCAAGGAGGCTCTCTTTTACTCCCCGTGGCCGGCGCTCCCAGCGCGGTCGGCGAGGGACGGCGTAACGCCAGAGGCCGCAAGCGGCCGGGGCGATGCGCACAGGGAGGCTTTTTCTTTTTTCGGGTGCGGATTCCACTTCTACGCGGAACGCGTCAAGTGAAAATTTAAGCCCGTGGAAGGATGCTCGTGAATTCCCGGCCCCAAGAATTCGAATTGAGCAGTGACCTGCTGAGAATCAGGGAACTGCGTGCTCCCAGCCACGCATTTCGGGAGTAAAATATAAAGGTTCCCTCTGCGCGGGGGAGCCTACCTGCGCGGAGGCGATGATGGCACAGACGAAAATGGCTTTGAACCAGAAGACGCCGCTCCAAACCGGCGCGATGCCCGAGGATGTCGAGGTCCGCACCGGCCTCGAATTCGAGCGGTATTTTACCGACGGCCGCACCTCACCGTTTGACGTGGTCGAGTGGGAACGCCGCGTGGCGTTGATCGGCAACGAGAAGGGCAAGACAATATTCCGCCAGGAAAATGTGGAAGTGCCGAAAGGCTGGTCGCAGACCGCGACCAACATCGTCGCCTCAAAATATTTTCACGGCAAGCTCAACACGCCCGAGCGCGAAAATTCCGTGCGCCAGCTCATCGGCCGCGTGGTGAACACGATTGTCGGCTGGGGCGAAAAGGGCGGC
>DATNIO010000222.1:0-24265 GCA_035604385.1 Verrucomicrobiia bacterium | reverse complement strand
GCACACTAGTTACAATGTTCACAACAGGTCCCATTTTCGGCGCGAATTTTTGGTAATCTCACCTGGGGCCGTCCGTTGGCCCCTCCGTGTCTTTGCTCTATCAATTGATGCAAACCGAGGCTCGCCGCCTTGCCAAACGATCTCACGCAAAAAACGCCGGCATCGAACCAGAAACTATCGGCCGGATCGGCCACCAATTCATTGTCGACCGCAGCCCAGCGGCCGAATCGCAAGCACGATGAGTTGCGCCTGCTGATCAATTCGCGAAATCCCATCATCACCGTCGAAACCACGGAAGAGGACCGGCTCAAGGACCTGTTGCTGATGATCGCGACCGAGCTCAACGTGCCGCTCTACACGTGGAGCGCGATCACGGGCCTCGCGAAATTCAATGGCGCGCCCATCTATGGTACGGACCAGCCGGAACTGGCGCTCGCGAACATCGCGCTGATCGGCGGCGACGCCATTTTTCTGTTCGAGGATTTTGCGCGCTATTGCGATAACGACCGGATCTGCCGCCGCGTCCGCGATTTGGCTGGCAAGTTTCGGGTGGCCCGGCGCTCCTTGGTGATCACAGCGGCTTCGATGAAGCTGCCTCCCGAATTGGAAAGCGAGTCGGCGCCGTTTCAATTTGGATTGCCGGACGCGGACGATTTGCTCCCCGACGTGCGGAAGGTTTTGGCGGACGCGAATCGGGAAGAAGGGATTCATGTCGCGCTCGATGCCGCTTCCTTTGCGCAGCTGGCGCATAATCTTGTAGGTTTGCCGGAAGAGGAAGCCATTCGGACGCTCCGCAAGTGCGTGCTGAAGCGCGGCAACGCGGACAGCGGACTGCTCGATGACGTGCTGGATGCCAAGCGTGATGCCCTGCATTCGGAGGGGCCACTCGAATCCGTGCGCCGCGATACTTCGTTCACCGATGTGGTGGGCCTGAAGCATCTGCGGGAATGGGTCGCAAAAAGACGAAGCGCATTGACGCCGGAAGGGCGGCGATTCGGCCTTGCGCCGCCGAAAGGCGTGCTCATCAGCGGAGTCCAGGGCTGCGGAAAAAGTCTAGCGGCGCGCGCCGTGGCCGGGGAATGGGGCGTCGAGCTGGCACGGCTGGACGTGGGCGCGCTCTACGACAAGTATGTCGGAGAAAGCGAGAAGCGCCTGCACAAGGCGCTCGAGTTGGCGGAAAAGCTCGCGCCGATCGTCCTGTGGATCGATGAAATTGAGAAGGCTTTCGCTTCGGCGGGCGCCAGCGGCGACGCCGATGCCGGTTTGTCGCAGCGGCTTTTGGCGACGTTTCTGACGTGGATGCAGGATCGAGAGGGCGATGTATTCCTGGCGGCGACTTCCAACAACATTACGATATTGCCGCCGGAGATGACGCGCAAAGGACGCTTCGACGAAATTTTTTTCGTCGACCTGCCCAATGCCGAAGTGCGCGCGGCGCTCTTTACCTTGCATCTGAAGAAACGCGGAAGGAACGCAGCGGAGTTCGACGTCGCGGCGCTCGCGGCGGCAAGCGGAGGATTTTCCGGAGCCGAGATCGAGCAGGCCATCGTCGCGGGCCTATACACGGCGTTCGATCGAAAACAACAGCTCACCACGGCAATCTTGCTGGAGGAAATCCGCGGCACGCAGCCGCTCAGCGTGACTCGCGCGGAAGAGATTCAAGCCATAAGGGATTGGGCGAAGTCCCGTGCCGTGCCGGCGGATTGAATCCTGAAGTTCGCGATTGGCGCAATGGATTTCCAGTCAACTGATTGAACAAGTTTGGCTACCCGAAAATTCAAAGTCTCCGCATGCACGTCCGACACGCTCAATGAGAGCTACCCGAAGAACGGCTCAAACCTCGGCAAAACTGCGAGCTCGATGTACTCAAGCATCTTAGCCAAGACTAGTCCAATATCCAGATTTTGTGTCGTCCCCTCATTGAACGCTACATATACGGCAATATTAGGATTCACATCCATTTTGATTCCAGGGCCCCGTGCACCATCAACAATGGGGTACGGCCCGATCTTTGCATCTTTCTCTATGCTAGCAAGGTTGACGCGGCCAAACACTTCCCCGTCAATCTGCTGCAGTTCGAGGTCGCTGGGACCACCCTTAAGGTCAGTGAGCAGCACTCGTCGGTGCTTGTTAATGTTGCAGAGATCATCGAGGACCCAAAGCATCGCCTTTTCAAAATCCTGCCCATGGTGGTAAGGCTGTAAACTCCGAATTTCTGCGATCGCACCTGAGTTGACCCCCTTGAGCCTGTTTCTCTTTACTAATTGGTTTTCGAAGGCTTCTAGAGTGCCGCAAATGGGAAACATGTTGTGCCTGCCGGGTTCACTCTTCGAAGTGAGTACAAGTTCCCATACCATATAGTCGAGGGCAGAACGCAAGTTCTGCAGACAATCTCCTAGGATGATTGGCAAGCGACCGGGGATCAGGCCCCCGGCTTCGACCGTTCCAATATACTCATCTGGATTTCCACCTTCGACTCTCACAATCCTGGCAGGACTTGTACTAAAGTATCGTTGAATCTCGGTTTGGAGCTCTATGGCATGCATCTTGCTTCTGAAGACTTTCCATAGCACAGAATCGGGAAGAGGCATGTTTCCAGACTAGCAGAATCCGCTGCACAGAGTACATAACCACTCCCCTTTAGTAGTAGATCATTTTGAATTTGTTAGGTCGATTTGCTGGCAATCATGTACAGTAAGCCAATGGGAACGTTACTTTTACCTTATGCTGTGCTTGCATTTGGGATCGCATCGCTCTGGATTTCTTATTCAGTGTTAAAGCATCATGATAAATATTGGATGGCTGAGGCTATCGTAATGATGTGTATTCCTATCGCCATTACGTTCATTGTTTTTCTCCTAGCCGCACGCGTGGTTCCCGATAATAACAAGGAGTTGATCGCCATCCTTTCCGGGATCGTCGGGTTCGTATTTGGATTTGTATCGAACAAAAAGCAGTCTTGATATGTGCCGAGCGGATGCGCTTTCAAATTGACCCACTACCGCCTTTTGGTTGGGTTCGATTCGAACTTGCTCGAGACGGCAGAGGGGCCGCGCAGGTAAGTACGGCGTCAGCGACTTACAGGGACATTTGATCCGGCCGCAAAGTCAACGCCAGACTTCCGGCGACGGCTGACAGCAACGAAATCTGAATTTCTCCCGCGAGGGCCCATCCCGCATGGCTGGCGATTCCGCCCATCAAGTAGCCAGCAGCCGCAGCGGCTGCGTAGAGGCTGGTTACGAACATGCCCGAGGCGCGGCTGGACAAACTGCTGCGCACCGCTTTTACGTGGTAACCAGCCAGGTTGACGTAGATCGTGCCGCTCCCTATTGCGCCGTAGGCGAAGGTGAGAATCACGTGGGGGACGATCGCCTCCGAACCGTGAAAGCACAAGTAACCGAGGCATGCGACGCAGAAGAATGACGCGCTGAGCACCAGGCGCGGCGAGAAGCGGTCTCCGAACCAGCCGCCAAAAATGGAGAGCAGCGCTCCCGCTCCGTAAAAACTTTGGACAATCCCCGCTGCCTTAGGCGTGTAATGCAAGGCCTCGCGCAAGTACGTCGCGTACATCCCCGTAAAACCGTACAGAACGAGGCCGCCTATCACGCTGAGGACCGTCAAAATCACTGTATTTCTATTCAGAAGCGTCGGCGCGCCGAGGAGATCGGTGCGCGCGTCGGCGGCGCGATGCGTCTCGCTGAACCACGGCCGCACGCTCAGGGCGATCACTGCGATCATGAGAAAACCAACAATTCCGAAGACGATCATGGGGGCATGCCAGTTTCGATACGATGTGAGCAGAACGCCGCCCAGGATGGGGCCGGTAAACGCGCCCAGGCCAAAAAATACATTCATCGATCCGATGGCGGCGGCGCGGTAGCCCACAAAATAGTTTGCCGCGATGGCGATCATCACCGTCAGTTGCATGGCTTCGCCGATGCCCGTCGCGGCGAGGTAGACCAGCATGTCCGGGAATCCGAGCGCCAGAACAGTGAGCGCCGTCCCCGTGGAAAAAATCCCGATTCCGAGGAGCAGCACCGTCTTGCGCGAAAAACGCGCGAGGAGATAGCCGGTCGGCAAACCCGCAACCGCCAGGCCCAGCGTAAAAATCGTGGTGAGAAGCCCGGTGTCGGAAAGTGAAAAGCCGTACTGCACGCGGACATCATGAGCGAGAAGCGGGAAAAGCTGCCGGTCCGCGGCATTCACGCTGTAGGCGAGGAGCAGCACGCCGTACATCGCGATGGCAGCGGCGCGCGTTCCTGCCTCGCCGGATGAGAGATTCGCCTGAGCCGTGGATAATTGTTCGCGAACTGGTTTTTTCCTTCCCTATACCGGCGCCGGAACGAGATTGTGCTGTGAGATGCTAACCCGTCATCCCATGTGGATCAGCCAACCACGCCGGAATTTCGGATGGGCGCGAGTATACGCCACAACACTTCATCCTCGAAGCGTTCCGCGAGTTTCCGAAGACGTAGCTTGCCCGACGCTTCAGGGGTTAAAGCCCGGTTTTCCTTGGCGGAATGACGTCGCGGCTGAAGCCGCGACCCACAAGGCCTGCTTGTGAGATGGCCTGGTTCTGATGGAATCGCTAGTTCCGCTGCTGGTCTTGCTGTAGCCCGCGTCTTCAGACGCGGGGCCTTCCTTCGCAATGGACGGAAAACCTTCGCCCGCCGCGGCGGGCGAGCTACTACCAAATGGAATTACTGCGCCGACCCATCATGAAATATTTCCGGGGCGGATGGTCGTGGCTAAATTTCCGAGAAGTGGACTTACCAGGATTTCAATCAGGGCGTAAACTCTTTGCTTATCTGGACGGTTGTCGGTGCCCGGAAGAGGAAGGGAGTCAAGTCACATGGCGAAGGCGAAAGAGTTTAGGGTAACGATTGAAGACAAACCGGGCGCCCTGGGCAAATGCTTCCTCGCCCTGGCCGAGCGCGGAGTGAACATCCTGGCTTTTCAGTCCTACGTAGAGGAGCGCGAGAGCCTGGTCCGATTCCTGGCGGATGATCCGGCCACCGCCAAGGCGGTGCTGGGCAACTTGCGCATGAACTTTGAAGAGACGGACGTCGCCGTCGCCAGACTGCCACATCGTCCGGGCGGGCTCGCCCGCGCAGCATCGCGGCTCGGCGAAAAGCAGGTCAACATTGACTACAGCTACTGCGGAGTGGAGCCGGGATCGCCGCTGGTGATGCTGGTCTTCGGGGTTGACAATGTGTCTGTGGCCGCAACCCTGCTGGACGAGCTAGCCGCCGAAGACGCGAAAAAATAGAATTCTGAGTCCGACAGTTCTACGAGACCAGGGATGCATCTCGATCCACGCTGTAATCCATCCGAGAAATTGACGCCCGCGAGCGATTTTAGTTTTTTGGACTCCCTCAAGTAGACTTCGAGCGAGTGTTGCGTCGACTCATTGAGACCGCCGGACTTTTCAAGATGGTGCTCACTTTTCGATGTAAAGTGAAGCGACAATGGAGTGGTATTTTTCAAGTTTTAAGAAGGTATGCCGTATTTGCCGGAGATCGTGCAGGAGCACTGCGAGAGTTTCGGGATTTGGGCGCGGGCTCCTGAGTTTGAAGATGATGCAACCAAGAACAATTTGGTTTATTCGGAAGAGCCTCCGGTGCATGAACTTGCCCACCCGGAAGCTCAAAACGGAAATCCCATTTTCTCTCTCTTTTGTTGCGTTCCTGTTCGTACTACTAAATCTCGCCGGAGGTGCTGGCTCCGCAACGGCCGGTACGCCTTCAGCAACAGCAAAACCTCAAGCGTCCAGTGGTTCTGACAGTGCACCCGTTGTGCCGTCGATCGCCAGCCAGCCGATCAGCCAGACCGTGAACCCCGGTGAAGCCGCAACATTCATCGTTGTTGCCACAGGAACCGCACCCCTCACCTACCAATGGATGCTGAATGGCTCGGCCATCGACGGGGCGACTTCACCCGCCTACACCACACCGGCTGCGGCGGTTGAGGACAATGGCGCCCAGTTCTCAGTCAAGATCGGCAACCTTATAGGCAATGCGACCAGCAGCAGTGCTACGCTCACTGTAAATGTTGTCTCGCGGGCGCAACAGTCGACCGCTTCCGCTTCTGTGGAAAATCAGCGAGTGCGATTCTCGCGGTTCCTGTCGGGTACCTATATCGGGGTTCAGCTTGGCTCCATCGGCTATGCTTTTTCCAACGCGCAGTTACAGCCGGGGTTCCAGGCGCAATCCGTTCAGGTCCCGCATTTTGCCACGCGGTTTGTTCTGTTCGGACACGAGTTCAACAAATATTTTTCGGGACAGGTGAGCGAACTGGTTCCGGGCCATCCGGTGGTATATCAAAATATAAATGGCAACCTGGGAAATTATGACTTGTGGATGAACAATATCGCGGGCTTTACCGTGAAAGCGCGCCTGCCGCTGCACAAGAGGTGGTCCCTGTTTGGCGAAGGCGGCCTTGGCGTCGTAACGCGAAATGGAATCACGATCAAACAATCGACAGCGTTGAACATTACAAATTACGCGACTTTCTTATTTGGAGGTGGCCTGGACTATCGCCTCACCGACAACTGGGACCTCCTCACCGGGATTACTGTGGCGCCAGGGCAGTCGGGCAGCAAGCAGCCCACCGCTGTGTTTTTTTCCGGCGGATTTAATTACACCATGCGACGCGTTCCAGCGGAGCCGGCTGCAGCGGATTCCCCCAATGGCCCGATCTGGCCAAGGAACTTTATTCAGATTGGATATGTCACCGACACGCTGGGTTTTGGCGTAAACGATTTTTTTACGAAAGGAAAAGTCTCGATTTTCTGGCATGGCAGCATTAACGTGGCGAACGGATTGTCGGTGGATTACCAGCGCAATCTATTGCACACGCGCCGGTTTTTTGCGATCGATTGGGGCGTAGAGATTTCCTCCTGGAAGAGCATGGTCGATGGCGATAGGTTTTTCACCGCATCCTTGTATCCCGTGTTGCGGATTCCCCTGGTTCGCACGAACCCGGTGGAACTCTATGTCAGTTATTCCCTTGCCGGGCCCTCGTTGATCACCACGAACAAGGTTGATGGACAGGCTATCGGTAGAATTTTCACGTTTCAGGATTACATGGCCAGCGGAGTCTACTTGGGCAGGAAAAGAAGGGTCACCGCCGAAGTCCGGATCGGGCACTATTCCAATGCCAATCTATTTCCGCAGAACCCTGGGCTAACGATCCCTCTCGGCTTCTATTTCGGTTCTACCTTCTGAAAGTCACGCGCGGATTCCCTCGACCATGCTCGGTGGACATATGGTCGGCGCCTCGCAGGTCAGCTTCCATCCTGCTTTCCTGAACAGCGTCGCGAACTCTTCTTTGTTGCGCTCGCGCCCCCCGATGGTTCAGACGTATGGCTCAAAGAGCAAGCGCTTCGCCGAACGATTCGGACTCAGTCATGATAGACGGCCTAATCGGAATCTGGCCCCGTCAAGCCAAGGCGGTATTTGACGCCTTTCGGTGGCCAGACTACCATGCGGCCCGCCATGCCAGGACATTCCCCGCGCCGTTATTTGTTTCCCGCTTTGCTTATTTGCTTTTTCTTTTCTGGCGCAGCGGGATTGATCGATCAAGTGGTGTGGAGCAAGGCGCTCGGATTGATTTTCGGCCATACGGCATACGCGGTCGCCACAGTCCTCGCCGTTTTCATGGGGGGCCTTGCTTCGGGGAGCGCATGGATCGGACGTCGCGGCGACCAATGGAAACGGCCGATCGCGCTCTACGGGTGGTTGGAACTTAGCGTAGCCGTAACTGCTGCAATTTCGCTCGCGGGATTGGCGGGCGTCCGCGCGGTCTATGTAGCGGCGTATCCCTACGCGGAAGGAAACGCCAGCGCTTTACTGATGCTGCGATTTGTGGGATCGGCGCTGGTTTTGCTGTTGCCGACATTTCTGATGGGCGGCACGCTGCCCGTGCTGGTGCGCGGACTCACGCGGAATGCGGCGGAACTCGGAGCGCGCCTGTCGCGCCTCTACTGGATCAACACGGCTGGCGCGGTTGCCGGAACATTTGCCGCGGGGTTTCTTTTTCTGCCTTCGCTAGGTCTGCGACATACGCTTGGAATCGCTGTGGCGCTGAATCTGGCCGCGGGAGCGCTGGCGCTGTTTCTTGCGCGCGAAGAGCCTGGCCCATCTTCAACTGATGAAACGAACGTGCAGGAAAAAGTAGAAGCGCCGCCTTCCCCCGCGCCATCGAGATTTTTCCTAATTTGTTTTGCGATTGTCGGCGCCACGGCCATGTCGTACGAAATCGGCTGGACGCGCCTGCTCTCGACGCAGCTGGGCAGCTCCACGTATGCGTTCACGCTGATGCTGGGGACGTTCCTCACGGGAATCGTTCTGGGGAGCGCTCTGTTTGAACGATGGAGCCGCCGCCGCGAGCCGGGTTCGATGATCTTCGCCGTCACGCAAACGCTGACTGCGCTTGCCGCGCTTGCATTCCTCGTGTTCTTTACGCGCCTGATCGAAGTGCTCCCGCCGATTCTGCGCGCGACGCACGAATCGTTTCGCGGCATCGTGCTCGCCGAACTTGTCACCAGCGCGCTGGCCATGCTTCCTACGGCGGTAGTCTTCGGATTCAATTTTCCAGCCGTTGTGGTGCTGATTGCCGGCCCGCGTTCGGCCAGTGGAACCGGCGCGAGCGCCGCGGTGGGCCAAGCCTATGCGTGGAATACGCTCGGCGCAATCGTGGGCGCGGTCGCCGCCGGCTTCTGGCTGATGCCGCGCCTCGGAAGTTTTCATCTGCTCGCGGCGACGGCGGGCGTGAATCTCGCTCTCGCCGCCGCGATTTCTTTTGCATCCGCGCAGCGGGCGTCGTGGAAAATCCCGGCTGTTGCAGGAAATTTTCTCCTCATCGTTCTCACTGCCTTCGTCGGCTTCTCGAATTATTTTTACGACCCCGCGGTCGCGTCGTTCAACACCGTGATGTATTGGAATCTTTACGACCGCCCGCTGACGCTGCGGGAAAACGCGCACGCATTGGACATCGTCTATTTCCGCGACGGCTTGAACGCTAATATTTCCGTCGCGAGAACCGGCGATTACATCGCCCTTCGCACCAACGGAAAAGTGGACGCCTCGAACCATGACGCCACGACGCAGCTTCTCCTCGGCCATCTCGCGGCCCTCGCGCATCCGCCGCGCCGCGTGCTTCTTGTCGGATTCGGCAGCGGCATGACGGCGTCCGCTCTCGCCGGCTATCCCGAACTGGAACACCTGGACGTCGTGGAAATCGAGCCGGCCGTCGTCGGCGCAGCGCCACTGCTCGAGCAATTGAATCGCAACGTGCTCCTCGACCCGCGCGTCCATGTAACATTCGACGACGCCCGAAATTTTCTCTTCACTACGCGGCAGAAATACGACTTGATTATTTCCGAGCCGTCGAATCCCTGGATCGCCGGCGTCGCCACGCTTTTCACGCGCGAATTTTACGCAGCCGTCCGCGGCCGGCTCGCTTCGGACGGCGTCTTTGTGCAATGGATGCAGGCCTATTCCCTGTATCCCGAGGATTTGCGCATGCTCTTCGCGACATTCCTCACCGAATTTCATGGCGCCACGCTCTGGCACGGCGACGCCCCGGACATGATCCTGATGGCGCCGAGCCCTCCGTCCAGCGGAATTCTCCAGCGTGCGCAGGCTCTGTACCGACTGCCGCGCCTGCACGACGATTTCGCGCAGCTTGGCATGGAAGACGCGTCTGGACTTTTCGGTTTTTACCTTCTCGATGATGCGGGTTTGCGAAAATTCTCTTCCGGCGCGCAAATCAATACGGACGATCAAACGCTGCTCGAATATCACGCCCCGCGATCCCTGCTCGTGCGCGGCCTGGAAGACAAGAATCGTGATGCGATTCTGCTGGACCAGAAAAATCCCCTGCCCGAGGATTTTCCGCCGGACGCGCGCGACGCCGCTCTCGCTGCCTCGGCCACGACCTCGGTCAATCAGGACGACGCGGACGGAGCCGACCGCTTCTTGCGCGCCCTTGATACTCGTCCGGTCTCCGCCGCCATCGCCACGATCCGCGGGCGCGCCGCGCTTGCCCACACAAATTTTCAGACCGCCTACCATGCCTTCGACGCCGCTTTGGCGATCGATCCGAATTCCCTGGAAGCAGCGTGGGGCCTGGCTGAAACCGACCGGCGTTTTGGCAACAACGAAAAGGCGCGCGGCGAATTGCAGCGAATTCTCGAGCGCGATCCTGGAAATTTGCGGGCGCTCTCCGCGCTGGCCAAACTCGATCTGGATTTTTCCCGCTGGACGGAAGCGGAAGGCCTTCAGCGCCGCCTCATCGCTGCCGATCCGCATGCGGGCGCGGCCGCGCGCGCGGAGCTTGCGGAAATTCTGCTGCGCGAGGACAAGCTCGACGAAGCCTACCGCGCCATGCTGGATTGTCTTGCGGCGGACCCGTACAACTATCAGACGCAGCTCAATCTGGGCGAATTGCTGGCCAGGCAAGAAAAATGGGCGGAAGCGCGCCGGCACCTGGAATTCGTGATGCGGTATTTCCCCGACGAGGACGAGAAAATCTATCCACTACTGTTTCAGGCCGATAAGGCGCTGGGCGATCCGTCCGCCGCCGCCAAAGCCGTCCGCTTCGGCCTGCGCTTGTTTCCCGACAATTCGGAATTGAAGCGCTTGAATCTGATGCTCTAATCCCAAATCTCTTGCCAACAGTTCAACTCGCTTTGCAAGGGGGGTAGTAGCACAGACTTCAGTCTGTGGGTTTTCGTACTTGCAACGCCCAAACCCCACAGACTGAAGTGGAGTGAACCCCTAGAGTGAGACAGTTTTGTCGTGCACACCTTTGGAAGCGTGGATTACTTCCGGCTTGCCGACAATTCGGGATCTATCCGGCTTGGGGCCGAGAGCCGCCCGCCGCGTTTCCCTGTATAATGGCGCTGGAGCTGTTCTTGTTTCCTCCGGGGCGTCAAAATTGGCGGACACAAGACATTTTGGAAGACTAGCGGGTACCGCCATCGTTGTTCTGGGCGTTGCCGGAGCATTTCTATATTTGGGTGGCTGGTTTAATCCTGAAGCGTTGACGCCCGCACGTTTCGCCGACGGCTTTGAGCGCGTCGACGGAATCTATTCCGGTTTTCGCCTCAATCATGCCAAGGGCGTTTGCGTCAGCGGCTCTTTCGAGAGCAACGGCCGGGGCACGCGCCTTTCAAAGGCCGTGGTCTTCAAAGCTGGACGTATGCCAATCATCGGCCGCTTCTCTCTGGCTGGCGGCAATCCCTATGTTGCCGACGAGCCCGAAATGGTCCGTGGTTTCGGACTTTTGTTCAAGTTGTCCGACGGTGAAGAATGGCGCACCGCTATGATCAACACGCCGGTATTTGGGGTTAATACCCCACAAGCTTTTTATGACAGATTACTTGCGGCGCAGCCGAACCCCAAGACAGGCAACCCCGATCCGGAGAAAATGGCGGCTTTTTTGGCGAGTCATCCGGAAACCGTGCGGGCGACAAAGATCATTCAAAGCCATCCCGCGTCATCTGGGTTCGAAAACAGCACATACTACGGTCTGAATGCCTTCTGGTTCATGGACGCGAACGGAAGATCGATACCCGTTCGCTGGTCATTGGCGCCAGTGCAGCCGTTTGCACCCGCGAATTCGACTGGACCTGCCCGACCAGACAAAAATTACCTGTTCGATGCGTTGATAGCGAGCATCCTTCAGCAGCCGCTGCAGTGGCACCTGATCATCACGATTGGCCAGGCAAACGATCCGACCAACGATGCCACCATCCCTTGGCCCGACGCGCGAGAACAGTTGGATGTGGGGACCCTGACGCTCGAGCGAGTGGAGAGCGAGGACACCAGCCCCTGCCGCGACATTAATTTCGATCCGTTGGTTTTGCCGGAAGGAATGGCTCCGTCCGATGATCCTCTGCTTAGCGCTCGTTCAGCGGTCTATTCCCAATCGTTCACCCGACGCGCAGGCGAGAAGAAGCTACCGAGCGCGGTCATGCCTTCCGAGGTGCGAGAGTGAGCATGAGCGTGGCCACCGAGCAGCGGCAATTCACATCTCACATGCGGTTGTTTCACTGGCTCACGGCCGCGCTGGTGCTGACGATGCTCTGCATCGGTGTCGCGATGGTGGCATCGCTCGCCGACTATCATCGTTTGGTGTCCATTCACCGGCCGTTGGGTATTCTCATACTGATTGTGGTGGTGATTCGCTTCGTCAACCGTCACTACTCCACTCTGCCGCCGTTTCACGCCACCATGTCGCCTCGAGAGCGCTCGGTTGCCTCGGCGTCTGAACTCTTTTTGTATGCTCTGCTGGTTGTACAGCCGCTGGTCGGTTGGGGAATGTTGTCAGCAGCGAGCTATCCCATCACGCTGTACGGGTCGATTCACCTCTTCCCCATACTTCCCCACAACGTAATGTTGTACGCAGTGTTGCGCAGGGCCCATACGGTATTGGCTTACCTCTTGTTCTTGACGTTCCTCGCCCATTTTGGGGCAGTTTTGTTTCACACGTGGGTCATGCGAGATGGAACCTTCAGCCGTATGGCGCCGTGGAAGGTTCGTGCGCAGTAGCGACCTACCCGACAGTTCAACTGATGATCGGGCTTGGCGGAAGGTGGGAGCTACTAATTGGCTTGTGGAGGGTGATTAAGCGGTCCGGCCCAAATTGGCGGATGACGGGCAAACCGGAAGTAATCGTCAATTCCGCAAGGTGTGCATCATGAAACTGTCTCACTTTAGGGGTTCACTCCAGAAGTCTGTGCTCCTAGGAAAAAAAAAGGGCCGCCGAAGCGGCCCTCTCTTTATGCGCAACCAGCGATAGCTCTACGTAGGTTAGTTTCCGTTTGGCTTCGCGGAGGCTGCAATGGCCTTTGGTGCGCTCAAATAGCCCGAGATTTTCTTGTCGGTGACCTGGTTCACCACCAATTCCATCGGCTGGCGAGATCCGCCGGCGTAGAAATAGATGGGTTCGTTGACGGCTCGGTTCTTCTTTTCAAGGCGCGTGTCGTCGACGTACATCGCGATGGTGTACTGGTGCTTCTTGGCGCTGGCGCTGCGGAATTCGATCATCGTCTGGCCAACGTGTTCCTTCTGGCCTTTTGCGGTCAAGTTGAATTCATAATAATCGCGCTCGCCCATCCGCTTGAGCTGCTCGAGTTCTTCGTGGTTTCGCGCGATCAATTCGCCGTGCTCGCCGCGCAACTGATCGATGCTCCCTTTGGTGTTGGTGAGATCGCTCTTCACACCGTTGACGTCCGTTCCGAGCGCTTTCACATCATCCGCGCTGGCCTTCGTTGCCAGCGTCGATTGCACATCGTTCAGCTTTTTCGTGTAATCGGCGCGGCTCTGCTTCACCTGATTGCGGGCCGCCGACAGTTGATCTTCAGTGAGTTTCAGCTTGTCACCCACCAGATTCACTTCGGACTGCAGCTCGGCGTTGGTGCGTTCCGCCTGCGCCATCCGCTGGCTCATTCCGTCCTCGCTGGCCTGAAAAGTCTTGGCTTGAGCCGACAGCGCCTGCTCCGCATCCCGTGCGTGCCCGCCGGCATTCCATGCCAGACCAACGCCTACGAGGGAGAGAATCGCCAACCCTACAACAGCTATTCCCATCCAACGCGGCGAACCTTCCGTTGTCCCTTGGTCGTTCATTTGATCCAACATTTCATTAATCTCCTTTGCGATTTCCCTCGCGATAGGGAGAGGTGCATGCGCAGAACCAAATGCAAATTCGGCGACTGATGCTTCGCTATCAAACACAAACAAAGGGGCTTATTTAATTTTGGAGGGTAAATATCTTTCGAGCGGGCGAGGGCTTCAACGTGTAAGTTTTACCATCGAAATGGTGCGTATCCCCGATAACGATTTGAATTCATTGCTTTTGAATACAGACACACATTTCCTGGAAATTATACAGGGGGCGGTTATCTCTAAGTCTCACAGGAGTAACGGATTAGGCAACTTAGGCGACACGTGTGCGGTCAGCGGGGACGGGTTCCACTTCGCGGTCAAAATAGACTTCGAGGGTTAGGGCTGCTGCGTCAAAAACTGCACGGCAATCGCGGCAGTAACTCAGATGGCGTTGCACCTCGCCTGCGACTTCAGGCGCTAGCCGGCCTTCCAAGTACTCGCAAATAAGACGGATCGTAGCCTTACAGGTCATGCTCATGGCGGTCCCCCGGTGCCGAGCGAACATTAAACAAGCACGCCGCAAGCCAAAGGGTTTATGAGCGTGCAATATTTATAAGCCTTCTGTAATGAACTGTTTAATTGGGGTTCAAAAGATCGGAGAGTCTGCGAAATCTGGTCTGCGAGGGAGAATTTTTTCCCTCAGACACGCATTCTTACCGCCAGAATCTGCTTTCTCAGAATGCGCGCGTCAGCGGTAGATCGAACCACAACTAACTCAATGCTGCAGAGTGGTTTAGCGCGTGACCGTCATATTGCGGAGAACGGCGATGCGTTCCGCAAGCGGTGGATGCGTACTGAACAAACCGGAAAGCACTTGGCCCGCACTAAAGGGCGCAACGATGAACAGAGAAGCTGTCGCCGGGGAAACATCCATCGGGATTCGCTTGTTGTAGGCGCCCAGCTTTTCGAGCGCGCTGACTAGACCGTACGGGTGCCCGACCATTTTAGCGCCGGATGCATCGGCGGCGAACTCGCGCTGGCGCGAAATTCCGAGTTGGATGATCAGGGCGGCGATCGGCGCGACGATGAGCATGATCAGCGCCGCCAGGCCGCCACCGCCGCGTTCGTTGTTACGCGAGCCGCCGAAGCCGCCAAAGATCATGGCCCAGCGTCCCATCGAAGCAATCCACGTGATGGCGCCGGCCAGTGTAGCGGCAATCGAGGTGATGAGAATATCGTAGTTGCGCACATGAGAAAGCTCGTGCGCGATGACGCCTTCGAGTTCGTCATCATTCATCAATTCCATCAAGCCCGCAGTGACCGCCACCGAAGCGTGCGAGGGATTCCGGCCGGTCGCGAACGCGTTCGGCGCAGGCTGCGGAATCACGTACAGTTTCGGCATCGGCAGTTTCGCTTTGGCAACCAGCCGCTCCATCACTTCGTAGAGGCGTGGAAGCTGCTCGCGCGTGACCGGCTGCGCTCCGCTCGAACTGAGCGCGATCTTGTCGGAGAAAAAATAGGCCACGCCGTTCATCACCACGGCGATGATCAGGGCAAAGGTCATCCCTTGCTGGCCGGCAATCGCATCGCCGGCCAGAACCAAAAGGATAGACAATGAAGTCAGAAGAAAAAGTGTCTTAACGGCTCGCATAATCGCCACCTAACTTTCGATATGCAGAATCAGTCTAGAAGCTTCCGTCCGGCGCGTCAAACGGAGCCGCGCCGGGCATTGGATCAGCTTGTTTTGTAGGACAGCCACTCTTGGCTGTCCGCTTTCTCCCCGATGAGATTGCTCTGGACAGCCAAGAGTGGCTGTCCTACAAAAACCGGGCAAAACGGAACTTACCGCCGGCGTCCGGATTTCGCCGTGGAAACAGCGTGTTCGGCTGCCTCCGGTTTTGCCGCGCGCTCCGGCGCAGCTTTCTGCTCCGCTCGCTCGAAACGCATGGCGTCCGAGTTCGGATCGATATCGACCCGCACCAGATCCCCCGGCAAAACGCTGCCGTCGAGGATGCGCATCGCGAGCGGATCCTGGACGAGGCGCTGGACCGTGCGGCGCAGCGGGCGCGCTCCGTAGGCTGGATCGTACCCGTCGCGGACGAGCCTGTCGCGAGCCGCAGGAGTCAGCTCGATTCGGACTTTTCGTTCCGCGAGCAGGCGCATCACTTTGGCTAGTTCGAGGTCGATGATCTTGTTGAGCTGCTCCTTCCCCAGAGGATTGAACAGCACAATGTCGTCGATCCGGTTGATGAATTCCGGGCGAAACGCTTGCCTCAGGGCTTCCATCGCTTCTTTTCGAGCGCGTTCGGGATCGCTTCCCGCCAGATCGAAGAGCGCGCTCGAACCGACGTTCGAAGTCATCACCAGCACCGCGTTGCGGAAATCGACGGTGCGGCCCTTGCCGTCGGTCAGGCGGCCGTCCTCGAGAATCTGCAGCAAAATGTTGAACACGTCGGGATGCGCCTTTTCAATTTCGTCGAAAAGGATTACGGAATACGGGTGGCGGCGCACTTTTTCCGTGAGCTGCCCGCCTTCTTCATAGCCGACGTAGCCCGGAGGCGCGCCGATCATTCGCGAGACCGAATGCTTTTCCATGTATTCGGACATGTCCAGCCGGATCATGGATTTCTCGTCGTCAAACAAAAACTCGGCGAGCGCGCGAGCGAGTTCCGTTTTCCCGACGCCCGTGGGCCCCAGAAAAATGAAGGACCCGATCGGCCGGTTGGGATCGGAAAGCCCTGCGCGATTTCGGCGGATGGAATTCGCGACGCGTTCGAGCGCCGAATCCTGCCCGATGACGCGCTGGCGCAGCCGTGTTTCCATGGTGACGAGTTTCTGCGCTTCGCCTTCGAGCAATCGTCCGACGGGAATCCCCGTCCACTTGCTCACCAGCTTGGCAATGTCTTGTTCGTCGACTTCTTCCTTCAGCATGCCGCCGTTCTTTTGCACCTCTTCGAGACTTTTCTGCGCGGCGGCCATTTCCCGCTCGGCCGTCGCGAGTTTGCCGTAGCGAATTTCAGCGACCTTCGCCAGTTCTCCGCTCCGCTCGAGGCGCTGCTCTTCCGCCTTGAGCTGTTCGATCTGTTCCTTGACGCCGCGAATTTTGGCGATGGCGCTCTTTTCCACCTGCCACTGCGCCTTGCGCGCGTTGGATTCCTCGCGCAGTCCGGCCAGCTCCGATTCCAATTGTTTCAGCCGCTCCTTGGAATGCGCGTCGGACTCGCGAAGCAACGCCTGGCGCTCGATTTCCAGCTGCATGATGCGCCGCTCGATTTCGTCGATTTCCACGGGCAGCGAATCGAGCTGCATGCGCAGGCTTGCACCGGATTCGTCGATCAAATCAATCGCCTTGTCCGGAAGAAAGCGGTCGGTGATGTAGCGGTGCGAAAGCGTGGCCGCGGCCAGGATCGCGGCGTCCTTGATGCGCACGCCGTGGTGCAGTTCGTAGCGCTCTTTCAATCCGCGCAAAATGGCGATCGTATCTTCCACGGATGGCTCGGCGATCAGGACCGGCTGGAAGCGCCGCTCGAGCGCCGGGTCTTTCTCGATATATTTTCTGTATTCATTGAGCGTGGTCGCGCCGATCGCGCGCAATTCGCCGCGCGCCAGGGCCGGCTTCAACATGTTGGAAGCGTCCATCGCGCCTTCCGCCGCGCCCGCGCCCACCAGCGTGTGCAGCTCATCGATGAACAGAATGATTTGTCCGTTGGATTCCGTGATTTCCTTCAACACCGCTTTCAAGCGGTCCTCGAATTCACCGCGATATTTCGCGCCGGCAACCAGCGCGGCGAGATCCAGAGCGATGACGCGCTTGGGACGAAGCACCTCGGGCACATCGCCCGCGACGATTCGCTGCGCGAGGCCTTCCACGACGGCGGTTTTTCCAACGCCGGGCTCACCGATCAGCACCGGATTATTTTTCGTGCGGCGCGCGAGAATTTGCATGACGCGGCGGATTTCATCGTCCCGGCCGATCACCGGATCGAGCTTGCCGCGCCGCGCGAGTTCGATCAGGTCGCGCCCGTATTGTTCGAGCGCGCGGAAGGTCGATTCCGGATTTTGCGAAGTTACGCGATGGCTGCCGCGCACCGAGGTCAACGCCTGCAGGATCGCTTCGCGCGAGGCGCCATACTTGGCCAGAAGTTCCGCGGCCTCATCCTTGCGAATCGTGGCGATGGCCAGCAGGATGTGCTCGGTGGAAACGTATTCATCCTTGAATTGCTCGGCTTCGACGAAGGCGCCTTCGAGAACTTTGTTCGCCGCCGGGCTCATTTGCTGCTGCACCGCTCCCGTCACTTTCGGGAAGCGCCCGAGCCGAGTTTCAATGTCGCTCGCGAGCGTCTCCGGACGCACGCCGAGTCGCGCGAGCAGGGGCGGGACGACGCCATCCTGCTGCGCGACGAGCGCGCCCAATAAATGCAGCGGCTCGATCTGCTGATGATCGTGGCGCGCCGCAATGTCCTGCGCCGATTGAACGGCTTCCTGGCCTTTCAATGTGAATTTGTCGAATCGGACCATTACGTTTTTACCTCCGTTCAAAAATCCACAGACTGAAGTCTGTGCTACCGAAAACGGTGGGGCCGGTTCTCCAACCGGCCCCTATATCATCGCGTCAACCCGCCGTGCGACGCCAGAAGCTTACTTTCCGTTGTTCGCGGCGTTGACGGTCACTTTCACCTGGCGCGGCTTGGATTCCTCGCGCTTCGGCAGGGTGACGGTCAGCACGCCGTTCTTGTACTCGGCGCCGATCGTTTCCGCGTTCACCGTGTTCGGCAGCGAGAAGCTGCGGCTGAACGCGCCGTACGTGCGCTCGACGCGCAGGAAATTTTCCTCCGATACTGACTTTTCAAACTTACGCTCCCCGCGAATCGTGAGCAAGTTGTTCTCGACGCGCACGTCGATGTCCTTCTCGTTCACGTCCGGCAGGTCCGCCTTGACCACAAGCTCATTCGGGGTCTCGTAGATGTCGACCGCCGGAGCCCAAGTCGTCAAGGCCGACTCCTCGGGGTGATTTCGGAATGACTCGTTAAAAAGCCGGTTGAATTGGTCCTGCAGTGTGGAAAGCCCGCGAAAGGGTTCGAGACGAGCAATGGTTGCCATAATTGTATATCCTCCATCAATTCATGTTGTTAATGTAACTGCAATAGAATCATAAAATATTAGTGCATTAATGTCAAGTATTTTCCTCCGACCCTTTATCCGCTCAATTATTCCATTATATCATTGTAAAACAATGACTTAATCCGCACATCCAAACATCCATTTGCACTCCGCATGGCGAGTGTCTTATAGTCACGGCACTGATCCATGCGCCTTTCCGACTTCCAATTCGAGCTTCCTGCCGACCTGATCGCCCAGCAGCCGCTCCCCCAGCGCGATGCTTCGCGAATGTTGATCCTGTACCGCCAGAAGCAAACCTGGGAGGATTCGGCATTTCGCTCGTTACCTGACCTGCTGCGGGGCGATGAGCTGATCGTGGTGAACAACGCGCGCGTCATTCCGGCGCGGCTATTCGGCCGCCGGGAAGGCATTCGCTCCGAAAAGCCGGGGCGCAACCGCCGCACCGCGCGTGAATTTTTGTCATCACAAATCGAAGTTCTCTTGACCAGGGAAATCGCTCCGCAGGAGTGGGAAGCGTTGGTCCGGCCGGGACGGAAGATCCGCGTGGGAGAGCGCATCGACTTCGGAGACGGAGAACTTTTCGCCGAAGTCCTCAGCCGCGGAGAGTATGGCCTAAGGCGAATCCGACTGACGGCAAAGGGAGACGTCACCCAAGCGATCGAGCGCCTCGGCCACGTTCCCTTGCCGCCCTACATTTCGCGCGAGGACCAGCCAGCCGACCGCGAGCGCTACCAGACGATCTTCGCCGATCATCCGGGAGCGGTGGCCGCGCCGACCGCCGGCCTCCATTTTTCTCCCGCGATTCTAGAAAAGTTGCGGCAGCGCGGCATTGAAATGGCCACCATCACCCTGGACGTCGGCCTCGGCACATTCCAGCCCATCCACGAAGAGGAAATCGAACAGCATCAGATTCATTCCGAGCGCTACGAAATTCCAGAAGCCGCAGCCGCCGCGATTTGCAAAGCGCGCCGCGACGCCCGCCCGATCCTCGCCGTGGGGACCACCGTGGTCCGCGCGCTCGAGGATGCCGCGGAAAAATCCGCCGCGCGGCATGGCGAAAAGTGGGACCCGGCGGAAAGCCTTGTCGAGCATGGCCCCGCGGAAGCGGGCATTTTCATCAAGCCGGGTCACACGTTTCGCGTGGTCGATCAACTGCTGACGAATTTCCATTTGCCGCAATCCACGCTGCTCATTCTGGTCAGCGCATTCGCAGGGCGCGAACTCATTCTCCGAGCCTACCGGCACGCCGTCGAAGCGGGTTACCGCTTTTACAGTTATGGCGATTGCATGTGGATCAAGTAGATTCCCCAGTGGTGGGCCAGGTTCGGACAAGGCCATTCACGGGATCTGACTCCCGCGCGGCAGCGAGCGGTCAAGAAGAATGAAGCAGAGGAGATTGCGAGCTATGCGTCCACGACAGTATGCGGTGCCGCAAGACGCCCAAATATCGATTCAAGAAATTCTGACGATCGAGAAATGGCAGGGCCGGAGAACGCCGGCGTCCCAGCTTCAGGCGCGCCTGTTGGATGCGAGCCTGAGGCCCCAGCGAAGCCAGCGCCCGATCCAGGGTGATGAGCGCCTCCTCCCGGCGCCCGGCGGACGTATAGACCTCCGCCAGGTTCAAGTAGAGTTGAGCCTCGTTGCGCTTCATGCTCAGCGCCAATTCGCAGAGTTTCAGCGCGGGCTCCCATTTTCGTTCCGCGCGGGCCAGCGAAACTCCGGCAAACGAGATGTAGTAGGGATTGTGTTGCTCCAGGTCCACGGCCTTGCGGAAGTGTTCGAGCGCGTTTTGTGGATGCGAGTCGCGCAACATCCGCACGCCTTGCTTGAATTCAATAAGAGCTACGTTGTCAGTCATGATCGATCTCCAACTCGGCGGGATGGCCCCCCAACTGGCAAGAGAGTACAAGAGCCATCGAAACAAGGTCTACTGTACTGACGGACAGATCAAGACGAGGGCGAAAGTGCGCAACTGGCCGAAAACGGGTAGGTAGCAGGTTTGTCATGACGAGGGCAGGGGGAACCAAACGACCTGTGAGCTAGACGTCAAATCACATCATCGGGTTGAACGCGGGTGTCGCGACCGAAGCCGCGGCGCCGCCCGGCGAGCGCCGAGTGAGCGTCGGAAACCGTTGGTGTAGAATGCCTTCCACGTGGAACCCCCTGATGCAAACGCAGGCCGAAATGTAATGCGCCGCGAGCCTCCCACGCTCGCAGGCCTCCAGAAGGTGCTCGAGGAGATCGCCGACGACTCGAGGATTCCCCCGAATTTCGCGGAATGGATTCGCGATACCCTGCGCTACGGCGGGCGAAAACTGCGAATCCTGCGGTACATCCGGACGCACACCCCAGAAAATCAAACGCCGCGGCTCGTCGACGTCGGGGCGCAATTCGGCGCGCTCGCGATTTGCGCGACGCGGCTCGGCTGGCGCGCCGCGGCCGTGGATTACGGAATGTACGCAAAGGCGTTTCGCGAAGCCGTGGCGGATCGCGGCGTGGATTATCGCGAGTGCGATCTCGGGCGCGAGCCTCTCCCCTTCGCGGACAATTCGTTCGACTTCGTGACGTACACGGATGTGATCGAGCATCACCCGTTTTCGCCGAAGCGCGTGCTCGCCGAGATTCATCGCATTCTCGTTCCCGGCGGCCGGCTGATCCTGGCAACGCCGAACCACGCGTCCCTCTACAACCGGATCGAGCTCTTCTTCGGCGCCAGCGTGAACGATAATTTCGATTATTTTTTCAACACGGACGCGGATGCGGAAACCTATGACGGCCATCATCGGGAATACACGCGCGCGGAAATCAGATCGGCGCTCGAGCAAACGGGTTTCCGCGTTCTCGAATGCCGCGTGATCGACGATGATCTTGGGTCTCTGCTGAATTACCGGCGGCGCGCCGGCCACGCGAAAGCAATTTCCGATTCGCGCGATTTCGTAATCCGTTTCCTCGGAGAAATTTGGTCGGCGCTGCGCATTCCGTTCGGCCGCTGGATTTGGGCAGTCGCCGAGAAGAGGTCCGCGAAATAAGCCGCATTTTTCCGTGCGCGAGGGATTTCCCAAGCGACACGTGCGCCATCTCTGATTTCGTCTATAATCGGGGCCGGGTCGAGGGTGTGGCTCGGGTACGCCGTCAACGATGCGATTTCTCCTGCTGAGCGATATTCATGCGAACGCCACTGCGCTCGATGCCGCCCTCGAAGCGGTGAAGGGCCGTTGGGAGCGTGTCTTTTGCCTGGGCGACATCGTCGACTACGGTCCCGACCCAAACGAAGTGACCGAGCGCGTAAGGGAACTTTCTCCTGTCATCATTCGAGGCAATCACGACAAGGCCGTCGCAGGACTGACCGACCTTGAGGATTTCAATCCCGTGGCGCAGCTGGCGGCGCAGTGGACGCGCCAGCAAATGCATCCCGGCAATCTCGAGTACATTGCGAAATTGCCCGCCGGGCCGATTTCCGTGGACGGCATTACGCTGGTTCATGGAGCCTTCGAGGATGAGGATGAATACGTCTTCGTTCCGGGTCAGGCCATGGGCGGGCTTCTCGAATCGCCCACGGACGTAACATTTTTCGGGCACACGCATCATCAAGGCGGCTTCTCCTACCGCGCCGGACAAATCGGCATGATTCAACTCCGCCCGGATCATGGGCCGAAGTTCGCGGCCCTGCGAATGGAACCAGGGACGCGGTATTTGCTGAACCCGGGCTCGGTCGGCCAGCCGAGGGATGGCGATCCGCGTGCGGCATTTGCCATCGCCGATTTGGATCACCACATCATTGAATTTTGGCGCGTGCCGTATGATATTGCCGCTGTTCAAAAACGCATGGAGAAGGCCGGCCTGCCGTTTCCTCTGGTCGAGCGAATCGGAGCGGGCCGCTAGCCGGTAGTTTGTGCGACAAATTAGAAATGCGTTGAATTGCGTTTGGTGCCAGGAGTAAAGAGTTCGGGTGTAGTGGCGCAGGCTTCAGCCTGTGGGGTTTAGTCCTGGCAAGGTCGAAACCCCACAGGCTGAAGCCTGCGCCACAAAGACGAAAGAGGAGGGCTTCCGACTTGATGCCCACTGAAGAACGCAGCCGGCTCCCGGTCGCATTCATGATCGGAATTGTCGTCGTGGCTTTGCTTGTCGGCGGAGCCGTGCTGATCAGCAAGTACTCGACTCCGGCAGGCTCGGAAGTCGAGAAGCCATTGCCCATAGGGCCCGCCGAGCAGGCCTACGCGTCGCAAATCCATTTTCTCGAGCCCAAGATGAGCCGGGCGGCGAATTTCCTGAATCAGGAAGTGACATACGTATTTTGCACGGTCGAGAACGGCGGCGACCGCAAGGTCCAGCAAATTGAAATCACCGTTGAATTCCACGATCCTTTCAACCAGGTGATCCTGCGCGACAAGCAGCGCCTGTTTCTTCCGACGGCTCAGCCTTTTCTCCCCGGCCAGCAGAGGGACGTGCAGATCCCCTACGAACACATTCCTCCCCAGTGGAACATGGTTTTCCCGTCAATCGTCGTGAGCGGGCTCGCTTTCAAATAACCACCGACCGGAGAATGGGTTTGGTAGCGCCGGCGTCCCGCCGGCAATTTTTGCATCGTGTGCCGCGGCGCAAGACTGCCGGCGGGACGCCGGCGCTACCAAACGCACGCCACCAATTCACATGTTGTCACGAAAAATGACTTCCACTTTTCGCTCTCCTATTCGATAATTCGCGCCGATGCAGCTGGCCGGCGAATTGCGACGGGCCCTCGATGGTCTTTGCGCCGTTGGTGCGCCCGAAGTGCGGGAAAATGGGGAATGGCTCGCGGGGCTCGAAGGGGTGCACTACGAAGTGAGCGCCCAGGGCGAAGCGGCGCTGTTGCATTTGTGGAGCGCCCAGCAATCCCTGGTTCGCCGCGTCCTCCGCGTCGCGGAAGAATCGCGCGAGCGCGTCGTGCTCGAAGTCAGCCGGCTGGGCTACTCGAGGCACGCGCAGCTGGAGTTCGTCGCGGGCGGCGCTCCTCGCGAGACGCGCCGCGTGGAGCGCGAACAATTTTCCACCCGCCTGCGCCGGATCCTGACGGACCATTTTCCCGACGAGACTGTGGAGTCGCTGGCGGCGTCCGCGGACCTGCACCATTCCATTTCCGGCTCGTACACGCGAGGCCTCGTCCGCCGAGGTTCGGAAGCCTATGCCGTGCTTGCGGCGTCGCCGAATGAAGATAGCGCAACCATCGACGGCATCCTGACGTTCGGCCTGATCTGGCTCCAGCACACGCGGGATCGCGCACGGCGCTATTCCGTGCACGGGTTGCGCCTCTTCTTGCCGCACCGCAGTTCCTCTATCACGGCGCACCGAATGGGGGCCCTCGCATCTCCCCAGGAAGTCGAGTTGTACGAATATGAGCGGCCGTACTGGCGCGTCCGGCGAATCGCCCGTTCGAACGCGGGCAATTTGGCCACCCGGCTCGTGCCGCGCCGCGAAATCGAGCAAGCCATTGCCGCCGCCATGCCGCTGGCGGAGCGAATCCGGCGCCTGGCCCCCGAAGCCATCCGGGTGGG
>DATNIO010000221.1:0-9229 GCA_035604385.1 Verrucomicrobiia bacterium | reverse complement strand
TACGACGAAGGCGAAGAAATATGGCCCAAGCGCTACGCAATCTGGGGGACGCTGATTGCCGGCCAGCCGGGACAGATTGCTTACGGCATTGTGGATGCAAAAGCGATTGACCGGTTCCTTCCGCCCATGTTCAAGCCGTATCAGGCTGGAACGCTCGAAGCCCTCGCTCCCCAGCTTGGCCTCGATCCCGGCACCTTCGTAAACACCGTCACGGAATACAATCGCGCCGCGGCCGGAAACAAGGAGCTGCGCATGGACCGCCTCGATAAAAACAGCACGCGCGGCCTCACGCCGCCGAAGAGCAACTGGGCGATTCCGATCGATCGTCCTCCGTTTTACGGGCTGCCGCTGCGACCGGGAATCACGTTCACTTATATGGGCGTCACTGTGGACGAACGCGCGCGCGTCGTCGATCAAAGCGGGCGTGCGTTCCAGAATGTTTTCGCGGCGGGAGAAATCATGTCCGGAAACATTCTCACGAAAGGCTATCTCGGGGGATTCGGCCTGACGATCGGCTCCGTGTTCGGCAGGCTCGCGGGCAGAGAGGCGGCGGCCAATGCCCGGGCTTGACGTCATTCAGGAAGCCGGCCGCCAGTTGGTCATCTGCAACGCGTGCCGTTACTGCGAAGGATACTGCCCCGTCTTTCGCGCGATTGAGACGCGCCGCGATTTCAAGCAGGGCGACGTTTTTTATCTTTCCAATCTGTGCCACGACTGCCGCGCCTGCTATTACGCCTGCATGTATACGCCGCCGCACGAATTCGCGATCAACATTCCGCAGATTCTGGCGAAGTCGCGGATCGAGACGTACCGCCGCTGGAGCTGGCCTGATTTCCTCGGGCGCGCATTCAAAAATCGCAGCGTGACCGTTTTTCTGGCCACGGGATTGGCGGCGCTCGTCGCCGTTCTCGCGCTGCTTTTCATTCCGTCGGAAAATTTGTACGCTGCGCATCTCGGACCCGGCTCGTTCTACGAAGTCGTGCCGTATCTCGCGATGGTGGCAGGGGCGCTGATTTTATTTTTTTACGGAATCGCCGTATGGCTGCGCGGCGGCGCGCGCTTCTGGTCGGAAACGCGCAGCGCAATCAACGAGCGTGGCAATTGGAAAACACTGGCCGCAGCCGTGGGAGCGGCGCTCGGTTTGCGATACCTGAAGGGCGGGGGACCCGGATGCTTCTATCCGGACGAGCGGCCTTCCTCGGTTCGGCGCGTCTATCACTCGCTCACGTTCTGGGGACTCACGAGCGATTTTGTTTCCACGTCGCTGGCATTTGTCTACCAGGATTTTTTTCACATCCTTCCGCCTTACTCGCTCACCAGCGCGCCGGTAATTCTTGGCAGCGTCGGCGGCGTGGCGCTCCTCATCGGAACGTGCGGCCTGATCTATTACAAATTGCAAAGCGATCGCGAGCCCGAGGCGCCAGCTGCTTCCGGCATGGACTACGTTTTTCTGGTGACGCTCGGCCTGACGGCGCTGACTGGAATGCTCACGCTGATTCTCCGCGCCACCACGGCGATGGGAAGCATTCTGGTGCTGCACCTGGCGTGCATCGCAGCCCTGTTCGTCACCGCGCCGTATGGAAAATTCGTGCACGCCGTGTATCGCACCCTCGCATTGATTCGCTACGAGACCGAACAGAGCCAACCGCACCATAGCGTTGGACATTAGTGGCGCAGGCTTCAGCCTGTGGGGTTTAGTTCTTGCAAGGACCAAACCCCACAGGCAAGAGTGCCTGTGCTACAAATGCAAAAAACGAAACCAAAGAATTGGCAGTTTCGTCCACTTCATTATATAAATGCCGGTACAGTTAGATCGGGCTGATCCAAGGCAAGAACCCAAGACGGATTGCAAGGGGAGGACTGACATGCGAGGAATGACACGCGCGATGATGTGGTCTCTCGTGGCGCTAATTTGTTTCACGTCACGACCGGTTGCCGGGGGCCCGCAAGGCGCTTCCGGAATCACTGTCGACAAAAGCAGCATTGGCGGGGTGGTGGTGAATAGCAACGGCGCAAAGCCGGAAGCTGGCGTCTGGGTGATCGCGGAGACCAAGTCGTTGCCGGTACCGTTCCGCAAGATTGTCGTCACCGATGATCAGGGACGCTTCCTGGTTCCGGACCTGCCGGATGGAGCCTACGAGCTATGGGTGCGCGGCTACGGGCTGAAGGACTCAGAGCCCGTCAAGGCAGTGCGCGGCGGCAAGGTAACTCTTAAAGTTGCCAACGCCGCAACTCCGCAAGAAGCGGCGAAGATCTATCCTGCCAGTTATTGGACGTCGCTGATTCAGCCTCCATCGGGCAGCGATCTCCCCGCCAGGTACAAGACCTCGGAAGAATGGCTTGGGGACCAGAGGAACGGGTGCAACCACTGCCATGAATTGGGCATGGTCGCCACGCGCCGCTATACCACTGTTGAAGATTGGGACGCTGTCTTCTCGCGCGCTAAGGCCATGCATCAAGAACTCAATTTTCTCGGCAAAAGTACAGTAGAGAAGGTCCTCGCCGATTGGGGAGCTCGCATTGCGGCGGGAGAAGTTCCTCCCGCTCCGCCGCGGCCAACCGGAATCGAACGC
This sequence comes from Verrucomicrobiia bacterium, assembly GCA_035604385.1. Taxonomy (GTDB): domain Bacteria; phylum Acidobacteriota; class Terriglobia; order Acidiferrales; family UBA7541; genus Palsa-360. Next base: position 6,656 of record DATNIO010000221.1, on the reverse strand, counting down.
AATGTCGTTTTAACCGAATGGGATTGGGGATCCCCAATTTCCTTTATTCATGATTTAGTCTCTACGGACAAGCGCAATCCGTCGTTGTACCCGTATGGGAAAGTCTACGGTGGGGATCGAACCGGCGGAGGCATGGTATGGATTCTGGACCCGGTGAAGAACACCGTCGAAGGGCTTAACCTCGAACCAAGAGACAAAAGCCATGGCTTCTCCCTGACAAAGGACTACTACCACGGGGCGGAAGAAGAGCAAGCGTATACGGGCGAAGACAAGGAATGGATGGACAGTCCGCACAATCCCATGATGGATGCGAACGGCAAAGTCTGGATGACCGAGCAGATTCGCGCCGGCGGCGCCAAATTCTATCCAGCGTGGGCCAAGGATACGATCGCCTTGGACGCCGCGGATAACAATGATCCGGTTGCGAAGGATATCGCATTCAATCTTCTGTCCAAAAACGGTAACAATATGGAGCTCGGTTACTACGACACGAAAACCAATAAATTTGTCACCGTCGACACCGCCTACAACACCCATCACCTCCAGTTCGATTGGCAAGACCGGATCTGGACGGACGGCGGCGGCAACGCGATGGGTGAAATGGATACCAAAAAGCTGGATTTGAATAACATCCAAGGGACTGAAGTAGGTGCTCAGCATACTTGGATGCGGATCGATATGGACACCAAGAAGATGGTTCCCGGAACGGGCTACGGAGTGGCTATCAGTCCTATCGATGGCACCGTTTGGGAAACATCTCCGCAAGCCATTGGTCCGGCGAACAAGGTGTACATGCTCGATCCGAAGACGGGCAAATTCACAGATTACCCGCTACCTGCTCCGGGACGTTTCCCGCATGGCATTGACTTCAGCACGGACGGGAATGTTTGGGTTTCACTCGGCAGCGGTCATCTCGGCCGCCTGGACGTCAAGACCGGCCAGTGGAAATTCTGGGAAGACCCGGGAGTAAAATTTAAGGGCACCGGCAACGAAACCGGCACCACTGATTTCCCCTACTTCCTGTGGGTAGATCAATTCAACGCGTCCGGACTCGGCAAGGACACCGTAATTGTCACTGGAACGGCTTCGGACGCAATGTTCATATTTGACCCGAAGAAGGAAACGTTCTCTACATTCCACCTTCCTTACCCGTTGCCCTACTATACGCGTGGTTTGGATGGTCGAATTGACGATGCCAATGCGGGCTGGAAGGGCCGAGGCCTTTGGATGACCTACAGCTCCTACATGCCCAAATTCACAGAAACGCACAAAGGCTCGGTAACCCATATGCAAATCCGCCCCAATCCGCTGGCGAATTGACGGGCTAATTCGGCGAATTGGCGGCAAATTCGGCGGACCTGATCGATGAAGGGCATCATCCTTCCGCTGCAGTGTGCGGTTGAATCGCCCGAATTTGAATTTGAAGTTATTTCAAATCTGAAATTTCAGATTGCAGCTTCCTTGGCCTTACTGGGTGAGGCAAACGATGTCAATGCGATGGAGGCGACCAGCGGCAACAGCAACATTCCTGGCGGCAGCGCTTTTGTCGCTCGTGTCCGCCATCTCCGCTCAAAACACGCAAAACGGGGAATCGTTCAAGGTGCGTCTTTCGCCGGTTCCCATTAGCGTCGCGATGATGTCCACGATCGCGGGATACGGTTCGCTTACCGCAACGCTGAAGGGCAAGCAGCTCACCATTGAAGGAACATTTGAAGGACTGCGCTCGCCCGCTACCACGGCGCAGATTCACCGCGCGCCGAAGGGCATTCCCGCACCGGCGATCGCCGATTTAAATTTGACGGTGACGAAGGCGGAGAAGGGCGCCGTCAGCGGCACGCTTGAACTGACGCCGGATCAGATTGCCGACCTCCGCAACGGCCGACTGTACGTGCAAATTCAATCCGAGCGCGCGCCCGATGGAAATTTGTGGGGCTGGCTTTTGAAGTGAAATGCATAAAAGCTATCCCGTACATGGCGGGCTCCCCGAACTCGGTGGGGCGTCAGGGGCTAAAGCCCTCGCGTTTCGGATTCCTGAAAGTCGCGGCTGAAGCCGCGACCCACAAAGACGCCATAAAGATTGACGATTGATGACGAACGTTTTCAGTGAAATTCCTACGCTTTGTGGGTCGTGCCTTTAGGCACGACACAATCGCCTGTATCTATTGGGGGTTTTAACCCCTGAGGTTTTGAATTCATTTTTCTGGAAGCCGCAGTTCAGTGGAGCAACTGATGCCGGAACGAAAAGTTTTTAGATTTGCGATTTGTGGTGCGATTGTGGCCGTTGGCCTCTCCATCGCAATGGCGGCCGCGCAGCAACCTGCGAGGACCGGCCCCTTCACCGCCGAACAAGCCACCGCCGGGCGCGCCATTTACCAGGCGACCTGTTCGACGTGCCACTTGCCCGACATGAAAGGCACCTTCGAAGCCCCTCCGCTGGCCGGCGCCAATTTCATGAACACGTGGCGCACCCGCCCGACGAGCGACCTCTTCACTCGCATTCGCAACACGATGCCGATCAGCAACCCCGGCTCGCTCAGCGACCAGGATGCCGTCAACCTCGTCGCATTTATTTTGCAAGCGAACGGAGCTATACCGGGCACGCAAGCGATGACGGCGCAGACGATCGTGCCGATTGGAGCCGTCGCGAACGGCGGCGCTCCGACGCCCGCAATGCAAGGCGGGGAAGAAGATGCCGCGCCGCGCGCTGCCGCCGCACCGCGAAACGTCCCTCTCGGAGTCATCGTCGCGGGCGAAGTGAAGAATTACGTTCCAGTGACCGACGAGATGCTTCTCAAACCCGATGCCGCCGACTGGCTGATTGTCCGCGGAAGTTACCAGGGCTGGAACCACAGCGCGCTCGCGCAAATCACCCGCGACAACGTGAAGGACCTGCGCCTGGTGTGGTCGTGGAATATGAACGATAGCGTGGCGGCCAACGAACCCACTCCGCTCGTCCACAACGGCATCATCTACCTGATCAACACCGACAACATCATACAGGCGCTCGATGCACGGACGGGCGACCTCATCTGGGAAAACCACATGCGCCCACCGAAGAGCCAGGCCGGCGGGACGGGCGCGATGCGCAACATGGCCATTTACGGCGACAAAGTGTTCGCAGAGACAACGGACGCGCACTTATTCGCCCTCGACGCGCGCACTGGAAAAACCGTGTGGGACGTCATGGTCGGCGACAGCGCCAAGGGCTATGGAAGTTCGAGCGGGCCGATCGTGATTCACGGCAAGGTGATTCAAGGCGAGAATGGATGCGACCGTTACAAGGCGCAGGACAAAGATCAAGGCTGCTTCATCAGCGCGTTCGATCCCGCGACTGGAAAACTCTTGTGGCGCTTTAACACCATCGCGCGCGCAGGCGAGCCCGGCGGCGATACCTGGGGCGATCTGCCGAACATGCTGCGCGTCGGCGCGGAAACCTGGATCACCGGCAGCTTCGACCCCGAGCTGAACCTGACGTACTGGGGCGTGGCGCAGGCCAAGCCGTGGATGCAGGTGAGCCGCGGAACAAAGGGCTCGGCGCTGTATTCGAGCTCTACGCTCGCCCTGAAGCCCGACGATGGAAAACTCGCCTGGTATTTCCAGCACGTGCAAGGCGAAACGCTCGACATGGACGTAGTGTACGAGCGCGTGCTCGTCGATATTGGCGACCGCAAAACGCTCTTCACCATCGGCAAGGACGGCATCCTCTGGAAGCTCGATCGCAAAACCGGCGAATTTATCGGCGCCAAGGAAACTATTTTTCAAAATATTTTCAATGTGGATGACAAGACGGGAAAACTCGCCTACCGGCCCGACATCCTTGAGCAGGAAATCGGCAAGTGGACTCCGGTATGTCCCAGCACCGAAGGCGGCCACAACTGGCAGGCCATGAGCTACGATCCCGCCACCGAGCGTCTCATCATCCCGCTCAGCCAGAGCTGCATGGAAATGTCCGGCCGCAAAGTTGAATTCGTCGAAGGCTCTGGCGGCACCATGGGTGACCGCCTGTTTTACGAAATGCCCGGCACCGATGGCAATGTGGGCAGGCTCGCTGCTTTTGACGTGAAAACGATGAAGGAAGTTTGGAACGTGCAGCAGCGCCCGTCCTTCCTCACTGCCGTGCTATCGACCGCCGGCGGTATCGCTTTCGTCGGCGACCTCAACCGCGTCTTCCGCGCCGTCGACATCAACACCGGCAAAATGTTGTGGCAAACCCGCCTCGGCACTTCGGTGCAAGGTTTTCCCGTGACATTCAGCGTCGGCGGCAAACAATACGTCGCCGTCACCACAGGCCTCGGCGGCGGCAGCCCGCGCAATGTCCCGCGCACCATCCTGCCCGACGTCCACTACCCGACGACCGGCAATGCGCTGTATGTTTTTGCGTTGCCGGAAAAGTAGCACAGACTTCAGTCTGTGGGGGTTCATTCCGGAACCCGGCCTGTGCGCGCTAGCCAAGATCACATGGAAACCCACAGACTGAAGTCTGTGCTACATGTCCCCGAATTTCCGCATCCCTAGGGAACGGCAAAAACCGCGGACGCTTTGTGGGCGATTCCAGTACAATGGCGGGCTGCGAGAATCGGTTCAAACTTTCCCGCAACAGCGAACCACGACTTTGGAGGACGGATGGCGGAAACGGGAGCATCTGCGCGCAAGCTGACGATGGACGACATTCGCGCGGCGGCGGAGCGGCTGAAAAATTGGGGACGCTGGGGCGCGGAGGACGAAGTTGGCACGCTCAACTACACGCGGCCTGAGGACATTGTCGCGGCGACGCGCCTCGTGCAAAAGGGCAAAGTCATTTCGCTGGCGCTGCCGTACGACCATCGCGGGCCGCAGGGCGGGAAAACGAAATATCCGGCGCTCGGGCGGTTCAATCCCGTGCACCTGATGATGCGGACGGGGACCGATGCGTATTCGGGCGTGCTCGACAGCCGAAAAATTCGCAGCGCGGACGACGTCATCATGATGCCCACGCAATGCGGGACGCAGTGGGACGGCCTCGGCCACATTTTTTACGGCAATCACATGTGGAACGGGTACGACTGCCGCACGGTAACTTCGGCGGGCGCGCAGAAATGCGGCATCGAGAAGACCAAGGATCGCATGGTGGGGCGCGGCGTGCTGCTCGACATTCCGCGCATGCTCGGAATGGAACGCCTGCCCGACGCCTTCGCCGTCACCAACGAAATGCTGGGCCGGGCGGAAAAACATTTTGGCGTAGAAGTGCGGCGCGGCGATTTTTTGCTGGTGCGCACGGGGCAGATGGAAGCGATGCTCGCCGCGAACACGTGGGACGGCTATTCGGGCGGCGACGCTCCGGGTCTGGCGTTTGAAACGCTGGACTGGCTGCACGCGAAGCAAGTCGCGGCCATCGCCACGGATACCTGGGGCGCTGAAGTGCGTCCCAACGAGACGGACGAGGCTAATCAACCGTGGCACTGGATTTCCATCCCCGTCATGGGCCTCACTGTGGGCGAAATTTTCGATCTCGGGGAACTCGCGAGGGAGTGCGCGGAGGACAAGCGTTACGAGTTTCTTTTCGTGGCGCCGGCTTTGCCGGTGACGGGCGCGGTGGCATCGCCGGTGAATCCACTTGCGATTAAGTAAGAAACTAAATCCGCCACAGAGACTCAGATCCGCGGATTAACGGCAGTGCCAGACAAAACCCCGGGTCTGAAGACCCGGGCTACAGCAATTGCCGATCCGTTGGACGAATTGTTGTAGCCCGCCTCTTCAGAGGCGGGGTTTTTCCGGGCCATTTTAGAAACGAGGACAAGACTTTGACGAGCACACCTGCGGGAGATTCGGCAAACATTTTGACGGTATCGCAGGCGCTGGCGAAACTCTTGCGCGCCTACGGCGCCGAGTACGTCTTCACGCTGACGGGCGCGCCGCAGGATCCGCTGATTGAAATGCAGAATCACGAGGGCGTGCGCGTGGTCCTGGGGCGCAGCGAGCGCTCCGCCCTGGCGATGGCGGACGCGTACGCGCGCGTCACCGGCAAGCCCACGTTCGGCATCGTGCAGTTCGGCCCCGGCGCGACGTATCTGCCCGCGTCGATCATCGACGCGTTCTGGGCGTCGAGTCCGCTCATCGCCATCAGCGGCACGACCACGACGAAGACGCGCTACCGCTACGAGTATCAGGAACTCGAGCAGACTTCGATGTTCCCTGCGATCACGAAGTGGGCGGGCGACCTGCCGCAGCCCGAGCGCATTGCCGACGTGTTGCGCACGGCCGTGCGCGCGTCCGTGAGCGGAGTGCCCGGGCCATCGTACCTCGGCATTCCAGCAGATTGGTTTGGCAGGAAGCTCACCATTCCACAAGAAATTTATGCCGAGTCCGCCTTTCTTCGCACTCCCGCGCTGAGGGTCGCGCCCGTCGCGCAGGACGTGGAGCGCGCGATCGCGCTGCTCGCGAGCGCCGAAAAACCGGTGCTGATCGCCGGCGGCGGCGTGATTCTCTCCGAAGCGTGGCAAGAGCTGACCGCGCTCGCTGAAACGCTGAACATTCCGGTCGTGACCACGATGGCGGGCAAAGGCAGCATCGCCGACACGCATCCGCTGGCCGTCGGCGTGTGCGGCCGCTATTCACGCAAGGTCGCCAACGACACGCTCGCCGCCGCGGATTTCTGCCTCGCGATCGGAACGAAATTG
>DATNIO010000220.1:0-8596 GCA_035604385.1 Verrucomicrobiia bacterium | reverse complement strand
AGCGTACGATGCGCGGCGTATGCGTTGGGACTATGCGTTGACGGAGGTGGAAATCATGCCTTCCTTCATCAGGAAGAGTGAGAACATCAGTCTGAAATTTCTCGTTGTTCTGCTGGCATTATTTGCGTTCGGCGTGCGGACCGCGGATGCGGCGTCGTGCGAAAATCTGGCTTCCGTTTCCCTGGCCAATGGGACGATCACATCGGCGGAGAGTGTCGCTGCCGGAGCGTTTACTCCACCTACGGACGCTCCTCCCAGCGCCGCAATGTACGGCCAACTGCCGGCGTTCTGCCGGGTGACTGCTACACTCGCGCCCTCGCCCGACTCCGATATCAGGATTGAAGTCTGGATGCCGGCCTCGGGCTGGAACGGTAAGCTGCAGGCCGTGGGCAATGGCGGCTGGGCTGGAGTGATCAGCTATCCGGCGCTGGCTGCGGGGATCGCGGGAGGCTACGCGTCCACCAGCACTGACACCGGTCACCAGGGCAATACCGCGAAGTTCGCCCTCGGCCATCCCGAGAAGGTAGTGGACATGGCCTACCGCGCAGTTCACGAGATGACCGTGCAGGCCAAGGCGATCACCAAAGCTTACTACGGCGGTGAACCGAAGCTTTCGTTCTGGAATGGCTGCTCCACCGGAGGACGCCAGGGGATCACCGAAGCGACGAAATATCCGGGCGACTTTGATGCAATCATTGCCGGGGCTTCGGCCATCAACTGGATGCACCTTCACATCGCACGCCTGACGCTCAACACGATTGTGAACCGAAGCGAGGACAGCGCCATCCCGCCCGCGAAATATCCGATGATTCATGCTGCGGTGCTGCAGGCTTGCGATGCGCTGGACGGCGTGAAGGATGGCGTCATTGAAAATCCTGCGCGGTGCCACTTCGATCCCAAGGTGCTCGCCTGCAAGGGCGCGGATGGTCCCACGTGCCTGACGCCGGCGCAAGTGGAGACGGCTCGCGTGATCTACGCTCCGGTCAAGAATCCGCGAACTGGAGCGGACGTGCTCCCTGCTCTCCTGCAGCCTGGGTCGGAGCTGGGTTGGGCAACATTGACAGGCCCTGAGCCGCTGCGGTACACGGTGGAGACGTATCAATACCTGGTTTTCAAGGATCCCACTTGGGATTGGCGCCATTTCAATGCCGCCACGGATATCGATCAGGCCCTGAATATTGACGATGGCCTGCTCGACTACACAAACTCCGACCTGAAGCCCTTCTTCGCGCACGGCGGCAAATTGCTGATGTACCACGGTTGGGCCGATCCGCAGGTAAGCCCCATGAACAGCGTCAACTATTTTAGCGACGTCACAAAGAAGCTCGGTCCGGGCGTAGCGGGGAAGTCGATCCAACTGTACATGGTGCCCGGCATGAACCATTGCCAGGGAGGTCCCGGAACCGACAGCTTCGACAAGATGGCCGCGATTGAGGAGTGGGTGGCCAAGGGCGCCGCACCGGATCAAATCATCGCTTCGCATCGCACTGCGGGAAACGTGGATCGCACGCGTCCCCTGTGCCCGTATGGCAAGGTCGCGAGCTATGGCGGGAACGGCAGCACCGACGAAGCGGCGAACTTCACTTGCAAAGCGCAATAGCCAGGAGACGGTCCCTGGTTCGATGGCTTCCAGTTGCGGAAATTGGTGATCAATACTTGCGCAGGACTCCGACAACTCGTCCCTGAATCTTAACGTCCGCTGCCGGAACGATGATGGGCGGCATATCCGAATTCGCGGGCTGCAAGCGAATCTTCCCGCCCGCCTCTCGATAGAAGCGTTTCAGGGTAGCCTCGTCATTTCCCACCAACGCCACAACGGTTTCCCCGGGATTGGCCACTTGCGTCGGCTCGATCACCACGTAATCGCCGTTCATGATGTGGTCTTCAATCATGGAATTGCCTTTCACTTGCAGGACGAATGATTTGTCCGAGCGCGCGAACTCGCCCAGCGAAAGCGTCTCCCGGTCTTCCACCGCTTCGAGCGGCCGGCCGGCGGCGATGCGGCCCAAGAGCGGCAACTCGACCGTGTGCCGGTCGAGCACCTGCTCGCGCACCGGCTTGGGAAGGTTCGTGACTTCGATCGACCTGCTCTGGTTATAGCCGCGCCGGATGAATCCCTTGCGCTCGAGCGTCGTAATGTGCTTGTGCACGGTGGCGAGCGAAGTCAGCTTCAGCGAGCGCGCCATTTCCTCAAAACTTGGCGAGTATCCGTGCTTGTTGTGAAAGGCCACCAGAAAATCGAGCACTTCTTTTTGCCGTTTCGTCAATGTCATGGCGGGGCTCCTCCAATGCGTCCCTATATTAGGCGAATTAAAAGCGAAAAAGCAAGCCATAAAATCTGAGACGAAGGAATTGTTTTTTGCGTGCAGGATTCCAATTCCTCGATTCGTTTGTCGCGCGTAAAAAAAATGTCGCCGTCTTTGGACGTTGCTCCTCTTTGGCTCATGCCGCATAGGCAACATGGTTTTTCCTTCGCGATGTTACAAGGCCAGTTGCATTGTGCTATGCTTAGCCATTGGAAGCCCTCTATGGAACTTCGGCATCCGCAACTGATGCTCCTTGGGGCATACCGGGTGGTTAAAACTCATAATTAAGAATTGGAGCCTTACTAAGCCATGGCTACGATTACGGACCCGGTCGTCCGCGCACACAAGCGCGAAGTCATCGAAAAAGCCGTCCTCCGCTTTTGTGGAGACTCCGGCGACGGCATGCAGATTACGGGCAGCCAGTTCACGAACACGGTTGCCTTGTACGGAAACGACTTAGCTACCTTCCCTGATTATCCCGCTGAAATTCGCGCCCCTGCGGGCACCCTTCCCGGCGTCAGCGGATTCCAGATTCAATTTTCCTCGGCCGACGTGTTCACGCCAGGGGACGCCGTGGACGTGCTGGTGGCCATGAACCCGGCAGCCCTCAGGACCAACATCAAGGATCTGAAACCAAACGGCATTCTGATTGTAAACAGCGACGCTTTTACAGACGGCGATTTGCGCAAAGCGGACCTGACTACAAATCCGCTGGAAGACAGTTCTCTCGACGCCTACCGGCTATTTCCCGTCGGGCTCGAACGCTTGACGCGCACCGCGCTCCAGGATCTGGGCCTCGACGCCAAGTCGATGGACCGCTGCAAAAACTTCTTCGCCCTCGGCATGTGCTACTGGCTTTATAACCGCACGATGGACCTGACCTACAAGTGGATCGAGGACAAGTTCAAGACCAAGGCGTTGCTGGTGGAAGCGAATAAGCTGGCCATGCGCGCGGGTTACAATTACTGCGAAGCGACCGAGGCGTTTCAAGTCAGCTACGAAATTCCTCCCGCCAAGCTGACTCCCGGCACGTATCGCAACCTCAGCGGCAACCAGGCTCTGGCGATCGGATTCGTAGCGGCATCACAGAAGGCCGGCCTTCCGCTCTTCCTCGGCTCCTATCCGATCACGCCCGCTTCGGATATTCTGCACGAACTTTCCATGTACAAAAATTTCGGCGTCATGACGTTTCAGGCCGAGGACGAAATCGCGGCGATCACTTCCGCCATCGGCGCCTCCTATTCTGGAGCCCTGGCGCTCACGACCACTTCCGGTCCCGGCATGGCGCTCAAGACCGAAGCAATGGGCCTTGCAGTCGCGGTGGAATTGCCGCTCGTGATTTGCGACATTCAGCGAGGCGGCCCGTCCACGGGCTTGCCGACCAAGACCGAGCAGGCGGATCTTCTGCAAGCGATGTTCGGCCGCAATTCGGAAGCGCCGATTCCGATACTTGCGCCGTCAACACCGGGCGATTGCTTCTGGGTCGCCGTCGAAGCCTGCCGCATCGCGCTCAAGTACATGGTGCCGGTCATCATCCTGTCCGACGGTTACCTGGCCAACGGCGCGGAGCCGTGGCGCATTCCCAAGATTGATGAAATCCCCGGGATCAAGGTGAAATTCGCAACCGATCCCAACGGATTCCATCCGTACTCGCGCGACCCGAACACGCTGGCGCGGCCGTGGGCGATCCCCGGCACGCTGGGGCTTGAGCACCGCATCGGCGGCATCGAGAAGCAGGATGTCACCGGAAACATCAATTACGAGCCGCTGAACCACGAAAAGATGGTCCGGCTGCGCGCAGCCAAGGTCGAGGCCGTAACGCAGGATATTCCGGACTTGGTTCCGGCAGGCGACCCTGACGGCGACCTTTTGATCGTGGCCTGGGGCTCAACTTATGGCGCGATCACCGCGGGCATGAAGACGATGCGCGCCAAGGGGCATCGCATCGGCCACGTTCATCTGCGGCATCTCAACCCGATGGCACGCAATCTTGGAGAGTTGCTGGGACGTTACCGCCATGTGCTGGTCCCCGAGATGAATCTCGGCCAACTATCCATGCTTTTGCGCGCCAAGTTCCTCGTGGACGTGCAGGGCTACAACAAGATTCAGGGACAGCCCTTTAAGCAATCGGAAATCGAAGCGAAGATCGAAGAAATTCTGGGCTGAGGCCCGAAAGGAATTCGGAGATAAAGACCAATGACTACGGCATCGATTCCAGTACTGACCAAGAAGGATTTCCAGACGGACCAGGAAGTCCGCTGGTGTCCGGGTTGCGGAGATTACGCCATCCTCTCCGCCGTGCAGTCCGTATTTCCCGAGCTGGGGATCCCGCGCGAAAAATTCGTCGTCATTTCCGGCATCGGCTGCTCGAGCCGCTTCCCGTACTACATGAACACGTTCGGCTTTCACACGATCCACGGCCGAGGGCCCGCGGTTGCGACCGGCGTCAAGATCACGCATCCCGAGCTTGAAGTGTGGCTGGCGACCGGCGACGGCGATTCGCTCGCCATCGGCGGCAATCACACGATTCACATGCTGCGGCGCAACGTCGGCATCAAGGTGCTGATGTTCAACAACAAAATTTACGGGCTCACGAAGGGCCAGTACTCGCCGACTTCCGAGTTCGGCAAGAAAACGAAATCGACGCCGTACGGCACGGCGGATCGCCCATTCAATCCGCTGGGCCTGGTGATCGGCGCCGACACTTCGTTCGTGGCGCGCTCAGTGGACGTCTTCCAGGGGCACCTGAAAGACACGCTGAAGAAAGCGGCAGCGCACAAGGGCTCGGCCTACGTTGAAATCCTGCAGAACTGCAACATCTTCAACGACGGCGCGTGGTTCGAACTAACCGAAAAGGAAGCTCGCAGCGAGCACGTCGTCCAGCTCGAGAACGGCAAGCCGCTGATCTACGGCAAGAATCGCGACAAGGGGATCCGCCTCAATGGCATGGAACTCGAGGTCGTCCATCTCGGCAACGGCAACGGACTTACCGAGAAGGACATTCTCGTCCATGATGAGCACCATCCGAATCCCGCGTACGCCTTCTTGCTCGCGCAGATGGAAGAGAAGCCCGGCTTCCCCACTCCCATCGGCGTCCTCCGCTCCTGGGACCGAGACCGCTACGAGGACGTGATGTCCAAACAAATTCAGGACGTCATCGCCAAGCGCGGCCCCGGCGACCTGGCCAAGCTGCTGAGCGCCGGTGACACGTGGGAAGTGCGGTAGACTTTCCGCGGATTCACCCGAATCGAATTTCAAACGGCTAACACAAATCGAAATTTAAAATATCAGGCGGCCCGGAAGTTCGGGCCGCCATTCTGTTTTTCCACAGTGAAATTCCGGCGGCGTCCGCCGGACAGCAACACAACAATTTCAGATTTGAAATTCGAGATTTCAGATTGAAATTCAACATCGAATCGTTGAGAACTAGAAGCCAATTTCTGGAGAGGAGCTGTGAAAGAGGAACACTGAGGAATCAGGCTTGGGTGCTGGGACTGGGGCCGAAGATTTGCGATATTAATTTTCAAATCTGAAATTTCGAATCCGCATTTTGATGTCTGAATTCTCGAATTTGAAATTTCAAATCTGAAATTCGAGATTTGATCCCCGACACTCGATAGGAAAATTGAAATCCAGGCTGCCGCCCGTTTGGCCCGCTACTGCCGCGTTCCGGCGGCCATTGCCGAGGTGTGCGATTCGATGCTTCGCGTGGCAAAATAATTCTCGTCATTCAGCCGGCGATAGATCCGTCCCGCGACGCCTGCTGCCATGGCTCCCTTGATCATGCTGCTGTGGCCGCGCATCAGCACGACCAGAACGATCCTGGGGTTCGCCTGATCGGCGTAGGAAACAAACCATCCGAGACGCGACGCCGAATCCGAGCAGGTTCCCGTCTTCCCGAGGGCTTGCGCATCATCGGAAATGTAGCTGGAGCGCGCCGTGCCGTAAAGCACCGCGGCGAGCATGCCGTCCCGCACTTCCGGCAGGAGCGATTCGATGTTGAGCTGCCGTTTGATGCGCGGCGCGAAATTCGCCCGTTCCTCAGCCGTTCGCGGATATTGCAGGTAATAGAGAGTGCCGCCGTTGGCGATGCTCGATGCCAAAGCGCCGAGTTGCAGCGGCGTCATCTGAATTCCCTGGCCAAAGCTGGACATCCGCGCCACGCCGCCAAAGGTAGGCGGCTCAGAGGGAAATCCTCCGGGATGCTCTTCGGGAATCTGATACCCAGCCAGTTCGCCGAGCCCCAGTAGGCGGCCGTAGCGCGAAACCGTGTCAAATCCCATGCGCCGCCCAAGCTCCTCGAAGAAAGCGTTATTGGAATGCGCCAGCGCTTCGGTCAGGTTCAAATACTTGCGTGGAGCCACGCGGATCATCGTATCGCGCGTCACCACGCCTTCCTGCAACGCCGCGACCGCGATGACCGGCTTGATAGTCGAGCAAGGAATGAAGCCCGCGGAAAATGCCAGATTCTGATTGACAATGGTGAGGATGCGTCCGCTCGTAGGAGCGATGGCGACGACAGAACCGTTATAGCGGCCCAGGGCGTCAATCGCAGCCTTGCGCACGACCGGGTCGTCGTAGGCCGTGACGTCACCCTTCTCGGAGTCCGTAAATGTAGGTACGCCGTAGCGCGCAGATGCGCTTCTCCTAATCGAAGCGCGCGCTGCACGTGGCGAGGGAGCCGCGAGTGCGGGTGAACTCCCTGCAATCAATATGCAGAGGAGAGCTGCAAGAAAGCGAAGATGGCTAGGCCGATACGACATCATTTTATTCCAATCTGGACCCATTTGGCGCCCTAAAGCGCGTATCGAGCTGAACCCTAATTCTATGTAATTTGTTCGCTCGAACGCAATAGCAAATCTGAACTATTACGTACTATCACGCAAGAGGCCAATCGCCGGTACGTTCGTACTAGCCTGAAAATACTACGATTAAGGTTGAAGCGCAGAGGGACATAGATGTGTCCCGTTGGAACAAGTGGTTCAAGAAGAGGCGCGAACAACAGTGACGTGGGTCTTTCGGTACAGACTCGCGACCCGGCAGATTGCCGGGCCGCGATTGGTAGGAGCTACTATTCTACCTGCGGGCCCGATTATTTCACTGGGCGCGGCCTGCCCGCCGCGGCGGTGGCTGCAGCGGCTGCAGCCTGAACCGCGGGTTTTTCGGCCTGCGCCGCCGGGGCTGGTGTGCCGTTGGCCGCGCCGGGAATGGGAATGTTCATCTTCTTTCGAAGCAAGTTTTCGATTTTCCCGCGGACGTCGGCATGTTCCTTCAAGAACACGCGCGCGTTTTCGCGGCCCTGGCCGAGCCGTTCGCCTTCAAACGAAATCCATGTGCCTGACTTTTCGAGGACGCCCTTTTCCACACCCAAGTCGATCAAGTCGCCTTCGCGGGAGATGCCTTCGCCGTAGAGGATGTCAAACTCAGCTTCGCGGAACGGCGCGGCTACCTTGTTCTTCACCACTTTGGCGCGCGTGCGCGAACCGATGACGCGGTCGCCTTCCTTGATGGACTGGATGCGGCGAATATCGAGCCGGATCGAGGAGTAGAACTTCAGCGCGCGCCCGCCCGTCGTGGTTTCGGGATTGCCGAACATCACGCCGATTTTTTCGCGGATCTGGTTGATGAAAATCAGGCAGGTGTGCGACTTTGACACGATGGCCGTGAGCTTCCGCAGCGCTTGCGACATCAGGCGCGCCTGCAAACCCATTTGCGGATCGCCCATGTCGCCTTCGAGTTCGGCACGCGGCACGAGCGCGGCGACCGAATCCACCACGATCACGTCCACCGCGCCTGACTGGATCAGCTTCTGTGCGATCTCCAGGGCCTGCTCGCCGTTGTCTGGCTGCGACACCAGCAGGTTGTCCACGTCCACGCCGAGCTTTTTTGCGTAGACCGGATCGAGCGCGTGCTCGGCGTCGATGAACGCCGCCTGGCCGCCCATCTTCTGCGCCTCGGCGATGATGTGCAGCGTCAGCGTCGTTTTTCCGCCGGATTCAGGGCCGTAGATTTCAATCACGCGCCCGCGCGGCACACCGCCCACGCCCAGCGCCGCATCGATCGAAAGCGCCCCCGTGGGGATCACGCTGACCGGCACCAGAACGTCGCGGCTTCCCAGGCGCATGATGGCGCCCTTGCCGTAATCTTTTTCAATCTGTGAAATCGCATTTTCCAGCATTTTGGATTTATCGTCGGTCATAATTCACCTCGAAGGCTAAGTTGTCACGTCTCGTGACTCTGCGGGGGACGCAGGCGTGTCCTGCGGAGTGTACTACAAAGCGCTCTGGCCA
>DATNIO010000219.1:0-35304 GCA_035604385.1 Verrucomicrobiia bacterium | reverse complement strand
CCGCGGCGTGGACCACGAATACGCGCCGATCCCCAGCCTGCTGGCCCTTTCGGCCGTTCACAATCACCTGATTCGCGAGGGGACGCGCAACCAGGTGGCCTTGATCGTCGAGTCCGGCGAGCCGCGCGAAGTGATGCATTTCGCCTTGCTGCTCGGCTACGGCGCGAGCGCGGTGAATCCATATCTCGCGATTGAGACGCTGGAGGATCTGCACAGGGCCGGAGCGTTTCCTGCGGAGACGACGTGGGACAAAGTTTTCAAAAGCTACATGAAGTCCATCGACAAGGGGCTTCTGAAAACGTTTTCGAAGATGGGGATTTCCACCTTACAGAGTTATCAGGGCGCGCAAATCTTCGAGACGGTGGGCCTCAATCAATCGCTCGTCGAGAAATATTTCACGGGAACGTCTTCGCGCATCGAGGGCATCGGCATTGAAGTGCTTGCCCGCGAAGCGATCATGAAGCATGAATTCGCGATGCAGCCGCCGCACCTTTCCGACACGGAACTGCGGGTCGGCGGGGAATATCAGTACCGCGTCCGCGGCGAGCGCCACCTGCTGAACCCGACGACGGTCAGCAAGCTGCAGCACGCGGTGCGGCAAGAAAAATTCGAGAGCTTCCGGGAATTCGCGGACATCGTGAATCAGCAGAATCGCGATCTGCAAATGCTGCGCGGCATGTTTGAATTCAAGCCGAACGGCCCGGCCATTCTCCTTGAACAAGTCGAACCTGCCGCCGACATCGTGAAGCGCTTTGCGACCGGCGCGATGTCGTTCGGCTCGATCAGCAAGGAAGCGCACGAGACCCTGGCCATCGCGATGAACCGCATCGGCGGGAAATCGAATACCGGCGAAGGCGGCGAAGACGAGGCCCGGTTCACTCCGGACGCGAACGGCGATTTGCGCCGCAGCGCGATCAAGCAGGTGGCCTCGGCGCGTTTCGGCGTCACGACGAATTATCTGATCAACGCGGACGACCTTCAGATCAAGATCGCTCAGGGCGCGAAGCCGGGCGAAGGCGGCCAGTTGCCCGGCCACAAGGTGGACGACGTGATCGCCCGCGTGCGCCACTCGATCCCCGGCGTGGGCCTGATTTCTCCGCCGCCTCATCACGATATCTATTCGATTGAGGATCTGGCGCAGCTTATTTTCGATTTGAAAAACGTCAATCCCCAGGCGCGAATTTCCGTGAAGCTTGTGGCCGAAGTGGGCGTGGGGACCGTCGCGGCGGGCGTGGCGAAGGCGCACGCCGACGTGATCCTCATCAGCGGCTACGACGGCGGGACCGGAGCTTCGCCGATCAGTTCGATTCGTCACGCCGGAATTCCCTGGGAGCTCGGGCTTTCGGAGACGCAGCAAGTTTTGGTCATGAACGATCTGCGCAGCCGCGTGCGCGTGCAGGTGGACGGAAAGTTGCAAACCGGGCGCGACGTCGCCATCGCCGCTCTCCTGGGCGCCGAGGAATTCGGATTTGCCACCACGCCGCTGGTCACGATGGGCTGCATCATGATGCGCAAATGTCATTTGAATACGTGCCCCGTGGGGATCGCGACGCAGGATCCGGAGCTTCGCAAGAAATTCGCGGGCAAGCCCGAGCACGTAATTAATTTCCTTTTCTATGTCGCCGAAGACCTCCGCCTCATCATGGCGCAGCTTGGCTTCCGAAAAGTCGACGAAATGATTGGCCGCGTGGATTGCCTCACTCAGCGCACGGATGTGGAACATTGGAAAGCGAAGGGGATCGATCTCTCCTCGGTGCTCTACAATCCGCCGATGCCGAGCCACGTGGGGCGCCGCTGCACGCAGGCGCAGGACCACGGACTCTACGACGCGCTCGACGGAAAGCTGATCGAGCACGCGAGCGATGCCATCGAGCGGCTGACGCCCGTGTCGCTCGATTTGCCCATACGCAACGTGCATCGCACCGTTGGGGCGATGCTCAGCGGGCACATCGCGCGCCGCCACGGCTCCGTCGGGTTGCCTGACGACACGATTCGCATCCAGTTTCACGGCTGCGCGGGACAAAGTTTCGGCGCGTTCCTGGCCACGGGCGTGACGCTGACGCTCGAAGGCGAAGCCAACGATTACGTTGGCAAGGGGCTTTCCGGCGGGAGGATTGTAATTTACCCGCCGCGCAATTCGCATTTCGTGCCGGAGGAAAATATCCTCATTGGCAACGTGTGCCTCTATGGCGCGACGAGTGGCGAAGCGTTCTTCAACGGCATGGCCGGGGAACGATTCGCGGTGCGCAATTCGGGCGCTACAGCGGTCGTCGAGGGCGTCGGCGATCACGGCTGCGAATACATGACGCGCGGCCTGGTGGTGGTGCTGGGAAAAACGGGCCGCAATTTCGCTGCCGGAATGACCGGCGGCGTCGCTTACGTTCTGGACCAGACTGGTGACTTTGCTTCGGAGTGCTGCAACCGGGCCGATGTGGACTTGGAGCCTGTAACGGATGCGAAAGACGTCGAAACGGTGCAAGGTCTGGTAGCGCGCCACGCGGAATTGACCGATAGCCCGCAGGCGAAATGGGTTTTGAAGCACTGGGACGCGATGCTTCCCAAATTCGTCAAAGTGTTCCCGCACGAATACAAACGCGTCCTGGGCATTCCGCGAATCCCGGCGAGCGTCGTGGCGGCGCAGGCCGGAACGATTCACGCGCAAGGCCAGGTGATTCGTGGGTAAGGTCACCGGCTTCAAGGAATACACGCGTGAAATGCCGGCGCGGCGTCCTGTCGCGGAGCGCGTTCACGATTATTTCGAGGTCTACCAGCCGTTCCCGGAAGAGAAAGTGCGCGTGCAGGGCGCGCGCTGCATGGATTGCGGCATTCCGTTCTGCCACACGGGGTGCCCGGTCAACAATATCATTCCGGACTGGAACGACCTCGTGTATCGCGACCGCTGGAAGGATGCGATCCGCGTCCTTCACTCCACCAATAATTTTCCGGAGTTTACCGGGCGCATCTGCCCCGCGCCATGCGAAGCGGCGTGCGTCCTGGGAATCAGCGAGCCGCCCGTTACGATCAAATTGATCGAAAAAACAATCGTGGATCGCGCGTGGGAAGAAGGCTGGATCAAGCCGGAACCTCCCGAGACGCGCACCGGGAAGCGAATTGCCGTCGTCGGCTCCGGGCCATCGGGCCTCGCCGCCGCGCAGCAATTGAATCGCGCGGGCCACGAAGTCACCTTGTTTGAAAAGAACGACCGCATCGGCGGCCTGCTGCGCTACGGCATTCCGGACTTCAAACTCGAAAAGCGAGTTCTCGACCGGCGTCTCGAACAGATGATGGCCGAGGGAGTCCGTTTTCAAACGAACGCTCACGTGGGCGGCAGCATTCCCGCGCAGGACTTGCGCAAGGAATTTGATGCCGTGGTGTTGACGGGCGGCGCGGAAGCGCCACGCGACCTCAACGTTCCGGGACGCGAACTCAATGGCATTTATTTTGCAATGCAATTCCTGCCGCAGCAGAATAAAGTGGTCGCCGGCGACACAATTCCGGAACAAATTCTCGCCACCGGCAAGCGCGTCGTGATCATAGGCGGCGGCGATACCGGCGCGGATTGCCTGGGCACTTGCCACCGCCACCAGGCGAAATCGATCCACCA
The DNA here is from genome assembly GCA_035604385.1 of Verrucomicrobiia bacterium. Taxonomy (GTDB): domain Bacteria; phylum Acidobacteriota; class Terriglobia; order Acidiferrales; family UBA7541; genus Palsa-360. Next base: position 31,700 of record DATNIO010000219.1, on the reverse strand, counting down.
GTTCGAGATCATGCCCATGCCGCCGCTGGAGCGTTCGCCGAGCACGCCCTGGCCGCTCTGGCCGTTGCAACTGCGCACCGAAAGCGCGCACGAAGAGGGCGGCAAGCGCGATTGGGCGCTCAATACGGTTAAATTTACTGGCGATGAAAACGGCAACGTGAAAGAGCTCCACACCATTCGCGTTGGCCCGCCGCCGAAATTCGAGGCCATTCCTGGCACGGAATCTGTGATGGAAACCGATCTCGTTCTGCTCGCGCTGGGTTTTCTTGGCCCAGTGAAAAATGGAATGATCGAGCAGCTTGGCGTAAATCTCGACGCGCGCAGCAACATCGCTACCGGCGCGGACTACATGAGTTCTGTTCCCGGCGTCTTTGCCGCGGGCGACATGCGGCGCGGCCAGTCGCTCGTCGTGTGGGCCATTTCCGAAGGCCGCAAAGCCGCCGTCGCGGTCGACAAATACCTCATGGGAAGTTCGGTCCTGGCGTAGCACAGGCATCCGCCGCGGCGGACCTGTGCGATTTTGCAGGCTGTGTAATTTGTCGACGCTGATTACCGTTGCAGTGCCGGAGTTATGCGGCGAAGTACGGCCCCAGTGAATCGGTGGTGCATTAGCGATCTAGAAAACCGCACAGGTCCGCCGCGACGGATGCCTGCGCTACCTAAGGCAGCGAAACAATCCCCATCCAGAATAAGTTGCGACTGCCCACATTCAGGTCGTATTTGCGCACGAATTCGAGTTTCCCATCGCTTCGCACGCGGAACACGGCCAGGCTGGCCGGAACGATCTTCACGCCGTCCTTGTCGCGGACGGAGAGCTGCATCATGTTGCCCGCGACGAGAATCCTGCCGCTCGGGTCGAGCGCGAACGTGCGCACATGAATTCCCTGCGTATTAACATTTTGGATCAGCGTCGGCTCGCCTGTGTCCTGGTTGATCGCGAACACCGCGATATTGTTCTCGCCGCCCGCGAAGACTGGCTTTCCCTCGAAATCCGTGGTGCCACTGGCCCGGTTGGCCAAATATACAAACCTGCCGTTCGGATGCATGTGGATTGTTCCGAGAGCCTGCCCGGGCCGAACGTTGCCGGGATCGGCCAAAGTATCCTTGGAAAACAAAGGGTCCCTGCTCAGCGTCCCATCCTTCAGTTTCTCGAAAACGTCGAGCTTGTTTTGCCGCTCCAGCGAAACAAACACCCACGGCCGGGAAGGATGAAAATCCAGATGCCGCACTTGAAAATTGAATCCTCCTCCCGGCGCGATCGAACTCCGATTCGCCAACAATCCATCCTTGTAGCTGAATAGTTTCAGTGCGCCCGGGTCTTCCGGCTTGGTGGGTGTCGGCCCGTTCCCGCGAGTCATGAGAATTACCATGTCGTTGGAAGGCTCTACACGTACCTGATGGCCGTAGATTCCCACGTCCAGCGGTTGAGGTTGCTTTACCTGCGAACCAATGGTCCCATCCGGCTCTATCCGATGAACGGTCACGCCGCTGGGACCGTTGTACGCGGCGAGCAAATGCGTCCCGGGGATGTCGGTGGTCACGTGAATCGGGCGCGACGGCAGCGCCGCGGGTTGACCGTGGAGAAGCAAGGCCCCGGATGCCGGATCGATGCGAAACGCGCTCAAACCGTGTTGGCTGCCGCTCGGTGCGGTGCTGTCCGGCGGGAGATTGCTGGGCCCGCCATTGCTCCAGGCCACATAGAGGTACCGCTTCGAAGGATGCTGCGCTGCTTCCTGCACATTGGCAGGAAGCGTGAGAGAGCCTCGCTTGACAAGAGCCGCGCCATCGACATCCACGTCATATTGGGTGAGTTCTGCGCCCACAGCGGCGTATAGGACCACTTTGCCCGATTGCGATGCTTTTACGCCTGACTTGCTCTCAATGCTTGTTTGAGTTCGAACAATTCCTGTCACCAGTAAAAAGAGAGCTGCGACCTTGAGCAGGGAGAGGCTCCAGTCGCGGATCGTGGACGGAATGTTCATTATCAATCCTCCTGCAGTTCTAAAGTTCCAGCGCCGCTAATTCGGTAGGGGATTGCGGCGCAGCTTGAGGTCTTCGGTTCTGTAGGCCACACCCATCCCGCCTCCGCCGAGCTGTGACAGGATGCGATAGTGCGAAATGGTTTTCCCGATCACGGTTGCAGATTCATCCGGCGAAGAAGATCGGCGAAGCGCGGGTCGGAGCGCAACGGGTCATAGACTGGGTCTAGTTTCATCATGGTAAATGAACTTCCTATAGAGCGATCCTCATAAGCCTTTCCCACCCATTCGAACGCCTTTTCCTTGTCTCCGAGGCCCACATAGACTCCAACTTTGGAAATCGCTGGAACATACTTTTGCTCTGAGATCGCGTTCAACTGGTCAAGCACCTTCTGCGCCTCGGCGCCCCTGCCTGCCACCGCATAGGCGTATCCGAGTCCCGATAATGCGTAGGGGTGGCGAGGAGACACCACCAATTCCTTTTCAAACTCCGCTATGCCTTCCCTGTACATGGATTTTTGGAGATACGCCTCGCCCAGCTGCATATGTACGAAGGCGAAGTTCGGGTCCATCTCAAGCGTCAGCTTCTCTTGCTCGATGGCTTGGTCATAGCGCCGCGCATAGTAGAAATCGACTCCTAGAACCCTATTGATGATGAGCGAGAGAGGGTCAAGTTCCAGGGCTCGTTTCTGCTCCGCGATGGCTTCTTCAGAACGTCCCATGCTGGCGAGAGCTAAGGAATGCCAGAAATGGGCGGTGGCATAGGCCGGATTGAGCTCGATGGCTCGTTTGAATTCTTTCTCACCGCCTGACCGGTCCCAGTCATAGAATGTTTTGACCCACGCAAGCGAGGCATGGGCTTCGGCGAGCGTGTCATCTATTTCCAGCGCCTTCAGTGCGGCCTCCTTGGCTCTCGGATAAGACTCCTTCGGAGCGACAAAACCGTACTCTGCAAGTAGACTGTAGCTATCGGCCAATCCGGAATAAGCCAGGGCGTAAGTTGGATCTTTTTCGATCGCCTGCTGAAAGTATTCGCGCCCCTTGTTAAAACCATCCTCTTTTCTCTTGTTCCACCAATAACGCCCCTTGAGGTAGTCCTGATAGGCATCGGGGTTCGCGGTGTAGCTTTTGGCCATGCGCTTCTCGTCATCTCCGGTCAGGCGCACTCGCAGCGCGGTCGTGATCTCTTTGGCAATGTCTCCTTGAAGCGCGAAAATATCCGACGCCTTCCGGCTGTACTGCTCGCCCCAGATGTGGTCGTTGTTTCGGGCGTCGATGAGTTCCGCGCTGATGGCCAGGTTGTCGCCCACTTGCGTGACTCGACCTTTGAAGACAGCTCGTACACCCAACTCGCGCCCGACTGTCTCAGCGTCGGGGTCCTTCCCCTTGTAGTGAAACGCGGAATCCCGTGATTTCACTTCCAGCTTCGGCAACCGGGACAAGCTATTGATAAGGCTCTCCGTGATCCCGTCGCTGAGGTATTCCGTGTTGGGGTCGCCGCTGCCATTCACAAAGGGCAGCACCGCCAGTGAATCAATCGTCTCGCCGCCCGTGCGAGATCGGTAAAACCAGCCCGCGCCCGCCAGTGCAACTACCAAGACGACCGCCGCAATCACTATGGCGGTTCTGCCGCGCCACCATTCGTGAACGGGCGCTTCGGCGCCGGGTGCGGCAACGACTGAACGTCCCGAATCTGTGTCGCGCTTCAATCGCTTGAGATCGGCTCTCATCTCCGATGCGTGCTGATACCGCACGTCCCGGTCCTTCTCAATTGCTTTACTGATGATGTCTTCCAACTTAGCCGGGAGTTCAGGATTCAGACGCGCCGCCGGTGTGGGCGCTTTCGTGAGGATCGCGCTCAAAATTACTCCTGAGGTGCTGCCCGAAAACGCCAGCCGCCCCGTCGCCATTTCATACAGAACCAATCCAAACGAGAAGAGGTCCGTGCGTGCGTCCAGCTCCTCTCCCCTCACTTGTTCCGGTGACATGTAAGCCACTGTGCCCAGCGTCGTCCCGGGACTCGTTAGTTGCTCCTCAGGAACTTCCGTCGTTCCTGCAGATATTGTTTGTCCGATTCCTGGCGGAGCAGACTTCGGCTGGGTCGTCAACTTCGCCAATCCGAAGTCCAAAATCTTGGCGTGTCCGCGATCCGTAACGAAGATGTTCGCTGGCTTCATGTCCCGGTGCACAATTCCTTTGCTGTGCGCAGCATCGAGCGCGTCGACCACCTCCACTGCCAACTCCAGCAACTGTTCGATAGCGAACGGCTTGCCGCTGAGCCGATGCTTGAGCGTCTTTCCTTCCAGCAATTCCATGGCGATGAAGTGCTGGCCGTCCACTTCGTCGATCTCGTAGATCGTGCAGATGTTCGGGTGATTGAGCGCGGAGGCAGCAAACGCTTCGCGCTGAAAGCGTTCACGGGCGGCGGGATCATTCTCCATTTCGGGAGGCAAGAATTTCAGCGCGACATGGCGGCGCAGCTTGAGGTCTTCGGCTTCGTAGACCACACCCATCCCGCCGCCGCCGAGTTGGGCCAGAATACGATAGTGCGAAATGGTTTTTCCAATCATGGCCACAGGAATAGAGAAATTTTCAGAGCCTTGCCGGGCCTACTTTAGCGTATCTTCCTGCTTTGTTGTGGGCATTGTTATCTTCGGGCTAGTCCTGGTGGCGCAGGCTTCAGCCTTTGGGTGTTCCTCCTTGCAAGGACTAAACCCCACAGGCTGAAGCCTGTGCCACTGGTATAATCCTGCGACCAAAGTAAACTCTTAGCATCCAATCAGGCTATCCTGGCCCCGAGTGAGGAAGAACCAAGCTCGATCATCGAACAGAGACCGACCATGGCGAAACCGATCTTATTAAGCGTGGATGACGACGCGGATGTCTTGCGGGCGATTGAGCGCGACTTGCGCTCGCAGTACGGCGCGGATTATCGCGTCCTCGGTAGCGGATCGCCCGAGAGCGCGCTCGATCTTTTGAAGCAGTTGAAACTCCGCAGCGATAGCGTGGCCTTGCTCCTCGCGGACCAGCGCATGCCGCGTATCGACGGCGTGCACTTTTTGCAGGAAGCCATGCGGATTTACCCGGACGCCAAGCGCGCGCTGCTCACTGCTTACGCCGACACGACCGCCGCGATTGGGGCCATCAATCAGGCGAGCATCCATTATTTCTTCATGAAGCCGTGGGACCCGCCCACCGAGCACCTGTATCCGCAACTGGACGATCTGCTTGGTGACTGGCAGGCTTCCTACCATCCGGCCTATTCGGGAATTCGCGTGCTCGGCACGCGATGGTCGCCCCGGTCGTATGAGTTGCGCGACTTCCTGGCGCGCAATCACGTCCCCTATCAGTGGATCGACGCGGAAATTTCCGCGAGCGATCCGGAGACCAAACTTTTGCTGGAGACTCTGGGGCCGGAAGCCACAAGTCTTCCGATCGTTCTCTTTCCTGACGGGACGAAGCTCCTCGAAAGTACCCCGGCGCAAGTCGCGCAGAAAGTTGGTCTCCGGACTCGCGCGCAAACGAGTTTCTACGATTTGGCGATTATCGGTGGAGGGCCGGCAGGCCTCGCTGCCGCCGTGTACGGAGCGTCGGAAGGCTTGCACACGGTGATGGTTGAGCGCGAAGCGCCGGGCGGCCAGGCCGGGATGAGCTCGCGCATCGAAAATTATCTTGGCTTTCCGGCGGGCCTCAGCGGCGGCGATCTGGCCCGGCGCGCGGTGGTGCAGGCGCAGCGATTCGGCGTGGAAATTCTGGCGGCGGAAGCGTCCGAAATTCGAACGGAAGGCCCTTACCGGATCATCAAGCTGGCCGATGGAAGCGAGTTTTCCTGCCACGCGTTGATGATCGCGACGGGAGTCCAATGGCGGCGCCTCGATGCCCCTGGGATCGACCGCTTGCAGGGCGCGGGGGTTTACTATGGCGGAGGCGCGACGGAAGCGATTTCCTGCGCGGGAGAAACGGTCTACGTGATTGGCGGCGCGAATTCGGCGGGGCAGGCGGCGATGAACTTCGCCAAGCACGCGGAAAAAGTGTTCATCCTGGTGCGTGGAAGTTCTCTGTCGAGCACCATGTCGCAATACTTGATCGATCAAATCAAGGAGACACCCAAAATTCAAGTCTGGGCGCACGCCAGCGTTTCCGAAGTGCACGGCGAAATGCACCTCGAGGAAATTTCCGTTCTGTGTTCGGACACGGGGAAGATCGAGCGCGTCCCGGCAAGCTCCGTGTTCATTTTTATCGGCGCGTTGCCGCGAACCGATTGGCTGGCAGGTATGGTCGAGCGCGACGATCGCGGCTTTCTGCTGACAGGGCCCGACCTCATCGTCGATGGACAGCGTCCCAAAGGCTGGACGCTGGAACGCGATCCCTACTTGCTCGAAACTAATGTTCCCGGCATTTTTGCCGTGGGTGACGTGCGGCACGGCTCGGTCAAGCGCGTGGCTTCGGGAGTTGGGGAAGGGTCGGTGGCCGTGCAGTTCATCCACCAATACTTGAGCAAAGTCCAATGAGAAGAATTCAAGCAGCACAGCCACTCTTGGCTGTGCGGTTTTACACGCTGCCCGAACGCCCCTGGCGTAGCCACGATTTGCGAAACCCGCACTGCCAGGGGTGGCTGTGTTACAAAAACCGGAAAGTCCAATGATCGAAAAAGCGGAACTGCTGAGTGTGCCCGCCTTCGCGGGCTTGCCGGATGACCAGATCGCATGGTTCATCAGCCAGGCGGAGGAACTGCGCTTTAAGGCAGGCGACACTCTGATGACTCCGGGCGATCCGGCCGACGCGATGTTTGTTCTTCTCGAAGGCCAGCTTCAGGCGCGCGGCGAATTCGCCGGCGAGACGATGATCATTACCGTGAGCCCCGGCCAGGTAACCGGGCGGCTGCCCTTTTCGAGAATGAAGACCTTCACATTCGGCGCCCGTGCGCTGAGCGACTGCCGCATCCTGCGATTTCCCGAATCGAAGTTTCACGACCTCGTTCAGAAAATGCCCGAGCTGACCGAGCGCCTCGTCGGCATGATGACCGACCGCGTCCGCGAGACCACGCGCAGGGAACAGCAGCGCGACCGCCTCGCGGCTCTCGGAAAACTTTCCGCGGGACTCGCCCACGAACTCAACAATCCCGCCTCCGCCGCCAGGCGCGCCTCCAGCCAGTTGCGCGACATCCTGCAAAAAATCCGTGATGCTGCGCACGAACTCGGCCGGCGCGACCTCACGCCGGCACAGAAAGCGGAAATAGAGAGGCTGGAGGCCTGCATCATCCAGCACAAGGATCCCCCGCCTGACACCTTGACCATGTCCGACCTCGAGGAGCAATTGGATTCGCTGCTCCGAAGTCACGGGCAGAACGATTTGTGGCAGCTTGCGGCCGGCCTTGCCCACCGCAACATCCATCCGGACGTGCTCGAGTCTCTATTTGCGGAGCTTGATCCCGGCACGGCCCGCGCCGCGCTCGTCAGAATTGCAGCTGTCGCCGAGGTCTATAGCCTCCTCGACGAAATCGAAAGCAGCGCTGCGCGCATTTCCGACCTCGTCCTCGCAATCAAGGAATACACGTATATGGACCAGGCGCCCGTGCAAAACGTGGACATCGTGAAAAGTCTGGAAAGCACGCTGACAATCTTGAACCACAAGCTCAAGAGGGGAGTGACCGTGCAGCGCGAGTACGAGCGCATCCCATTGCTTGTAAATTCTTTTGGCAGCGAGCTCAACCAGGTGTGGACCAACCTCATCGACAACGCCATCGACGCGATGGGCGGCAAGGGCGAGCTTCGCGTTCGCACCCGCCGCGACGATTCCTGCGTCGTCGTGGAAATCGGCGACAACGGCCCGGGAATTTCGCCCGATGTGCAGACCCACATCTTTGAACCCTTCTTCACGACCAAGGGTGTAGGCGAGGGAACCGGCCTCGGCCTCGATACCGTGCAGCGCATCGTGAAAAAGCACCGCGGCAATATTCAGGTGACCTCGAAGCCCGGCGACACGCTGTTTCAAGTGTGGCTGCCGCTGGCTGATACGCCCTCCTAGAATCTCGAGATAGTTATAGTTATGGATTGAAATTTAGGGACCAAGTCGCCTGCGCGCGATAGTTCAAGTAGCACAGGCACTCCTGCCTGTGCGGTTCTTGCGACCACATCTGGATCGGCAGAGTACATGCAATCTACAAAACCACACAGCCAAGAGTGGCTGTGCTACTCGAAACGCAGTCCGCCATTGAGTTTGCTCCCGATTCCCGATAGTCTCGCGGTGGCGAAAGGGCCGCCGAACAGAATCCGTGAGCGATAAACTTCTACAACTATTGCCGCCGGAAGGCCTGAAGATTCTCCTCACGCTCTTCCTGTGTTTCCTGATCGGTCTGGAACGCGAAGAACACCGCGCCGCGGGCCAGCGGTACAGCTTCGGCGGCGTTCGCACATTTCCGCTGATCGGGCTGATCGGCTATGCGCTGGCTCTGTTGTCGGGCGGGCAGCTGGTTCCTTTGACGTTTGGATTTGGCGTCATCGGCGCATTCCTGTGGCTCTCGTACCGGCACAAACTCGAAACATACAACGAAGCCGGAGTGACCACGGAAATTTCGGGGCTGGTCACGTACGTGATCGGCGCGCTCGTGTCGCGCGATCAATTGTGGATCGCCACCACGATCGCCGTGGTCAGCATGCTGCTGCTCGAGTTGAAAGAATTTCTCGAGAACCTGACGACGAAAATCCCGGCCGTTGAGATTCTGACGTTTACGAAATTTCTCCTGCTGACCTTCGTCATTCTGCCGGTCGTGCCGAACAAGGATTACGGCCCGTTCGCCGTGAATCCGTTTAAATCGTGGCTGGTCGTCGTGGCGATCAGTGGCGTGTCCTACGGAAGCTATCTGCTGGAGAAACTGTCGCAGGGAAAAGGCGGCGTGAGGCTCTCGGCGCTGCTCGGAGGACTGTATTCGTCGACGTTCACGACCGTGGTCATGGCAAAAGAAGCCAAGAAGGCTGCGGCTCCGCACACCTTTGCGGGCGGCATCCTGATCGCGTCTGGTGTGATGTACTTCCGTTTTCTTGCCCTGATCGGTTTTTTTAATCTCCAGCTCATGGATCGCCTGCTGGTTCCTTTTCTAATCCTAGGAGCCGTTGGCGTAGCGGTTGGATGGGCGTGGTCCACCTTGTCCGACGTGCCCACGACGGAAACGAAATCGGGGTATTCCACAAAAAATCCGCTGGAACTGAGCTCCGCGTTTTTGTTGGGGCTGGTGTTCCTGGTAGTGCTGGTGGCTACCAATTTTGCGCTGATCCATCTGGGCAACGGTGGAATTTACGGGATGGCTTTGATTTCCGGCCTCGCCCCCGTGGACCCGTTCATCATGGGTCTCACGCAAACCGCGGGAAAAATGACTCCCATGGCTCTCGCTGTGGCGGGAGTCATCATCGCGGCGGCAAGCAATAATTTTGCCAAGGCATTTATCGCGCTTGTGCTCGCCGATCCCAAGACAGGCAGACAGAGCCTGATCCTGATGCTCGGGCTGACGGCGCTGGGCCTGCTGCCGTTGATTTGGATTGTCCGGTAGGTGAGAGAAATGGACGCAGCGGAAGCCATACCGGCGCATTCGGTTTCCGCGTCCACGGTTTTTCGTTTGACCGGTGTGTTGATTCTGGCCGCGATGCTCCTCGCGCCGATCTGGATCGCCGCGTTCCCTCCTCTGCTCGATTATCCCAATCATCTGGCGCGCGCGTTTGTGCTTGCGCATCTGAACGATTCGCATTTTTCATTCCAACAGTTTTACCGGGCCGATTGGGGCGCGTATCCCTATCTGGGGATGGACGCGTCGCTCGCCGTGCTGGGGCGGCTGTTTCCCATTGAGACCGCGGGGCGCTTGTTCCTAAGTCTTTGCGCCCTCGCGCTTCCCGGCGCAGTATGGTTTTTTCTTCGCCAGGCGCAGCCGGAAGCGGAACTGGCTTCATTGTGGTCACTGCTGATCGCATACAATGTTTTTTTTCTGGAAGGGTTTCTGAATTTCGATTTGAGCCTTGCGGTGGGATTTCTCGCTCTGGGGTTATGGCTGCGATGGCTCGCGATGCTGGGAACAGGGCGGTGGATTGCGGCACTCGCGGCGTTCACAACGCTATATTTCACGCACCTTCTGGGTTTCGGAATTTCAGGGTTGATTGTTGTAGCGTACCTTTTGCTTTCGCGGCGTCCAGTCCGTGACTGGTTATGGAGTGGCGCGTTGGCATTGCCAGGCTTGGCCTTCTATTTGCACTCCTCGCGCGTGGGGCTGAACGCGGGCAAAATTGTCTTTCACGGATGGGAAGACAAGCTGGACTCGCTCGGCATAATCCTGCACGGGTATTGGCCCTGGCTGGATTGGATTTCGCTGGCGGCGCTGGCGATATGGTTTTTGGCGGCGTGGTGGCGCAATCCCGAATTTCGCTGGGACAAAAAATGGATAGCGATCGCCGCGTTTCTCTTTGCGCTGTTCTGGGTGATTCCCTGGATGTGGGGGGAAGGTTCGGACCTCGACATTCGCGTATTGCCTTTTTTGTTTGTCGCGATCCTTGCCACGGCGCGTGTGGGCCGGCGCGCAAAAACGTTCGTCGCGATTCCGATTTTGCTATTCGCTGCGCGTACCGTGAGCGTGACTCTGCATTTTGAGGAAGTGCAGCCTGAACTGGCTGGTCTTGCGCGCTCATTCGATGCCGTGCCGCGCGGCGCGCTCGTGCTGCCCATCGTGGAAGGAGACGAAGACCCCATCGAGCGCCCCTTCACGCATTTCTGGGCTTACGGAGTGATCCGCCATGGTTGGTTTTCCCCGTACCTGATGGACGCCCCCGGCGAGACGCCCATGCGGATCATCCACGAATCCTACACGCCAGACGGATTCTGGAATCTCGTGTACGAGGACCCTCCGGATTGGCGGCAGGTCCAGAATGATTACGATTACGTCTGGGCATACGATGTGCCCCGATTTTCCGCGCCCCTCGCAGGAATCGGCGAGCGAATCTACTCTTCAGGCGCACTCGAGGTTTACCGCATACGGAAATCCCCGGAGACGAATGAGGCTTCAGACTCACTCCCCGCGCACAAAAAATAGATGGCTTTCCATAAGCTGCTGCTGGGTTGCGGGAGATTGGGTTTTGGTAGCGCCGGCGTCCCGCCGGCGATTTTGTGTCGCGCTGCGATAATAGAAAAGCCGCCGGCGAGACCCGGCGCCACAAGTCATCAATCTGTAACAAGAAATCGAATGTGACAGGTGTAATCTTATCCTGGTACTGTGCTGCTGAATGACGTTCCAGTAGCACCACCTGGTGAGACATAGGATGGGAATGATGAGAAATCGCAGTGTATTGTTTGCGATCGCGTTAGCTATTGGACTTGTGTCGACGCCGCAGACTGCGAGCGCGCAACAACCGGCCACTGAAGCGTGGCGTTTCCTGGCTTCGGGCGACTCCCGCAACTGCGGCGACGTCGTGATGCCCGGGATTGCGGAAACGGCAAGGAAGAATCAGGCCGCGTTTTACTGGCACCTCGGCGACCTGCGCCGGACCTCCGGTGTCGATGAAGATATCGCGCACCAGCCCGACCGCATCGCCAAGCCGCTCGACGTCGCGGGATACGAAACTATCGAATGGCCCGACTACATCGAAAGCCAGATCAAGCCGTTCGGTTCCATACCGTTTTTTCTGGGCATCGGGAATCACGAGACCATTCCTCCCCTTAAAACCCGCGAGGATTTCCTGCTGCAATTTGCGGATTGGCTCGATTCGCCGGTCTTGCGCGCCCAGCGGCTGAAGGACGATCCCAACGACTACCGCATGAAGACTTACTTCCATTGGATCGACCGCGGCGTCTCGTTCTACTACCTGGACAGCGCGACGGCCGATCAATTTGACGACGCTCAATTGAGCTGGTTCGAGCGCACACTTTCCAAGGACCTCGCCGATCCGGCCGTTACTACGATTGTGACCGGAATGCATAAGGCGCTTCCTGAAAGCATTTCCGCGGGACACAGCATGAACGAGTCGCCCACGGGGACCGAAAGCGGGCGCCGCGTTTATGCCGATCTGTTGCGCGCCCGGGACGAAGCGCACAAGCATGTCTACGTGCTCGCGAGCCACTCGCACTTTTACATGGACGGAATTTTCAACACGGAGTATTGGAAGCAGCACGGCGGCGTTCTACCCGGATGGATCGTGGGCACGGCCGGAGCCGTGCGCTATCCGCTGCCGCCAAACTCTTCCGATGCGCACGGGGCTCTAGTCAACGTGTACGGCTCGCTGCTCGGTACCGTGCAGCCCAACGGCGAAATCAACTTCGAATTCGAGCAGCTCCAGGAGAAAGATATTCCTGAGTCCGTCACCAATCGCTACGGCAAGGATTTCGTGCACTGGTGCTTCGCCGAAAATTCGCAGGCGAAGTAATAAGTAGCGCAGGCTTCAGCCTGTGGGTTTTTGTCCGACGAACCAAGACTGTCTTTGAGTCTGCGCTACTAAGCCCTGAGATAATCCCCCTGCCAATCCTTAATCAATTGCTTGATGGCCTTGCGATTGTCGAGCTTTTCGTCCAGAACTTTGCGCGCCAGGGCCGGAAGCTCCGCGTCGCTCGCAAAGCGCAAGGAAACCAGTTGCGCAACGTTGAACTCCGGGATGCGCGGCCGGAGATCCACCGGCAAGACTTCGGCAAGGCGCTGCCGCATTTCGAGGCGAATGACTCGATCCTGCACTGTCAGCGCAAAAACACGCGCGAAGAACGCGAGCACAAAAAACGCCAAGGCCATCAAGACACCGAGAACGGACCCATACGAAATGCCTGCTCTTACTAGATGAACGATTGACCCGACTAGATTGATGAGGAACACCGGAAGGACGAACATGTGAAAAAGCGGCACAAGGCGGACGTGATTCTTTAAATTCTGCGGTTTCTGGTTCGCCATACTGGGTCACCATCCTCTCGTCTGCGAATTGGAATCTCAGCGCACGGGTCCGGGAAACGACGAAATCAGCATGCACCGGATTCTAGCAGAGCTATTTACGGAGCGGGTGCCGGAATTCTGCGGACCCCTGGTAGGACAGTCCGCCGGGGCGGACTGTCCTACCAGGATCGCGACCCTCAAGTTAATTTAGGGAACGGCGGGCAAAGTTACCGCTTTTGAAATTCCGGCGAGCCCAGTACCAGGCCGGTAATCAGTCCCACGTTCACCTGGGTCACGGGATCGTCAAGCTTCGCGCCCAGGATTCGTGGTTCCACCATTTCCTTTTCCAGCGTCGCGCGGGTCGAGTCGGAAACTTGCCCTGCGAGGAACTCCATCTCGACCCGATCGAGCGCCAATTGAGGGTTCGCCCGAACGTCCGCGCCCACCAGGGAGTTGATGTCCACTTGCGCGCCGCGCACCTTGTTGCTAGTCAGAGCGACCGCAAAATTCACGCGATTCAAGAGCGCACCGGTGCTGACCCACGTGACCGCCTTGTCCGAATAGCCGTTGGGCGGCAGGCACTGATACAGCGGTTCACCGATGCGCGCAACCCACTGCGCGAGTTGCAACGGCTGGTCCACGTCCGCGCCCAGCGCGCGCGTTGTGGAAGCCACGAGCTCGAACGGCGTCTTCACTTTGGCGCGGAACGCCGCCCGCGACCAGAACTCCGGCGAATAAATCATCGTCGTCATGACGGCGCGGATGTCGCCTTTGGATTTTTCAAATGTTTTGGCCATGCGCGCGACAAGCGCAGGAGGCGGATCGTCCGACACAAAATGCTCCGCCAGTTGCAGTGAGATATGGCGCGCCGTGTGCTGATCCTTCACCAGCAGATCGAGGACTTGCTCGCCGTCCTTCAACCCGCCGCCTTTTATTTTTTTCCCGAGCACGAGTTTCGGGTCGGGATCGTGAATTCTGTCCTCAAAATAAAACACGGGATTTTCGCGCGGCGACTCAATCGTCCATCCCGTGAACGCGCGCGCGACTTCGATGACGTCTTCCTGCTTGTAGCCGCCATCCACGCCCAGCGTTTGCAACTCCATCAACTCGCGGCCGTAATTTTCGTTCAGCCCGCGTTTGGGTCCAAGAGGCGGCAGTTTTTCGCCCGGCCGCGCGCGTACCGGATGCTGCTTCAAACGGTCAAAGGCGTGCGGGTCCGCGCTCGACGAGTTATCGAGATAGAGCAGCATCGCCGGGCTCTTCGCGGTGGCTTCCAGCAACTCGCGAAATTTTCCGAGCACATGCGGGCGGATCGCGTCCCGTTCGTACGGGATCAGATACCAGCGGTCCGTGTCCTTGTAGATAAAAATGTTGAAATGGTTAAACCAGAAATCGGAAAGTTGCTCGGCGAGCTGCCGCTCGCTGTAAACTGCCCGGATCACTTTCGCTTCCATCAATTCGTTTACAATTTCATTCTGGTCCTTGAGGGGCAGGGAATTCATTCCGCCCGGCTGTTTGGCCAAATCCCGCAAGTGTTTCTGATATTCGTCAACCTTCATCCCCAGCCGCTTGGCTGCAATGTCCTGCGGCGGATATTGTTCGAGCAGTTCCGCGGCGCTGAGCCCCAACGCCGGGAATTGCGCGAGGCGCGCATCCACCACAGGGTCGCTGATATTTTCCGGATGAAGCTGCGACTGAATCCAGTTCTCGAGACCAGTTTTTTCAATTTGTTCCACCTGGCCGGGCCGAGGCCCGAATCCAAGCCGGTTGAGGGCGTGCAGGATGGCTTCCTGTTGGTTCAGTTCGCGGATTGGAAGTTTGCCGGCGAAGTTCGCATTCCCGCTGCTTTTGTCGCTCCCGCTCGGTGGCAATGGAGGCGGATACATTGCCGCAACGCTGCGGCGAGGGCCGGCCCAGGTTAGCGTCGCCAGAAACATCGCGGCCAGCAGTCCCGAACCAATGATTTCAGCCCATCGCTTCATGGTTCAATCATACGATTCTCAACCCCAAACGACGCAAAAAGTTCCGCTCCCCCGCGAGCAAACTCCCACCATGAGCGTGATTTCTCCGCGCCCTCGCTTTTCTCAGCGCCCTCTGTGTTAACGCCTTTGACTTAGCTTTTCGGCCGTAAAAGCTCAACACAGAGTGCACAGAGAAAATCGAGAACACGGAGAAAGAAGCGACGCTACATGGTTGACACAATCCACTCGCAGCCATACGATTTCCTGTAAATTCAAACAAAGCGCACCGGCGAGCCGCATTGCGAAATCTCGCCTGCTCGAGAGGTTCGGGCGACCGGAGGTAGGGCATGAGACTTAACGCACCAGGCATGGATCGTCGCAGCTTCCTCAAAACGAGCGCCACTGGCGCAGCCGGATTGCTAATCGGCTTTTATTTTGACGGCGATGTCGGATCGTTGGCCGGGACTGCTGATGCGCCCGTCGTACTCAATGCCTGGATCCACGTCGGCACGGACGACCTCGTAACAATCCTCATCGACAAGTCGGAGATGGGCCAGAGCATCTTGACCGGCCTTGCGATGATCGCCGCGGACGAGCTCGATTGCGACTGGAAAAAGGTCCGCACCGAATTCGCACCCGCCGACAAAGTTTACTTCAATCCCCGGTTCGGCGCGCAGGGCACGGGAGGCAGTTCCGGCACTCCCACGTCGTGGGACCCACTGCGCAAAGCCAGCGCGACGGCGCGCGCCATGCTCCTTGAAGCAGCGGCGCAAAAGTGGGGCGTCGACGCGTCGCAGTGCAACGCGGAAAACAACACGATCTTGCATGCTCGCACGAAGCGCCGCCTGACCTACGGCAGTCTCGCGGAATCAGCGGCAAGACTGCCCGTTCCTCAGAACGTGCCGCTCAAGACTCCGAGCCAATACACCCTGATCGGCAAGGCCACGAAGCGCCTCGATACACCGGACAAGGTGAATGGCAGCGCGAAGTACGGGCTAGACGTGCGCCTGCCGGGAATGCTCTACGCGGTGATTGCGCGCTGCCCGGTATTCGGCGGGAAAGTCGCAAGCTTCGATGCGGCCAAAGCGAAGGCGATTCCCGGCGTGAAAGATGTTATTCAGATTTCGAATGGCGTTGCCGTGATTGCAAACAACACATGGATGGCGATGCAGGGCCGCCGCGCGCTCGAAGTGCAATGGGACGAAGGGCCGAATGCAACGCTCACGAGCGCCCAAATCAGCAAATCGCTTGCGAATGCCGCCGCGAAGCCTGGGGTGGTAGCCCGAAAAGAAGGTGACATCGATGCGGGGCTCGCCAGCGCGGCGACAAAGATTGAAATGGACTACGAGGTTCCATTCCTGGCGCACGCCACGATGGAGCCGATGAATTGCACCGCGGATGTCCGCGCGGATCGCTGCGACGTATGGGCGCCCACACAAGCTCAGACCAGTTCCCAGGCTACGGCGGCGAAAATCACGGGCCTCGACACCGGCTCCGTATTCGTCCACACAACTTTTCTCGGCGGCGGATTCGGACGCCGATTTGAAGCCGATTTTATCGGCGAAGCGGTGGAAGTTTCAAAGGCCATGGGCGCTCCGGTCAAGGTGACCTGGTCGCGCGAAGATGACATGCAGCACGATTACTATCGCATGGTTTCCCATATGCGAGCCACGGCTGGCCTCGACGCGGACGGCTGGCCGGTCGTCTGGTCGAGTCGCGTCTCCTCTCCGTCTCTTCTGGCCCGGTTCGGGCCGCTCAAGGACAATTTCGATCATCGAAGCGTCGAGAGCCTGGACAGCGTTCCTTACGCCATTCCGAATATCCTTGTTGATTATCAACTGGTAAACACAGGCGTCCCCATCGGCTTCTGGAGATCGGTGGGCGCCTCGCAAAACGGTTTTTTCCTGGAGAGCTTCATCGACGAAATTGCCACGGCTGGGAAGAAGGATCCCTACGAATTGCGCCGGCGCCTGCTGGCGAAATCGCCGAGACACCTCGCCGTGCTGGAAACCGCCGCGGAAAACGCGGGATGGGGCAAGCCGCTGCCCGCGGGCCGGTTTCGCGGCATCGCCCTCGTGAGCTCGTACGACGGCTACGTAGCCCAGGTGATCGAAATATCGGTGAATCGCAAGGAACGCACTCTGAAGGTTCACCGCATGGTTTGCGCCCTCGATTGCGGCCGGATTGTGAATCCTTCGAGCATCGACGCGCAGGCTCGCAGCTCCATCGTTTACGGGTTGACGGCCGCGCTGCACAGCGCCATCACCATCGACCGCGGGCGCGTGCAGCAGACGAATTTCAACGACTACAAAATGTTGCGCTTCGACGAAATGCCCGACGTGGAAGTCCACATTATTCCCAGCGATCTGCCGCCCACCGGCGCCGGTGAATTCGTTGTGCCGCCGGTTGCCCCCGCGCTGTGCAATGCGATTTTCGCGGCGACCGGCAGACGAGTCCGCCGCCTGCCCATCCGACTCGAGGATCTGGCCTAATCAGGAATCTTGTGGGACAGCCACTCTTGGCTGTCCGGTTTTGGCTGTCCTACAAAAATCCAAACCGTAAGCAATTGACTCGGTAACCGAGGTTGACACCAGAATTCGGCGGGTCTACCGTTTTAGATAGTGAAGAATAACTGAATTTAGGGCTTAGGAGGTTCCATGGAAATTGACCGAAAGACTTTTCTCGACAGTCTCGGCGGTCCCGAAGCCGCCAGCCGGATGGACTCCGAAGCGCGAGCGGACGCCCTGGAATCTCACATGATGGCCCAGTTGAACCGGGCGAAAACGGGCGATCCCGCGTGGGACCAAATAAAACCCGAGAAATATCCTACCGTTGCCGAAGTCGAGGCGCAGATCGAAACGCGGAAATACCGCGAAGGTGTCGGTTTCATGTACGTTCCGCGCACGGGCGAAAATGTAAGAAGACTCCCGCCAATGCCCGCCAATCCCACATTATTTGATTTTTTCAAATTCCGTTTCATGGACACGTCCAACCACGTTCTGCAAAGCGCAAACCTGGCGATGAAGAACGGCATGAAGGAAGAAATTATTCTTGCTTGCCTGCTTCACGATGTGGTTCAGGAAATTATTCGCACCGACCACGGCTGGTGGGGAGCGCAACTCTTCGAGCCATACGTCCCGGAAAAAGTCAGTTTCGCCATTCGCTACCATCAGGCGCTGCGCTATTATCCCGACCCGTCCGTTGGTTACGAGTATCCGGATCTCTACCGGCAATTATTTGGCGCCGATTACGTTCCCCCGCCCTACATCGAAGCGACCTACCAGATGGTTCGCAAGCACCCGTGGTACATGGACGCGCGCCTGGTCACGGTGAACGACTTGTACGCCTTTGATCCAAACGCCGTGGTTTCCATCGAGCCATTCATCGATATCATCGGACGCCACTTCAAGCAGCCGAAAGAGGGGCTGGGAAATGACGGCAGCCCGGTCGCTCACATGTGGCGAACAATTGCCAGACCTGATCAGCCTTTGTAAGCGCGTCTCTCATAGAGATGAGTTTCAGTGGCGCCGGCGTCTCGCCGGCGTTTTTGTGAACTGTAGAAATCGGAAAAATCGCCTGCGGGACGCCTGCGCCACAGAATACCCGCGTTTGATGAGCCGCTGGTTTCCTTTCCATCGACAAGGTTTGTTGTGATACATAAGGGCGAGAAAAATGTGGAGGAATATGTGATTAGGAAAATCAGCATTGCAATCACACTCGCCGTAGCCATTCTGGCGCTGAGTGCCAGTTTGTTTAGTTTATTTGCTCGCGGGACTTCGGCGCAAACCACTGCTCTTCGCGTGCTGGTCTCGGACGGCATGAAGACGGTCGTGGAGGAACTCACTCCGCAAATCGAACATTCGACCGGACGAAAACTTGCGGCGCAATTTAACTCCTCGAAAAATTTGAGGGATAAAATCCAGGCCGGCGAACCATTTGACGCCGCGATTCTAACCTCCGATGTGCTGGACGATTTGATCAAGCAAGGAAAAATCGCAGTCGCCGGACGCGCCGAAATTTCCCGCACCGGAATGGGAATGGGCGTTCGCGCCGGAGCCCCGAAACCCGACATCAGCACGCCTGATGCGCTGAAGCGAACTTTCTTGGCCGCAAAATCCATCAGCTTCAATCCGACCGGCGCAAGCGCGGCGCACACGTACGATATGTTTGCGCGTCTCGGAATCACGGACGCCGTCAAATCCAAATTGATGCTCGATGCGGAGGCAGGACGCCCTCAGATGAACGTCGCCGGAGGCAAGGCGGAACTCGTCATTTCGCTGATTCCCGAGATCAGGTTTTTTCCGGGAGTGGATCTCATCGGCCCGATCCCGCCTGATTTTCAAAGTTACATAAATTTCGCCGCCGGCATCGCAACGAACGCGCAGGAGAAAGACGGCGCCAAAGCGCTGATTCAGTTCATTACTGGAGCAGCAGTCGTGCCAGTCCTGAAAGCCAAAGGCATGGAACCGCATAAGTAGCACAGCCACTCTTGGCTGTGTGGTTTTGGCAAGTACAGCAAGAACCACACAGCCAAGAGTGGCTGTGCTACCAGCCCCAATCACGCGCGAACAGCGGAGCCTCGCGCTGCGACGTATTCGCGCATATTGGCATCGAACGCCCGTTCGAGCTTCTGCACGAGCGGCCCCATCACGACGGAATACCGGTGCCCCGAAATTTCGCTCACTCCAAGCAGGCTGCGGTTGGTGGAAGTAATGAACACTTCGTCCGCGGCGTAGAGATCCTCCAGCGTCTGTGTTTTCTCGCTCATGGGCACTCCTGCGCGCGGAGCGATTTCCAGAAGCACGCTGCGCGTCACGCCTTCCAGGCACCCCGACGAAAGCGGCGGCGTAAAAACCGCGCCATCCTTCACGCAAAAAATATTTGCGGAAGTGCACTCGGCCACCTCGCCGCGTTCGTTCAGCAAGATGACTTCGGTCCAGCCCGCCTTTTGCGCTTCCGCCAGATGCCACACGTTGTTCAGCCACGCCGTAGTTTTCACGCCCGCGAGCGGCGAGGCCGCGTGGCGGCCGTTTTCGGCAACCCCCAGGCGCGCTTCCCCTGAATAGACCGGAAGTCCCGCCGTGCAAAGTATCAGGTCAACTTCGGGCATTGGCTCACCGCTCTGCCAGAACCCGACGCGGTTGTAGATCATGTAGATTCGAGCCGTGCCTTCCACCACTTGATTGGCGGCCAGCAGTTCGCCCAGGTGCCGCCGCACTTGCGCCGGATCGAAAGCAAAAGGCAGCCGGATGCGCCCCGCATCTTTTTCAAGCCGACGCCAGTGCCGTTCGTAGGCGAAAGCCTCGCCCTGAAAAACACGCATCGTCGTGAATAGGCCCCAGCCGTTCGTGAGTCCGGCCTGGCCGGGCGAAAGTCGCGCCTCCTCGACGGGAACAATTCGGTCATTGTGAAAAATCAGCCGATGGATCAAGTGGACCTCGTGCGCGCCTGTCGCAAAGCGCCACGGTATTCTATCTCACTCCGGCCAGATGACGTTGCCCTCGCAGAATACTTGGTGATGAAGGAGGCAATCATTTCACCGGGAGTCGTTAGCGTGTCACCCAGCTGTGATGCGATCTTCCGGCACTTCGACCTCTGTAACCCCGCGGAAAGAGAAGAGCAGCTTGATCAGATATTGCGGAGGATTTTCGGAAGTTTGGCGCACGATGTGGCCGACTGCGGCAGTTACAGCGGCGTGGAAGAGAACGCTTCCAGCCTGCAATCCGGCAAGATTCACGCGCACGGCCTGTCCCGGCTGAAGGGAAGCCACAACTCACCTCGCGTCAAATTGTGTGCTTGTTTCCCGCCGATTGCAAACCAGCTTGCTGTCGGGATTTTAGTAGGACAGCCACTCTTGGCTGTCCCTGCGCGCCTGGGTGAATCTGTGAGGGACAGCCAAGAGTGGCTGTCCTACTGCAAACTGCCCTGCATTGTCACTTAGGGTGGCGGGGGATAAGATGCAGCGCCGCGGCCATTTTTTCTGTTCGCCGCCGCGATGGAGACGTCCATGCGACCCGTGAGAACACTGCATCCTTTGAAATCAATTCTGGCTGTCGCGGCAATTGCTGCGCTCTCCGGCTGCTCACGAGGACCGAGTCCTCCGACAGCTGCGCTGGCATCGTTTTCGGGCGATCGCATCCTGAACCATATCCGCATTCTTTCTTCGGATGAATATGAAGGGCGCGGGCCGGGCTCCAAGGGCGAACAACTGACGATAAAATATGTCGAGGACCAGTTTCGCTCGGCGGGCATGGAACCCGGCAATCCGGATGGAACTTATTTGCAGAGCGTTCCTCTCGTCGGCATCACACCGGATAGCGGGATGAAGCTCACGCTTACGGGGCACGGGCGCACCCTCGAACCGAAATTTCAGGACGATTTCGTCGCGTGGTCCAAGCGCGTGACCGACACTTCTGCAATCGACGCCGACATGGTCTTCGTTGGCTACGGCGTGCAGGCTCCGGAATTTCAATGGGACGACTTCAAGGACACTGACGTAAAGGGCAAGATTCTCGTTGTGCTCATCAACGACCCGCCCGTGTCCGATCCGGCGGATCCCTCCAAGCTCGATCCCAAGACATTCGGCGGCGTAGCCATGACGTACTATGGCCGTTGGACCTACAAATTTGAAAAGGCCGCTCAGCTGGGCGCCGTCGGATGCGTCATCATTCACCAGACCGACCGCGCCGGCTATCCCTGGGAAGTGGTGCGCAATAGCTGGAGCGGAACGCAATTCGACCTGGCCACGCCCGACAAGAACATGGGGCGCCTCGCCGTGGAAAGCTGGATCACGGCGGACTTCGCCACGAAATTGTTTCATGCCGCCGGGCAGGATCTCGACAAGCTGATCGCTGCCGCCGCCCGCCGCGATTTCAAGCCTGTCCCGCTCGGCATCCACGCCAAGCTGGCCATCCACAACACGCTGCAAACGATCGATTCACACAATGTAATTGCGAAACTTTCAGGGAGCGATCCCGATCTGAAGAATACGTTCGTCATTTACACGGCGCACTGGGATCATTTCGGCATCGGGCCGGAAGTGAACGGCGACAAAATTTATCACGGCGCGGTCGACAACGCTTCGGGCGCCGCTGCGCTTCTCGAAATGGCGCGCGCGTACAAAGCGCTTTCAAGGCCCCCGCGCCGCACAATTCTTTTTCTCTCCGTTACGGCGGAAGAGCAAGGCCTGCTTGGCTCGCGATACTACGCGGAGCATCCGCTATATTCGCTCGCGCGCACCGCGCTGGATATCAACATGGACGGAATGAACGTGAACGGGCTCACCCGCGATATCGTGCAAATCGGGCGCGGAGCTTCCACCCTGGACGATGTGGTTGAGGCCGTCGCGGCCGAACAGGGCCGCGCGGTAAAGTTGGATCCCGAGCCAGAGAAGGGTCTCTACTACCGCTCCGACCATTTCGAATTCGCCAAGAACGGCGTTCCCGCATTCGACCCGGAAGTTGGCGTGGAATTTATCGGCAAGCCGGAAGGCTGGGGACTCGAGGCGCGGCGAAAATTTACCGCCGAAAGGTATCACAAGCCCGCCGACAAAATTCAGCCGGACTGGGACCTGGCTGGTGCGGTCCAGGATTCTCAGCTGTACTTCCTGGTCGGATATCGCGTCGCCAATGACCCGCACATGCCTGAATGGAAACCCGGGGCCGAATTCAAAGCCATAAGGGATGCGTCACTGAGGGCAGCGGGAATCTCTCAGTAATCCCATCGCTACACTGAGATACCTATTGACTTATTCGTAGCACGCCCTTATTTTTATCTTGATTGATCCAGGAGGTGACGGTGCACAAAATCGGTACCGCCTTTTTGACCGCAATTTTAGGGGTTATTTTGTTGCAAGCGCCTGTGATGGCCGCTCCTCCGGGCACACCATCGGCTCCTCTTGGCGTAGTTCTGGCGGCTGAAAACGCGAATGCGGGAGTGGATGCTACTTACAGTGGAGCGACAATTTACGACGGCGACCGCCTCGTGACACAGAACATCGGAACAATGCGCGTTCGGCTCGGGACCGGCCAAATATTTTTGCACCAGAGCACCTCCACCCAAGTTCACGCAATTCCCAATGGATTTTCAGCAGACCTGGACGTTGGAAGTGTCTCTGTTTCCTCATCGGAGGGACAGACCTTCCAATTGCTCGCCGACGGCGCAACCATTAGCCCCGCGAGTTCGCATCCGACCACCGCTCAAATTTCCAAAATTAGTCCGACCGAAGTGATCTTGACTAGCACCCGTGGGGCCCTCCTGGTCACAATGGGCGATGAAGTCAAGACGGTTGAGGCCGGCAGCAGCTACAAGATGGAAGTGGAATCCGAAGAGTCGGATCCCCAACAAAAACGGCGGCTTCCAGTTGCTACGGCTCGAAATCATTTCATCCTGATTGTCATCGGTGCCGTCGGCGTTGCGACAGGTATTATTATTTGGCGCGCTGTCGTCAGTCCAAATCACCCGTAGGAGTAGGCAGAGCCATTGGGATGATTTCCGCGCAATTCTCCCTCGCCATTTGCGCATGAGTTCCCGTCAGATTTTCCAATCAAAAGGGCGCATCCAAAACGCCGCACGGCATTTCATGCCTCATTACACCGTGAGCATCATCGCCCCGGCAGACAGTAGCGCTGCTTAGACCCGAAAAGCGAAACTCTGGCGAAACTTCAATCGATCCGGGACATGCCATTAAGGGCCACCAGAACGGTTCCACGAGAGGGCTAGGACAACCCGGAAGCGGTTGATTCTTTGTGCTTTCTCCCCTCTACCTTTGTGGTCCTTGAGGGGGTGTATTTTACGCGTCCAGAGTGATTCCCGTGTTTGACACGTTCTGTCCTTCTTCCTACCCTTATAGCGCAAGCCCTCGTGGAGGTTTTCGTGCGCATATTGTGTACCGCTATTTCGATCGCAATTCTGAGTTTTGTGTTGATTGAAACGCCGGTAATGGCAGCGCCTGCAAGTTCGCCCTCAGCTCCCTTGGGGGTTGTCGTGGCTGCTGAGAATGGCAATCTAGGCGCGGGCGTAAACGCCAGTGGCGCGACGATTTATGACGGCGATCGCCTCCAGACTCCGTCCAATTCGACCCTTCGAGTCCGGCTCGGAACTGGACAAATGGTCCTGCGGCAGAACACCATCGCCGATGTGCATGCCTTCCCGAACGGCTTTTCGGCAAACCTGGACAATGGAACCGTGATCGTTTCCTCCGTAGCGGGACAGACTTTCCAAGTCATCGCGGACGGGGCAACGATTCGCCCCTTGAACGCGCAGCCCACCTCCGGCCAGATCAGCATGGTCAGCCCGACCGAATTAATTTTGACCAGCACGCGCGGAACGCTGGAAGTCAGCATGGGCGACGAGGTAAAGACCTTGGAAGCCGGCAGCTCTTACCGGCTGGAAGTGGAAGCCGAAGCTCCTGGACCGGATCCAAATCCACAGTCTCCGCGCGCGACTGCGCGCAATCGCTTCCTCTGGATCGCGATCCCGGTCATCGGAGCGGTGGCTGGCGTCGTGATTTGGCGCGCTCTAGTCAGCCCAAGCGCACCTTGATAGCGAGCTGGCCAGGGGCAGCCCTGCGCTCGAAAAATCTGCCAAGAATATTTACGGAATTTCAGGGCGGCCCAAATTGGCCGCCCTTTTTTGTGGCTTCTCAAAGGTTTCCTTACCTTTTTTGATTTTGAGTTCTCCAGGTTATACACCTCACCAAAGCGATTTTTTCTCATCTCCATGAAGCGAGAGAATGCCGGCCTTCTCGTATCCGCACAATCTGGGCGACACTTCAAATCGTATGTAGCTGGATTGGGCATCAAGCCGCAACGTGCGCCGGATGCCGACGACCCTTCTTGGTAAAATGATGTTATGCGGTCTCCCGCGGCGCATTCCCTTCGGTTCTTCGCGGTCTTGTGCCTTGCCTCAGCTATTCCCGGCGGTGTATTTGCCGATACGATTTATCTGAAGAACGGAAGAAAAATTACCGCCACGCACGTGGTTCAGGAAAACGGCCAGGTGAGTTACGAAACTTCCGCGGGGCGGCTGAGCTTTCCTCTTTCCATCGTCGATCGAGTCGTGCATGACGATTCCTCGCCGATTTCCACCGCTGGAACCGCCGCGGATCGCGCCGCGAACCTCCCCATTGCCCCGCCCAACGAGTTGGCTGCTCCGTCCAAGGATGCCGCGGCAAGCGCGGCCGTGCGAGACGGCACGATCGACAGCAACCTGCTTTCGAGACTTGAATCCGAAGCAACCGCGAATCCTAGTCCGACAGTCGTCGCCCGCGTTGTGGCTGCGGAAAGCGCTGCGGCGCAATTCGAGATCAGCGTCGGCGATTTCGAACGGGCAGTCGATCACTATAATGTCGGTCTCCGCTTTGACCCCAACAACACCGCTCTGTTGCTGGAAGCCGCCTACCTCCATTTGAGGCGGAGCGAGTACTCCGCGGCGAAGGATTTGCTGGAGCGCGCCCGCCGCCTCGATCCGGACTCAGCCGAAGCCGCCAAGCTTTCCGGCTGGGCCTATTACGGGTTGAACCGCGCCGCCGACGCCGTCACGGAATGGAAGCACGCCATGGAGCTCAAGCCCGATGCGGAGACCCAGCACGCGCTCGAAAAGGCCGAGCGCGATGCCCAGGAGGAGGCCGAGTATCACGAAGGCGAGACGCTCCATTTTCGCCTCAAGTACAACGGCGGGGCCGCGCCGGAACTCGCTCAACAAGTTCTCAAAACTCTCGAGTCCGAGTTCCAGGAGATTTCCGCAACCTTAAACTACGATCCACCCGAGCCCATCGGCGTGATCCTGTACACCAATCAGACGTTCATGGACATCACGCGAGCGCCGAGCTGGTCGGGAGCGCTCAACGACGGCCGCATCCGTGTGCCTGTCGAGGGCCTGACCAGCATGACCGATGAATTGGCGCGCGTCCTGAAGCACGAGCTGACGCACAGTTTCGTCGGCCAGAGGACTGGTGGGCGATGCCCCGTCTGGCTGCAGGAGGGCATTGCGCAATACATGGAAGGAAAACGCAGCCGGGTCAATGCTGGAACTCTTTCCGCGGCGTACGAAAGCCACATGGAATTTTCTCTTCTCTCTTACGAAACCTCGTGGCTGAATCTGCCGAGAGACGCGGCGTCCAACGCCTACGCCTGGTCGCTCGCGGTGGTGGAGGGGATCGTCACCGTCGATGGCATCGATGACCTGGAACGAATTCTCGAGCACATCGCCGCAGGTTCGTCCGCGGAAGACGCCGCTCGCGCCGTCCTTCATGAGGATTATTCGGAATTGATGCTGTCCACCGCGCAGTTTCTCCGTAAGGCCTACGAGTAGGGCTTCGTTAGATTGTGGCCAATAGAGTCGCAAGCAGTGCGGCGCGCTCTGGTAGCGCGCGGATCACGATGTTCTCGTTCGGGCTGTGCGCGCCCTCGCCGACGGCGCCCAGGCCATCGAGGGTCGGAACGCCAAGCGCTGCCGTAAAATTTCCGTCCGATCCGCCGCCAACGTAGGCTTCACCGAGCGTGAAGCCCATTTCCTTTGCCAGGGCCCGCGCCTTGGCATACAGCGCGGCGCTGCTTCTCCGCTCCATGGGCGGGCGGTTGAACCCGCCGCGAATTTGCAGCTTAGCGCCGCGCAGGATGGGCCGTAGTGCGCGAAACTTCCGCTCGAGCGCGCCCATATCGCCGGCCCGCACTGCGCGCACATCCACCAGGACTCGAGCATTCTCGGGAATCACGTTGGTGCGCGTTCCACCTTCCATCAATCCGGCATTCACGGTGATCCCGCGGCTTGGCTGGTTCCAGCGTGAGACGCGCGCAATTTGAAGCGCGATTTCCTCGATTGCGTTGATGCCGTCTTCAGGGTTCAGGCCCGCGTGCGCCGCGCGTCCTGTGGCGATAATCTCGATCTCCCCGACGCCTTTACGGGCCGTTTTCACGCGCCCATCGAGTCCCGCAGCGGGCTCAAGGACAAGCACCGCATCGCTGCGCCGCGCTACGCTTTCGATCAAGGTTCGCGATGTCCCGCTACCGATTTCTTCATCACTCGTCCACAAAAAGACGATCCTCTTTTCGGGAATACGGCATGCCGCGGCAAGAGCGTCCACAGCGAAGAGGGCGATCACCAGCCCGCCTTTCATGTCGAACGCGCCAGGCCCATAGGCGCGCCCTCGCGCCAATCGAAACGGCATCCGTGCCAGCGTCCCCAGGCCATACACCGTATCCAAATGGCCCAGAACGAGGATCTGCCCCCTAGCGCGATTTCTTGGCGGATTCCACTCCGCCCGGACGTGATCGCCACGTTCCCGCTGCCGCACGAGCGTGACCCTGGCGCCGCGCCGCTTCCACTCCGCCGCAACGATCCTGCCGAAGCGATCCACGGCGGCTTTGTCATAGCTTGGCGATTCCGCGCGCACAAATTGCCCAAGAAGCCGCGTCATCGCAGCTTCACGCGGCCACAGCCATTGCACGAGCGGCAACATCCGAGAAGACGCCTTCATCGCGCCGCTATGCTAACAACGCACCCGGCAAGGGGCAACTTCGTTTGCTGGCCAGGGAATATAGCAAGTCATTCGATACGCCGTCATTGAGCGTGGATTTTTGGGTATGGAAAGGAACGGAACAAAACGTCGATACTCAACGCAACACATAATTATTACAATCTTGTTACAGGCAGGTTAAAATCCTGTTAAAGAATAGAAGTCGCAGACGAACAACTCTGCCGTTGGCCTTGACGCTATGAAAACAAAGGTCCGGACAAGTTGGCTGCTGTTTGCATGCATGTGCGTGCCGCTGCATTCGAGCGCGCAATCCCAACAACCCGGCTACGCGGTTTCCGTCAGGGAACTAAGTATTCCACCCAAGGCCCTTCACGCCTTCGAACAGGGCCTCGAACTCCTGGCAAAAAAAGACGCAGCAGGAAGCTTGACGCACTTCCAACGCGCGATCCAGGAATATGCGGGCTATTTCGAGGCCTACGACAGGATGGGAGCGGCGGATCTGAAATTATGGCGCCTTCCGGAAGCAGAGCAGGCGTTTCGGAAGTCCATCGATCTAAGCGGCGGCCAGTATGCGCACCCGCTGCTCGCTCTGGGCGCGATTCTGGACGATCAGGAAAGATTCGCCGAGGCCGAGTCCGTGATTCACAAGGGTTTGAATCTGGACCCGGAATCCCGGACGGGCCATTATTATTTGGCCCTGGCGTTGTTTGGTTTGAACCGCTTGGTGGAAGCCGAGAAGAGCGTCCACGAAGCGCTTCGCCGGAAGACGGATTTCCCTGAAGCTTACCTCTTGCTCGCTGACATCCATAGCCGCGAAGAGGACTACCAATCCATCCTGAACGACTTGGACGAGTATCTCAAGCTTGCTCCGGACGGCCCGGCCAGCGCCAGAGCCAAAGCCCTTCGAGAATCTGCGCAGGGCAAGTTGGTCCAATCGCAGAGCAACATTGCCCTCGTTCAGCCTCAGCCCTAAGCGAATTTCTCACATATTATGTGGCGCGAGCTTCAGCCTGCGGGGGTTCGTGCTTGCAATGACCAACCCCCGCAGGCTGAAGCCCGCGCCACGGTGAACCGCGTTTGCGGCGCGCCGCGTTTCGCATATAATTCCACCGTATAGGCTACACTTATATCCTGCCGGAAATCGGCTGCAGGCCGCACACGTATCCGGCCCAATGCGGGCGCGGGCCTTGCTCTTGGGCAGCCCGCCGGGAAAATTGAGGCGATGAAATGATTCTCGACAACGCGGGCATCCAGAAAATCCTGCCGCACCGCTATCCATTCCTGCTGGTGGATACCGTTCTTGAAATCGAGCGGCTCAAGCGCATCGTCAGCCTGAAAAATATTTCCATCAACGAGGGGTATTTTCAAGGGCACTTCCCGGGAAAGCCTGTCATGCCCGGCGTTCTGATCATTGAGTCCATGGCCCAGACCGGCGGCCTTCTGTTGCTTTCGGAAATCCCAGAAAGAGACAAGAAACTGTTTTATCTGGCCGCCGTGGACGAGGCGCGTTTCCGCCGGCCGGTCGTGCCGGGAGATCAGTTGCGCATCGAGGTGACGGTTCTGAAGTGGAAAATAAAATTTTGCAAGCTGCAGGCAGTGGCAACCGTCAACGGCGATGTCGCCGCGGAAGCCGTCCTGCGCTGCATGCTGGTCGACCGCGAGTCCGAGCCGAGCGATGCTACTGCGGACGACACCGTTGGTGTGCGCGATGAGTGAAGTCGATCCTCGCGCGATTATTTCCGCCAGCGCGCGCGTGGGACAAAATGTCCGGATCGGCGCGTTTGCCGTTGTGGGCGACGGCGTCGATCTCGGAGACGAATGCGTCCTGGAGCCGCATGCCGTCGTGCGCGGTCCCGCGCGCATCGGACGAAAGAACGTTTTCGATTCGTTCTGTTCCGTGGGCGGCGATCCTCAGGATCTGAAATTCGGCGGCGAGCATACGGAGCTGATCATCGGCGACGCCAACCGGTTTCGCGAATTCTGCACCGTAAGCCGCGGCACGACCGGAGGCGGCGGCGTCACGCGGATCGGAAACGACAATCTCTTCATGGCGTACTCACACGTGGCCCACGATTGCATCGTCGGCAGTTCCACCGTGTTTGCGAATGGCGCGACGCTGGCCGGCCACGTAGTGGTGGAAGATTACGTGAACGTCGGAGCGTTCAGTCCCGTCCACCAATTTTGCCGCGTGGGCCGCTACGCTTACATCGGCGCCTGCACCGTCATCACGCAGGACGTGCCGCCGTTTTCGCGCGTGGTCACCGAGCGCGAAACGAAATGCTACGGCGTGAACACCATCGGCCTCGAGCGGCGCGGATTCGATCGTGCCCGCCTGGAAACCATCGAGAGCGCGTTTCGCCTTCTGCTCCGCTCCAAGCTCAACACCACGCAGGCGCTCGAACAGATTCGCGCGCAACTGAACGGTTCGCCCGATGTCCGGGAGCTCGTGGAATTTATCGAATCGGCAGAGCGCGGCCTCCACAAATGAATTCCTCGACGCCTATGCAATCTTCGACGATTCCGGATCCTTCCGCCGGATGGGGATTGATTGCCGGCAACGGACAATTTCCGTTTCTCGTTTTGCAAGCGGCGCGCGACCAGGGAATTGAAATGGCCGTGATCGCCATTCGCGAAGAGGCTTCCCCGGAACTCGAAAAAGTCGCGGCCCGTTTGCATTGGGTAAGCCTGGGCGAGCTGTCGCGCACGCTTGAATTGCTTCATCAGGAGGGCGTCACCCGCGCTGTTATGGCCGGGCAAGTGAAGCACAATAAAATTTTCAGCTCCATTCGTCCGGACTGGAAACTGGCGAAACTTCTGCTTTCGCTCCCGCTGAAAAATACCGATTCGCTCATCGGCGCAGTCGCCCGCGTTCTGGAATCGGAAGGAGTTCAACTGGTGGACTCGACCTCGTTTTTGAAGCCACTGGTTCCCGCTCCGGGTGTTTTGACGCGCCGCGCGCCGGACGCGCATGAAGCGGAGGACATTGCCTACGGTCGGGAAATTGCACGTCAAATCGCGGGGCTCGATCTTGGCCAGACGGTGGTGATTCGCGACCGCGCCTGCGTGGCCGTAGAAGCCATGGAGGGCACGGACGAAACCATCGAGCGCGCCGCCCGCATCGCGGATGGCGGCACGCTGGTCGTGGTAAAAGTGAGCAAGCCCCGGCAGGACATGCGATTTGATGTACCCGTTGTGGGCCTCAAAACCGTCGAAGTCATGCAGCGTTGCCGTGTCACCGCGCTGGCGATGGACGCGGGCCGCACGCTGCTGTTCGACCGGGCGCGCGTCATCGAAGCCGCCGACGCCGCCGGAATCGCAATCGAAGCATTTCCGCTGGAGGCCATCGGAGGGGCGGAACAACCGGCGAAACAGGGGAAGTTGTGAGTCAGGGAATTCAGGGTGGTCATAAAGTCCGCGTCGCAGTCGTAGGCGCCGGAGATTTCGGGCGGAATCATGCTCGCGTGTATCGCGAACTCGCCGACGCGGAACTGGTTGGCATTGTGGATTCGAGCGCCGATCGCGCCGGGAAAATCGCCGCCGAATTTTCCACAAAGGTTTTCCCGGATATCGAATCGCTCGCCGGCCAGGTGGACGCTGCAAGTGTGGCCGTGCCGACCGTCGAGCACGCGCGTGTCGGCTGCCGCTTGCTCGAACTCGGCATCGATGCGCTAGTCGAAAAGCCGATGGCCGCCTCGCTGGCGGAAGCGGATGAATTGCTGGCCGCAGCCTCCAGCGCGGGACGCATCCTGCAAGTCGGGCACCTGGAGCGGTTCAATCCAGCGATCGTCGCGGTGATGCCTGTACTGAACCGTCCACTTTACTTTGAAGTTCATCGCCTCGGCGTGTTCACGCCGCGCAGCCTCGATATCGATGTGGTCTATGATGTCATGATCCACGACCTGGACATTCTGCTCGCAATGGTTGACGCGCCCGTGGTGGACATCAAGGCCATCGGAATACCCGTTCTGACCGACAAAGTGGACATCGCGCATGCCCGCCTGGATTTCGAGACCGGCGCGGTTGCCAATGTCACGGCCAGCCGCGTTTCCACCGAGCGAGTGCGAAAAATGCGCTTCTTCCAGCAACACGAATATATTTCCGTGGATTTCACGCGCCAGGACGCGCTCCGCGTGCGGGTTGCCGAACCCGGTCCGCAGCCCAAGTTTGATTTTGCGGCGCTTCCCGCCGACCGGGAAGAACCCCTGCTAGCCGAATTGCGCGCGTTCCTGGAATCCGTGCGGACTCGCAATGCCCCAGCGGTGGACGGCGCTGCGGGCCGGCGCGCCTTGGCGCTCGCCGACCAGGTTATGGCAGGCATCCTGGAGCACGGCCGGCGCGTCCAACTGGGTGCCTTCGCTGCCCCGCAGGCAAATCCATGATCCCGAGGATTCTAG
>DATNIO010000218.1:0-3497 GCA_035604385.1 Verrucomicrobiia bacterium | reverse complement strand
ACTTCGGCAGCGTGCTTCCCGAATACGGCGCCGTGGTCTTCGACGAGGCGCACGAGATCGAGGATGTCGCCAGCGACTACTTCGGCAGGCAGATTTCAAATTACCGGTTCGATGAGCTGGCGCGCGACGCCGAGATCGCCGCGCGCGTCACCAAGGCCGGCGGCACGGGGCTTCAAAAGCAGATCACCCGGATGCGCGAGAGGGCGCGCAGTTTTTTCGAGGCCTTCCCCGCGCGCGAGGGCCGGTTTCCATTCGACAAGACGCAGCGCGCGGGTTTCCTCGAACAAAACCGCGAGGCCTACGATGCCCTGGTGAACGCGCTGAAAAGCCTCGAAGCTGAAATCGCCTCGCTCCCCGCAAAGCCCGAGGAGCTGCTGAACATCGCGCGCCGCGGAATGGAACTACGCGGCGAATTGAAATTTCTGTTCGAATCAAGCGAAGGGAATTACGTCTACTGGTTCGAACGCCGCAACAAGGGCGTCTTCGTCGCGGCGACGCCGATCGACGTGAGCGCATTGCTGCGCGAGCGCCTGTTCGAGCCGTTCGATACGATCATTCTCACTTCGGCGACGCTGGCGGTTGAGGGGCGTTTCAATTTTCTGAAGCAGCGCCTTGGGATCGACATGGCCAGCGAGCGCGTCCTGCCCTCTGAATTCGATTTCGGCGATCAGGCCCTGTTTTATGTTCCGGCGACTTTGCCGGATGTGCGGGACGCGGCGTTTCCCGAACGCGCGGCGCAGGAAATTGTCCGCCTGCTCGAGATTTCGCGCGGGCGCGCGTTCTGCCTCTTCACCAGCTACAGTCAGATGAACGATTTGTACGAGCGCGTGCGCACGCGCGTGCGTTTCCCACTGCTGATCCAGGGCTCAGCGCCTCGCACGGCCCTCCTCGAAAAATTCAGGACCACGGAAGGCGCGGTACTCTTCGCCACTTCGAGCTTCTGGCAAGGCGTCGACGTTCGCGGCGAGCAGCTTTCCTGTGTGATTGTGGACCGGCTACCGTTCGCCGTCCCCTCCGATCCCATCGTCGCGGCGCGCGTCAAGGCGCTGCAAGAGGACGGCCGCAACGCCTTCGCGGAATATCAGGTGCCCGAGGCGGTCCTAGCGCTCAAGCAGGGCTTCGGGCGGCTCATCCGCTCGCGCACCGATCGCGGCGTTCTGGCTATTCTCGACAACCGCATCCAGCGCATGCAGTATGGTAAAATCTTCATGGAATCGCTTCCGGCGTACGCGACCACCAGAGACATCGCCGCAGTCGAACGGTTCATGCAGGGGTAGACGGAATTTCGTGGCGCGGGCTTCAGCCTGCGGGGGTTCGTGCTTGCAAGGACCAAACCCCGCAGGCTGAAGCCCGCGCCACTGAGACCGGCGACGATTGCAGTTCTCGCACAATATTCTAAAGGGAAAATCGATGTTTCAAGTCAGCGTTGACGAGTCTTTTTCCGCGGGGCATGCCCTGCGCGGCTACAAGGGAAAGTGCGAGAATCCGCACGGGCACAATTACAAAGTGCGAATCATTCTCGAAGGACCAGGCCTCGATTCCATCGGCCTGCTCTTCGATTTCACGCATTTGAAGCGCGTGATCCGCGATATCGTTGAGGGAGTGGATCACAAGTTCCTGAACGATCAGGCGCCCTTCGACGTCATTAATCCCTCGGCCGAAAATCTCGCCAAGTTTTTCTATGACGAGACTTCGCGGCAGATGAAGGCGATGCCCGAGGGAGCGCGCATCGCGCGCGTCACGGTCTGGGAGACGGACACGACTTCGGCGACGTACTGGTCTTGATCGGATATTTTTTGCCATGAACCGGTCTTTCCTTATCATCATTCTGCCGGCCGTTGCCGTGGGGCTGGGCTACATCCTGGTGCTTCGTTGGCTTGGATATGAGTTGGAACCATTTCGCTTCCTCGGGGCGGCGGTCGTGATTGTCGCGGCGGTCATTCTTGTCCATAGGCGCAAGCGTCGAAAAGCCTCGCCTGGGAGCCATTAGAAGCGTCATGACCATCACGGAAATTTTCCGGTCGATCCAGGGCGAAGGCACACGAGCAGGCCTGCCCTGCATTTTCGTTCGCCTTACCGG
The DNA here is from genome assembly GCA_035604385.1 of Verrucomicrobiia bacterium. Lineage (GTDB taxonomy): Bacteria > Acidobacteriota > Terriglobia > Acidiferrales > UBA7541 > Palsa-360. The sequence continues at coordinate 1,417 of DATNIO010000218.1, read as the reverse complement.
GTGCAATCTGCGCTGCACGTGGTGCGACACAGCGTACGCGTTCCACGGCGGAACGAAAATGAGCGTCGAAGAAGTCCTGGCGCGCGTGGATGAGTTGGCCAACACTCCGGCGCAGGCGCAACCAGGCGTCGCAGGGAATTCGCATAAACTTTCGCTCGTCGAACTGACCGGAGGCGAGCCGCTGCTTCAGCCGGAAGTGATCCCGCTTTCGCAGAAACTTTTGGATGGTGGCTATCGAGTCATGGTGGAAACCAGCGGCGAGCGGCCTGTAGCTGTGCTACCGCGCGACGTCATCAAGATTGTGGATGTCAAATGCCCCGATTCAGGGGAACCAAACACGTTTCAAATGGAAAATTTGGCGGCGCTTGATATCAAAGACGAGATCAAGTTCGTGATCTCGAGCCGGCGCGACTACGAATTCGCGCGAGACTTTACTCTGCAACACGATCTGGCGCGGCGCGTCCACCAAGTGATTTTTTCCCCCGTGCACGCCGATCCCGAGGGCGCATGGGGGGGCATGAATTCACAGGATTTAGCGGAGTGGATTTTGGCGGACGGTTTGCCGGTACGGCTAGGACTGCAAATTCATAAATTCATCTGGCATCCGGCCACTCGCGGCGTATAGACTCCGAGGTTCAGTATTGCATCCAACAGTATAGAGGAAGAGCTGCCTCAATCCATGAGTCGGAGACCCAAGGCGGTAGTCTTGCTGAGCGGGGGGATGGACTCCTGCGTCACGGCATCGATCGCGCGCGAGACGCACGACCTGGCTCTGGTTCATGCCAGTTATGGCCAGCGTACCGAGCGGCGAGAGCGGCAGGCATTCGACGAAATCGCCGATTTTTATGCCATCCATGAACGCCTGGTCGTGCAATTGGACCACTTCGCTCAAATCGGAGGCTCAGCCCTGACGGATACCCGCATCGCCGTGCCGGAGGGGTCAACAGGAGCCCCGATTGGCGGGAACGAAATCCCCCCCACATACGTCCCATTTCGTAACGCGCATTTCCTTGCCGTTGCGGTAAGCTGGGCGGAGGTCATTGGGGCCATAGCGGTCTTCATCGGGGCCGTCGCGGAGGACAGTTCCGGCTATCCGGACTGCCGGCCCGAATATTACCGTGTCTTCCAGCAGTTGGTGCGCGAGGGAACGCGTCCTGAGACGCATATTGAAATTGTGACTCCGGTCATCGGTATGCGAAAATGGGAAATAGTAAAGCGCGGCATGGAATTGGGTGCGCCGCTGGATCGAACCTGGTCCTGCTACCAGTTTGAAGATGCGGCGTGCGGCGCGTGCGATAGTTGCCGGCTGCGGCTCAGTGCCTTTGCCGAAGCGGGGATCGGCGATCCTATCGCCTATCGGGTCCGAGTTGAGAGATAATAACGAACCGTGCGGGTAACTCCCCGCGCGGATCTGCGT
>DATNIO010000217.1:0-19478 GCA_035604385.1 Verrucomicrobiia bacterium | reverse complement strand
CAGCTGGATGTCGTAGTTCAATTGCCGCTGCCGGATATCCTGGCGGAATTCCGTGCCGAACGTGACTTTGTGCCGTTTGAAAAAGGTCCTGGAAGCGTCTCCCTGGAAGTCCCACCAGGTTCCATTCGCCGCGTCGTAATTTTCGGTGAACGGTGGAATTCCTTTGCCCGCATAGTCGTAGACGTAGATTCCGTGATAGCCGTACCAATCGTAGGAGAGCCGCCCAAGCGTCTCCCAGGATCCAAACGTGTGGTGATACTGGGCATCGACGTATCGGCGGGCATCCGTCGTTTGGTTTCGTGGGTCGTCGAAAACCGTGCCGAAGGAGGCGGTGGGAATGTGTTTTGTCCGGGAGGAGCCGACGACATGGATGTTGAAATCGCGGAAGATGATGTCGCCGAACACGCTGTAGGACTGGTCGCCGTCGACGTTTTCAGCGATCCCCTTGTTTGTGGCCGGGCTGTCAAACTCCGGAAAGAAAAGTTGTTTGTGCCCCTGGCTGTTATAGAAAGTGCCGGAGAGCAGCGTTTCCAGTCCGTTGTCAAAACGGTCGCCATAGCTGATTCGGGCTTTGTAGGAATTCCAGCTTCCCGCTTCGCCGGAAAATTCGAGGGCGTTCAAATCGCGGCCCCGCTTGGTGATCACGTTGATGACCGCTGCAAATGCACCCGTGCCATAGGCCGAGGAATCGGGTCCCCGAATAATCTCGATGCGCGCGATCAGATCGATATCGACCGGGAATTCCGTGCCGACATAAGCCCCGTCGAAAATGTTGTCGTTGACTCGATGGCCGTCGAGCAGGAAGAGAATGCGCGCGTTGTAATCCCCCGGCAGTGACAATCCCCGTACGCCTACATAACTGTAGTTGCGGTCGTTGATCACGTAGAAGCCGCGGACGCCCCGCAGGACATCCGCGAGGGTTCGATACCCGTGTTTCTGAATCTCCTCGGCAGTGACCACGGTGATCGAGGTCGCTGCGTCCTCCGCCTTTTGAAGAAACTTGGCGGCGCCGTAAACCGAATCCACTTTCAATTTCACAAGTTCTTCCATGCTCTGCCCGTTCAAGTCGTCCTGGCCTGGCTGCTGCGCCGCGACGGAGCCACTCCAGATCATCGCGAACAGGAGAAGCCAGCGCACCGCGCGATTTCGTCGCGAATTCCGGCTTCCGGCGTTTTGGGGAGTACGCATTTTCTGCCTGTGCTGAGCCTGGCGACTAAGACAGAGTGCAAGGAGCAGTTGCGGAAGTGGAAGGAAAAACCTCCGCCGTCAAGTCGCCGACAATTGGAAGGGGGTAAAACTGAAGATGTTCGGCAAATCTATTGTGGTCCAAATTATTGCGGGGCGAGAAGAAATGTTTGCTCTCGGTGCTACGGTGGGTACCTGCCACGGCACACCACGCGTGACGGCAGGTGGAGGCGGGGGGAGTTGGAATAAGAAGATCTGTTGAAGACAAATAAGTTGCTGATTTTTCAATACGCACGAAACGCAGAGGACTCAGGAATTGCGGTTTTCACACACGTAATACACACACGGAAATTCTCTGCAGGCTTTCCGAATGACGCACAAATAGACGCGACCTAATCAGTATCCTCTAAGCCATTCCACTTGTATGCAGAAGCAGCCGCGACGGGATTCTCGGCGGCCGAAACTCCTCGATCGTCTTCAGTATGCGTTTCACGGGACAATCTAAGGTATCATTCGGCAATGAACAAGAGGCGATTTCTTCAGATCACGAAAGCGCTCGTCGACTCCAGGCGGTTCGATATTCTTGAACGGATCGCTGCCACGAAAGACGAGATTTCGTGCATTGATTTGAGGGCGAAGATCCCGATCTCCAGGGCAACGCTCTCCCACCACATTAAAGAGCTGGCAACCGCTGGCCTCATTGAGACGCGACGCGAATCCAAGTATATGTTCTTGCGGATGCGACGGAAAACTTGGAGCGAGTATTTGAAACGCCTGAGGAAGATCGCTCCTTGAAGCCTTCACCGACTCTTAATTTGTTCTGAATCTTCCGCTAGTGCAGCACATACAGTTCATGCTAGTATGTTCGACAGTTGTCGATACGTCGAACAGAGTTGAAGTGGAAAAACGCAGAACGAAGAGGCAGCGAATGTCCATATCGATGCACGTGCCGAATGTTCCCCAAGTTACCGACAAGGAAGTCACGGACCCGAAGTTGCGCCAGGTTATTGACGGGGCTGCCGTAACGAAGAGTCCGCCGCAGGCCTGGTACCGGACCATGGCTCACAATCCCGAAGTGGCCAAGGCCTTTGCAAGCTACTGGGACATGCTCCACCGCGGCGGCTCCGTGCCTCACGACATCAAGGAGCTTGCGCGTATCCAGATCGCCCAGATGATCGGCTGCGAATTTTGTGCTCGACAGACCTCTCCACTGGCTACGACGATCACTGAAGAAGAGAAAACCAGCTGCGCGCTGCCCAATTGGGAGCATCCAGACCCCAAGACGCGCGCTGCTCTCCATTACGCCAGGACTCTCACGCTCGACGATGGTCGAGACAGTGAGGTATATGAAGAGCTAAAGAAATATTACAGCAATGCGGAAATTATCGAGCTGTCAGCATTTTTTTGCCTGACAGCGGGTGGTAACCGCATGGCTAAGAGCTGGAGCATTGAGCCGCACGGTGAAGTCTCTGCAATCCCGGCGGGAGCAATGTCGGTTCATGGAACGGAAGCGCGAGAATCGACAAATCAACTTGAGGCCGATTGAGGAGGAGTGGTCCATGTCAGTAAAGTTTTCACGACGGGACGCCAATAAGCTCCTGATGGGATTGCCGGCCTTCGCACTGGGATCAAAGTTTTCAAATGCACTTCTGCCGACGGAGGAATCTAAAATCAGTGCTATGGATCCTTACCCAAGGAAGCGCGTCGCTGTGCTCGATACCGAGATCAGCTATGTCGACACCGGGCACGGCGATCCCATCATCTTTCTCCATGGCAATCCAACCTCCTCCTATCTCTGGCGCAACATCATCCCTTACGTCAGCAAATTCGGAAGATGCCTGGCGCCTGATATGGTTGGCATGGGTCAATCGGGGAAGTCGCCCACGCGATCTTATCGATTTGTCGATCATGAGCGGTATCTCGATGCGTGGTTCGATGCTTTGGGACTTACAAAGAACGTGATTTTTGTAGTACACGATTGGGGATCGGCTCTGGGCTTCAACCGCACATTTCGCTACCCCGGCCATGTGCAGGGAATCGCTTATATGGAGGCGATTCTCCAATCTCGCCGCTGGGAAGAGTTGGGTCCCAATTCTCCCTTCCACGCGCTACGGTCGGACAAGGGAGAGCACATGGTGCTCGACGAGAATTTCTTCGTTGAGGTCATGCTCCCGAGTGGGATCTTGCGCAAGCTGAGCGCCGAAGAAATGGAAGTCTACAGGGCCCCTTATCGGGACCGCGAGTCCCGGCTGCCAACGCTTGTCTGGCCGCGCGAGATTCCGATTGATGGCGAGCCGCCCGATGTTGTCGCGATCGTTGAGAGATATGGGAAATGGCTGTCCCAATCTACGCTCCCCAAGCTTTTCTTCATCGGCGAACCCGGCAGAATCTTAGTGGCCGGGCGGGGCCGCGAGTTTGCCCGATCATGGCCCAACCAACGGGTGGTTACGGTCAAGGGTATTCATTATTTGCAGGAAGACTCTCCTGTTGAGATAGGAACTGCACTCGCGGAATTCGTAAGGAGTGTTCGCGCCTAGCTAGCATCTGAGGAGGCAACTAATGGAACTTACTGGCATTGGACTGACACTCGCTCCGGCCATAATAACTGGCAACTTTCGTCTGAATGCCGCATTGGCCCAGCAAAAGGCGCAGACCGGAGCGGATGACGGCGACGCGGTCTTGAAGATTGGGCAGCAACGAAGGGAAAGGACACATCAATGAACCGCCGCGACTTCCTGCGTTCTGCTGGCGCCGCATCCGCATGCTTCGCGCTCCCGAATGCGGCGCGCTTGTTTGCGGAGAGCGACGCGCCGTACCAGTGGCGCACGTTTGAGCTGACCACCCGCGTTGAAGTCCTTACTACTTCCGGAGCCACTCGCGTGTGGATACCGGCGGCCCTTATTCGTGAAACTCCTTTCCAGCGGACTTTCGCAAATCGCTTCCATGCCGAGGGCGGCAGTGCAAAAATTGTGGAAAGCAAGGCTGATGCGATGGGAATCGTCGCCGCGGAATTTCCCGCCGGCGTCAAGCCAGTTCTCACACTCACCAGCCGGATTGCCACCAGGGACTACACGGTTGATCTGTCCGCGCCTACTAAGGCGCCCAAGACCGACGCCTCGGAGTTGCGTTATTATCTCCGGCCGACAAAACTCCTTCCCACGGATGGCATCGTGAAAGCCACTGCGACCGAGATCACTAGCGGCGCGCATAGCGACATCGAGAAGGCCCGCGCGATCTACGAGTGGATTGTTGAGAATACTTTCCGGGACCCAAAGACGCGCGGCTGCGGTGTCGGCGACATTCGTTTCATGCTGGAGTCCAGGGATTTCGGCGGCAAGTGCGCCGATCTCAACGCGCTTTACGTCGGCCTCGCGCGCGCCGCGGGCCTTCCTGCGCGCGACGTCTATGGCATCCGCGTCGCAAAATCGGAGTTGGGATATAGGAGCCTCGGCACCGCGTCGGAAAACGTGACCAAAGCCCAACACTGCCGCGCGGAAGTCCACCTCGACGCCTATGGCTGGGTTCCGGTCGATCCGGCGGATGTGCGGAAGGTGGCGCTTGAGGAGCCGCCCGGAAATCGTCCGCTGGATGACGACATGGTGAAGAAAGCGCGCGCGCGGCTTTTCGGCTCGTGGGAGATGAACTGGATCGCCTACAACTTCGCGCATGATGTTGCGCTTCCCGGCTCGGGCGGCGCGCCCGTCGGGTTTCTGATGTATCCGCAGGCGGAAACCGCTGATGCCCGGCTGGACTGCCTTAATCCCGACAATTTTAAGTACGAAATCACTTCGAAAGAAATCTGAAGCTTTAAGATCTGAAGCCATCGTTGTTTTGACTGGACCTAATAGTGCGGCACACGCGAATCATGCTATCGTCTTCGATAGTTGCCGATAGATGGAAGGGAATTGAAGTGAAACATTCAGGAGGGGACACAATGAGAATGAAATTCCCCGTGATTTTCATGGTGGCAATTTTTTCCCTTTGCGGAGTAGCCAGGGGTGGCCAAATGAATAATCCCACGCTCGGAACATGGTCCGGCGTCATCATGAACAATAATTGCACTGCGGACGAAGCTTTTGGCGAGGCTCCCAAGTGCACCGAGAAAGATGTGCCCGGCGCTAAACTTGTGTTGTATGACGATACCACCCGGCAGATCTACATGCTCGATCCTCAGGACCCAGCCGTTGGGCATCTGGGAGACAGCATGACCCTTACCGGCACGGTCGAGGGCAATACGGTTCATGTGGCGTCGTTGAAAATGCACACTTCCATTGGCCTCGATGTCGGTCAGAAGGCCCCTGCATTTTCCGCCCACGATCAGTTTGGCGGTGAGCAAAGCCTGGATACATTGAAAGGACCGAAGGGCACAATCCTGCTTTTTTTCCGTTCGGCCGATTGGTGACCATACTGCAAAGGGCAGCTGGTCCAGCTGCAAAACGCAAAAGCACGATTTGAAAAACAAGGAATCAAACTGGCCGCTATCAGCTATGACAGCGTGGACATATTGAAGTCCTTCGCCGACCGGAAGAAAATCGAATTTCCCATGCTGGCCGACCCGGAGTCTAAAACCATTCGCGCTTACGAAGTTCTGAACGCCGAGGCGACTGGGCAATACAAGGGAATGGCGCGGCCCGGATATTTCTTTATCGACACCCGGGGCGTGATTCGGGAAAAGTTTTTCGAGGTGAAGTACCGGCAACGTTTTACTGGGAACAATATTATTGGCAAGCTGTTCCCGACCTTAGGCGACGAAGTGACCGACACGGTTCAATCGCCGCACCTTACCCTCGCCGTCGAACAATCGGATCGATCGGGCTTTCCAGGTGGGCGTATCGCCTTGACGGCCGAAATCCAACTCCCGCCCGACGTGCATGTCTACGCACCGGGGACCCAAGGCTATAAGCCGATCGCGCTGGTGATGGAGCCCACGCCGGGGATGGCGTTCACCCCGGTTAGCTATCCACACGCGGAAGTTCTCTATCTGCCGGCCATCAAGGAACGCGTGCCGGTGTTCGAGGGGAAATTCCGCCTCACTCAGGATCTGAAGATAAGCGCCGCCGCGGATTTTAGCTCTTCGCTTGGAACGGACGGAAAAGCATTTACGATCAACGGAAGATTGGATTATCAGGCTTGCGATAAAAAGATCTGTTACTTGCCAACCTCGGTTCCGGTGCATTGGCAAGTGCAAGTTTTGCCGCTCGATCGGCAACGTGCTCCGGAAGATATTCGGCACAAGTAGAACGTCGATATTTGCAAATGACCTGAACAGCCTTGAACGGAACAGGAGGCAGCCGTGTCCGATGTCGCGTACGTTTCCAAAGCTCGCATTGAGCGAAAGGTCGGCCCCTTGCGGATCGCCTGGTTACCCGGTGAAGCGCAACCGGTGATTTTTAGCGTTCACGGGGCGATTGCCGAGCATTACAAGGTTGACCCAGCCCTGCTGAAGGAGTCTCACGCGTCCACCATCGACTACGTGATCGCAGCGACAGCCGGTTGAATGCTCGGCACATTCGGAGGCGCGCTGGAAGCGCGTCACATCGATGCGAGCAACGGGAAGCTCGTGGGAGAAGTAACTGGCGAAGTGGAAACAGAGGAAGGCGTGCTTGTAATCCGGCGCATCCACCTGGCTATGCGTCTGGTGGCGCCTGAGCAAGCCCTTGAAACTGTGGAGCGAGTGCACGGGATCTACGCGATGCGCTGTCCGCTATATCGCACTTTGCACAAGACGATCCAGCTCACATCGTCTTTCACCTTGGAAAAGCCAGGGGCTTGACTCAGCAGCACTGATTAAAAATTTACCCAGTAAGCGATCGTTCGAAAATCACAGATTTTCGAATTTGCTAAGTCGTTGGATTTTGCCCAATAGATTAGAACAAGCGTCGTCATTCACAGGTTACTTGAACCGGATCTTTCCAGTTTAAGATTAGGAGTCAACTTTGCAAGTTTCAATTCTTGCGGCCTTTGTGGCTGGCCTGATTTCGTTTCTTTCGCCGTGCGTGCTGCCGTTGGTGCCCGGATATATTTCGATGCTCTCAGGAATCGGGGTCGAACAGTTGCGGCGAGGGGAAAAGCCTCGAGGGAGCCTGGTGGCGTCCTCATTCGCATTTGTCATGGGTTTCTCGGTGGTGTTTGTGGCCTTCGGCGCGTCGGCCAGCGCCGTCGGCCAATTTCTGCTGCAAAACAGGAATCTTCTAGCTCCATTCGCTGGAGCCATTATCGTTCTGTTCGGCCTCCATTTAATCGGCATCCTCGGACGGATTCCGGTGCGCACAGGCATGATCGTGGGTGCGCTGCTGGCGGTCGCCGGCCTGGTAATCTGGATACGCATGGGTGATGACGCCCCACAATTCTTCGGACCGGCGCAGCTGATTTCCGTTTCGCTCATTTTTCTGGCTGGACCGATGCTCACTCGCTGGCTCAATCGAGATATACATTTCCGCAACCTGGGAGGCCAAACCGACAAGGACCCCAACGCTGGGCCATTTGCGGGAGTCATGAGCGGTTTCCTACTGGGCTTCGCGTTTGCGTTTGGCTGGACGCCGTGCATCGGCCCCATTCTGGCAGGTGTGCTGGCCATGGCCGCGACAAGCGAGACCGTATCGCGCGGCGTCTTCATGCTGGCCGTTTACTCTGCCGGCCTGGCCATCCCATTTCTGCTAACCGCTCTAGGAATCAACAAGTTCCTGGGTTTTTACCAGCGTTTCCGCCGCTACTTGCACGCCGTTGAGGTCGGCAGCGGCGTCCTATTGCTCGCTGTAGGTTGTCTGATATTCGTCAATCGCTTGACTTTGCTTTCAGGCAAATTGACTTTTCTGAATGGATTCGTGAAATAAGGAGCGTCGGCAAGTGTCTAGTAAATTCCAAAAACTATCGGCAACGGCTTGTGTTGTGGCGGTGCTCACCCTGATTGGTTGCGGGAAGGGAATGCAGAATCAGGGTACCAAGGAAACCAGTAGTGCGGCCCCTGAGACGAGCCTGCAAATCCCTACGATGGAGGGCACAAGTGCCTCGATCGAGCAGTACAAGGGAAAAGTGGTGCTCGTGAACTTCTGGGCCACTTGGTGTGCGCCGTGCCGCACCGAGATACCATGGCTTATCGAGTTTAACGAGAAGTACGGCCCCAAGGGATTGGTGATCCTGGGCATCGCCATGGATGATGAAGGGAACAAAGTTGTCCAGCCATACGTGCGGGACCGGCGCTTCGATGTGAACGGCCATCCTGAGGCGATGAACTATCAAATCCTGCTGGGCAACTCCAAAATTGCTGAAAAGTTTGGCGGCATTTTGGGCATGCCCACAAGCATGCTCTATTCGCGGGACGGTAGAAAGATCAAGACCATCGTCGGCTTGATCGACCATGACGATCTGTCCAAGACGCTGGACGGGAAACTCTAGCTTGTCGACGAATATTGCAGTGCGCCACCCACACCAAGCCGTCGCGGCAACCGAATCTGGCGGTAATCTGTGCGCTGCCGGTAGGCGACAATAATTTATCTTCAGTGTATCCTGAGCCGCCTTAGTTCAGTAACACCTACTCTAGTAAATCTTGGAGTTTATTAGTTTTGATGCGTTTTACTTACATGGAGAGTGATGCGTGCCTGGTGGTCGTCGCGGTCTTCAAAACCGTTGCCCCGACACTTTGTGCCGGGGGGCAGGTTCGATTCCTACCCTCTCCGCCATTTTTCTAGCATTGAAAACATTGTCGAAAGGAGGTGACCGCCCATGTCGCGCGAGGAGATTTTTAAGCTAACCGCGTTGTCATCTTGCGCCGGTTGAGCTTCCAAACTCAGCCAGCAGGCTCTGACGCAGGTTCTGCGTCAGCTACCAATTCTGAACAGCCGCAATGTCCTGGTTGGCGCCGCCACCGGAGACGATGCAGGGGTGTATCGTATCGACAAAAATCGCGCACTGGTGCAAACGACTGATTTCTTCACTCCTATCGTCGACGACCCGTATGCCTACGGACAGATCGCGGCAACAAATGCTTTGTCCGACGTTTATGCCATGGGCGGGCGCCCACTGACGGCGCTTAACCTCATGGGAATACCGGCAGACTTGGTGCCACCTCGCATCATTAATCTGATCCTTCGCGGAGGCGCGGCGAAGATCAAAGAAGCAAAGGTTGTTCTGATTGGCGGCCATACAATTCGAAACCCGGAACCGATCTACGGTCTCGCCGTCACAGGAATGGTGTCGCCGCGGCACATGCTGACCAACGCGAAAGCTCGTGCGGGCGACGTGCTGATCCTCACGAAACCGCTAGGCACAGGTATCATCACCACAGGAATCAAGCGTGGTCTAACCAATCGTTTGCTGGAACGGAAAGTTATCGCCCTTATGACAAAGCTCAACAGTGTTGGACCCGAACTGGCCGAGAGAGGGCTTCTCAGAGCCGCCGTTGATGTGACAGGATTTGGGTTGCTCGGGCATCTGGGCGTGATGTGTCGCGCCAGCGGTGTTGGCGCCGAGATTGTTGCTGGCACGGTGCCGTCAATCAGCGCGGAAGTTTTCCAGCTAATTGCGGCTGGCTGCATCCCTGCCGGCAGCCGGGACAATCTTGCCTTCGCGACCAATTTTACAGAATGGGATGGCGCAACTGAGGCTCAAAAAGTTCTATTGACGGATGCGCAGACCAGCGGCGGTCTTCTGTTGAGTGTGCCCCGACGAAATTTGGATGCGGTATTGAAGCTTCTGAGGAAGCATCACGCTCCCTGCGCCGCCGTTGTCGGTCAGATCGTCCGGTCCAGCAAGCCGAAGATCAGAGTAGTGGCATGAAACGTTCCGGGCTGCGCGGCATACCGTCTGTCGACCAGATCGCGCAAGCGCTGGGCGATCCGGGACTGCCTCGCCCTGCCGTCATAGCAACGATTCGGCGCGAACTGGCTGCTCTGCGCAAACACGGAACGATACCCGGGTTCGAAGACATTCTCTCGCTCATGCGTTCCGCGCTGGGAATCCTGCGCGCTTCCCGCATCCAGCCTGTGATCAACGGAACCGGCATTCTCATTCACACCAATTTCGGTCGTGCGCCACTGGGTCCTGCCGTCATGGAAGCAGTGTCCCGAATTGGATCCCAATACAACAATCTTGAATACGGACTCGCCGAGGGAGGACGAGGCGGTCGCACCGCGTACCTGGAACACAATCTCGCATTGTTGTGCGGCGCCGAAGCTGCCACAGTTGTAAATAATGGCGCGAGCGCGCTAGTTTTGATTCTTCGCCATTTCTGTGCAGGCGAAGTTCCGGTTTCCACTGGCTTGCGCAGGAATAAGCATCAGCGAGTTCAGCTGCGCAGGAATCAGGTCGTGATTTCGCGCGGAGAACTGATTCAGATCGGCGGTGGATTCCGTATTCCGGACATTCTTGAGGCCAGCGGGGCACAACTGCGCGAGGTTGGCACAACCAACAAGACCTCCCTCAATGATTTTGCTCGCGCGATCACGCGCGAAACCGCGCTGATCTTGAAAGTGCATCGCAGCAACTTCTTCATGGAGGGATTCGTTGACTCTCCATCAACAGAAGCTATCGCGAAGCTGGCGCGCAAAAAGCGAATCCCATTTGTCGAAGACTTGGGTAGCGGCGCGATGATTCAAACCGAAACCGTTCCTGGCCTGGAACACGAGCCGACGCCCGCGGAGGTGTTGCGAAATGGAGTCGATCTCGTCTGCTTCAGTGGCGACAAACTACTCGGCGGGCCACAGTCGGGAATTATTGTGGGGAAATCGAAGCGGATCGCCGCGCTCAAAAGCGAGCCGCTCTTTCGCGCGCTACGTTGCGACAAACTAATCCTGGCTGCGCTGGAAGCGACAGTGGACATTTACTTGCGTAATTCCACAAACCTTCCGGAAGCAAACGACGCGCTGAGTCACGGTATTCCTCTGCTCGCGATGCTGCACACATCCAACAACGAACTGCAAGCGCGCGCGGCGAAGATCATTGCGGCGCTCGATGGATTACCGCTTAAAGTGGCGATAGGCAAGGGCCGCGCGCAGATCGGCGGTGGCGCACTGCCTCGCTCGATTGTGCAGTCCACGACGCTTGACGTAACTCACACCAGACACAGACCGCAGGAATTGGCCGCACGGTTGCGTTCGCACACGCCGCCCATTGTCGGGTACATTGAACGAGGTCAGCTCAAGCTCGACTTGCGCACTGTGTTCCCGGATCAGGACGCTGAAATCGTGGCTGCGCTTCGCGCCGCAATCTGACTCAAGATAGCCCGTACTCATCACGAATTGCGGCAGTACGTGAAGGCTTCCGATGGCAGAGCCCCAACATTTCATCGTCGCGACCGCTGGCCACGTGGATCATGGAAAAAGCGCGCTGGTCAAAGCACTGACTGGCACCGATCCCGACCGTCTTCCCGAAGAGAAAGCACGCGGTATCACCATCGACCTCGGCTTTGCGCACTTGGAACTCCCTGCCTCCGCGCCTGGAGCTTCATCCTTCCTGCTCGGAATCGTGGATGTGCCCGGCCACGAAGACTTCGTCAAGAACATGGTTGCGGGCGTCGGCTCAATTGACGTGGCGCTATTCGTTGTTGCGGCTGACGACGGATGGATGCCTCAGACCGAGGAGCACCTGCAAATCCTCAGCTACCTCGGTGTCCAACGCGCTGTAGTCGCATTGACCAAGATCGATCTAATACAAGATGAACGTCGCGCGATCGCCGGAATTCGCGATAAATTGCGCGACACGCCCTTCGCTGACGCGCCGATTGTTCCCACATCGGTTGTTACCGGACGGGGTCTTGACCAATTAAAGGTCGCTCTCGCACAAGTTCTGTCCGACACGCGCTCCTCGCGTGATATTGGCAAACCGCGGCTGCCTGTTGACCGAGTTTTTACATTGCGGGGCATCGGCACGGTGATTACCGGCACGCTGACCGGCGGAACTTTGCGACGCGGCCAGAGTGTTACGATCCAGCCATCCGGCAAAGTCGCTCGGATTCGAAATATCCAGTCCTACAACCGTGACGTTGAACTTGGCGTGCCGGGTACGCGCACTGCGCTCAATTTGACCGACATTGCTGCCACTGATGATGTCCATCGAGGCGACGTGGTCACGCTAGCCGAGTTTGGCGGGCCAAGCGAGGTCCTTGACGCGGCTCTGGAAATCTCACCGAGAGGGAACCGCCGGCTCAGAGGCGGCGCGCAAGTGCGCATTCATCATGGCAGCGCCAATCTCCTTGCGAACGTGGTGTTTTTCTCGCACAAAGAGTTAGCTCCTGGAGAACAGGCACTCGCTCAACTTAAGCTCGAAGCCAGGGCGTTTGTTTTTGCCGGCGACCGATTTGTCCTCCGCGACTCAGCCGGACAGAACACATTGGCAGGAGGCGTCGTGCTCGATCCAGACCCCAGCCGAAAGTTATTCCGCAGCGAAACGCGGCTGGGCTTTCTCCGGCAACGCGCAGAATCACGCGACGAGGCGCTCCCATTTGTGGCCTCGCAAATCTCGCGCGACCTGGCTGTCAGGCGATCTGAATTGCTGCTGAAGTCGAATTTCAGTGCCGCGGACATTTCCCATGCTGTCTCGCGGCTAGATGCTGAAGAAAAACTTGTCCTCCGGGGAGATTTCGCTGTTGACGCCGCCAGGTGGCAGTTGTTGCTTCGGAATGCAGCAAATGCGATTGAAGCGCGCCATCGCGCGCACCCGGAACAAGCGGGCCTGCCCCTTTCGGACCTACGCGTGCATCTTCAAGCCGAACTACCGTTCGCAGACCTCTTCGAATTTCTGGTTGCAGATTTATGCAGGAATGAATTCGTCCAAGTTGGAAACACTATTCGCCGAGTGACGCATCAGCGAGCGCTGTCGCCACCCCTTCAAGCCGCGGCCGCGAAGCTGCGCAGCTTGCTCCTGGCCAAACCGTTTGATCCGCCCTCGCGCAAGCAACTCGGGCCGGATTCCATTTCCCAGCAGGCCTTGCGGTTCTTGATCGAGACCGGCGAGATCGTAGAGATCAACGCTGAAGTGGTGATGGTGGCGGAGGGATTGAAGCGCATGACCGAATTGATCCGCCAATACATAAGGAACAACGGACCTGCTACGGTGAGTGACCTGCGCCAAGAGGTCGGATGCAGCCGAAGGATCATCGTGCCATTGCTGGAGCGGCTCGACCGCGACGGCGTCACGACTCGGAACGGTGACGTGCGGACACTTCGCGCCAAATAAGTAGAGTGCTAATTCTCTTCCTTAGTCAACTCCACGGATTTCTAAATCGCCTGCTTATTTGTGTCGAATGCTCATGGGAGCCCGGATCCGGTCCAGAGGAAACAATTTCAGTTCCCATTTAACAGGGACGGAGGTTGGCAGGTAACAGATCGTTTTGTCGCAAGCCTGATACTCAAGCTTTCCCAGAATTGTAAATACCTTTCCGTCTGGCCCAACCCCGCCCAACGTCTCCATCCTGGTAGTCACTTTCACATCCTGGCTGATGCGGAATGTCCCCTCGAACACCGGCACGCGCTCCTTGATCGCAGGCAAAAAGAGGATTTTGGACGGAGGGTACTCAGTCGGCTTGAACTCCAGTTCCGGAATGGGATCGAGCACGAGTTGAATGGGCTTATAACCCTGCGCTCCGGGTGCGTACACATGCACATCCGGGGGCAGTCGAATTTCGGCAACAAGGGTGATGTGAGTGCCGGAAACGCCCACGGAATCGGATTGCTCGAGCGCCACTTGAAGATGTGGGGCTTCGACCGTATCGGTTACTTCCTGGCCTAATTCCGGGAAGAGCTTGGAGATAAGACTATTTCCGGTGAGCCGTTCCCGGTATTTCGCTTCGAAGAACTTTTCTCGAATGATTCCGTTAGGACCTATGAAAAAATATCCAGGGCGCGCAAATCCTTTCTCCATCCCAAAAGCTTCCTCATTCAGGACGCCATAGGCTCGAATAATCTTGGAGTCAGGATCACCCAGCAATGGATAAGTGATCTTCTGCCGGTCAGTAAAAAATTTCAGTATTTCTGGCGAGTCATAGCTGATGGCCGCAAACTTGATGCCTTGCTTTTCGAATCTCGGTATTGCGCTTTGCAGCTGGACCAGCTGCCCTTTGCAGAACGGTCACCAATCCGCGGAACGAAAAAATAGAAGAACTGTTCCGTTCGTTCCTTTTAACGTATCAAGGGTTTGTATCCGGCCAAACTGGTCACGAAGCGAAAAAGCCGGAGCTTTCTGACCAACCGCGAGACCGATGGACATCGGCTCCACGGAAGCTGCCTTAATCGCATCTCCATCGAGTGTCCCCCGCACGGTCACGGCGTCTCCCAGGTGAGAGGCTACCGGTCCCTGCAGGTCAAGCTCGTACATGACCCTGGTCGTGTCGTCAATCAGTGACAGCTTCGCCCCGGGCTGCTCCTTGAAGCAATCGGGCACTTCTGCAAACGCTTCGTCAGCGTTGCAGGCGCTGGACACAAGGATGCCGGACCACGACCCGGAATCCATCACATTGTTCTGTCCGGCCACTGCGAGGGTGGCTATAGAAAAAAACACTACCAGACAGAGGAAGAAGCGTTTCATCGTAGCACCAGATCTGACGGGCAGCATCAATTCGAAACTTTCCCTTCATTTGTCAATCCGCCCCCCACTGTACGCCTGACAGTCTCGGCGCACAAGGTCTCCGAGCGAAATCTGCCCGGACATTACAGTGTGCCTTTGTGCCTCGTGCCGGATGATTGGTTGGCCATCCGGAAACTATCGGAGACCAGTATAGTGAAAAGCCCAGGGCATGCCGGGAAAATACACCTCTCATGTCTCTGTAAATTACTGATTATAAATGATTTATATGGAGGCGGGGGGAGTTGAACCCCCGTCCGAAAAGCGCTACGGCTCGAAGCCTACATGCTTAGCTCAATTCCGTTTGTTTCGCCAGCCTCGCTCAGAATGAGCAAGAAACGCGACCGGCTAGTCCGATTGGTTCTCGCCGTCTCGCCCCGGACCGAGACTTGACGGCCAGCCTACTGTGTGACGTTTCTTGCCGGGCCCGTAGGCGAAGCCCGGGGAAACGTAGCTGGCCTAGTTTAAGCTAGGCAGCCATAGCCAACTGTGAGTTGGCAGTTCTAGTTTTCCACCCGATTGCGGGCAGGTGGCGCCCGGCATGCCTTCGAGTCGCGACAGCTTCCGTCGAAACCGTGTCGCCCCCATGGCAACATTTTAACACTTTCGCGAAGGTAAGAGTTGAGAGTTAGCACTCGAGAGTTGAGAGTATGAATGGATGGGGGCAGGTTGCAGGTAGCAGGTGGCAATGTGCGGGAAGCTAGGAAGCAACGAGGTAGGAGGCGGAGGCGTTATGGGGTAGAGGGCAGATTTGGAAAGCGCCAATGCGTGGAGGCGCAGTCGACTCCTTGTCACCACCCCCACCACCTGCCCTCTACTCCCGTGCGCGTGCCGAAACCCTTGTCCGATGCGGAGTTGACAATACTCGCTGGCGGTTCCGATAATCGAGTTTGGGGCCAACCCACTGGAGGGGCTCGGGTATGGCGGCAGATCCAAACGCAGTCGAGCAGGCGGTATCGCGAACGCTGCGTGACAACCTCGAGAAAATCCAGCGCACCGCGGACGAATTGCACCAGGCGGTCAACGACATGGTGGCCGCCTGCGCGAGCAGCCGCGCCAGCAATGCGTTGCCCTCGATGATCCGCGCACAGACCTCCGCGGCTTCGCTGGCCGCCACGCTCGAAGTCCTTTCGCGATTTGTTACCGGGGCATTGCAGCCCGCCATGCGGATGCCGTTCGAACCGGATACTTTGCGCCTTCCTTCCATGGGCGCGCCACCCGCTGGCGCCTTTGAGCAGCCTCCTCCCGCGCCTCCGCATCCAAAAGAAGAGATCGCATGGGCAGCGCCAGCGCCGGTTGTGCCGGCACCGAAAGTTTTGGAGACTCCACCGGCGGTTCAGGCTCCAACAGCATCCGGAAATCCGGCTTTTGAAATGTCAAACGTGGTTGAGCCTGTTCCGGCTTTGGAGCCGGTATTCTTGAACGACCCGGAACCTGTTACTCTGCACGACCCGGTGCCGGATTTTGAACTGGAATTTCCCGTCGAGACGCATCCGGCAGTGGAGGCGCGCGCCGCGGTTCAACCGGTGGAAGCAGCGCCCATTTTTAATCTCGACTTGCTGCCACCAGAAGAGCAAGAATTGCACCGGCGGGCTTTTCGCGTCGCCAAGGTTTGCATGCAGGACATCCGGATGCTGCGTCCCGAGGACGTGCGGCTCGGGCGCGAGAACAAGGATTTGTGTTTCAGATTGCGTGACGACATTGAGAAGGCTCACAAAGAATACGATCGCCGGTTCCAATCCATCCATTCCCATCCAGTGGACTACTTTTACGACTGGATGGTGGAAATATTGGGCGGCGGAGATCCGAAAGCGCTTGGCGAGTATCCTTACCCATCTCCCGTCCTGCGCCGGTAGTGCGAAAGCTCTCGCCGGGAAGTTTGTCTGCTTCCACATCCTCACTGGCGTTGCGGCTGTAGCGCTGTTCGTATGCGCCGCGCCGCAGGCGAGCACGCAAACGCCGGCGCCTTCTGCGAAAAATCACGCATCGAAATCTTCCACAAATTCTGCGGCGTCCAGGAAGCCAGCGGCTGCTGCTACGGCTTCGGGCGCCGACCTGCTGGAAAAGCAGCTCGCGCACCTTTCTCGATCGCTCCGCGACAATCCGAACGCGACGACCTACGCTGCGCTCTCCGCTTTTGCCTCGCGAAATGCGAAGAATGAAACCGGCGCCCGCGCGGCGCTCGCGCTCGGCTACTACGATCTCACGCGGGACAGGCCGGACCTGTCGCTCGGCTGGATGCGCAAAGCCGTCGGCGAAAAATTGCTCCGCGAATATGTAATGTATTGGCAGGCGCAGGCCTCTCTCGCTCTGGGGCAGAAGGAAGCGGCGGTCGAGCAGTTCCAGAGTATTCAGCGGGATTTTCCAAACAGCGCGATGACCGAACTAACGGTGACCTCTCTTGCGCAAACGGCCCTGGAAATTGGAAAAAGCGAGGCTGCCCTGGCGGCGCTGGATGCCTATCCGAATACGAACGCAAAGCCCGCCCTGCTTTTGTTGCGCGCGCAGGCGCATGAAAAAATTTCCGCAGCCAAAGCGGAAAAGCCCTTCGCCGCGGCCGCGGATTATCTGGACCTCTATTACCGCTTTCCGCTGAACGACGAAGCGAAGACGGCGGGGCAGCAAATCCCGGCGCTGCAATCCGCGCTCGGCGAGTCTTTCCCCGGCGTGCCGCTGCAAACGCAGATCGCGCGGGCGGAGGCGTTCTACATCGCCAAGCGCTGGCGCGAGGCCAGCACGGAATTCGCAAGCCTGCTTCCGAAGTTGTCGGGCGTGGATCATCAGCGCGCCGACCTTCGCATCGTGCAGTGCGAAGTCGAATTGGGAGGCAGGCTCGAGCAACTGAGCGAAATTTCGCTGACCGATCCCGAACTAGACGCCGAACGCATATTTTCGATGGAGCAAGCCCATCGCACGCAAAAACTCGAAGCGCAGTTGCTCGATGACGTCGATCAACTCGTCAAACGCTATCCGCAAAGTTCATGGACCGCGGACGCGCTATTCGGCGCCGGCAACTTTTATTGGGTGAACCTGGACCGCGCCCGCGCCGCGGAATTTTATCGCCGCTCGCTCGACATCTCTCAGGACGGGAGAAACGCGTTCATTGCCGAGTGGCGCCTGGCCTGGACCGCCTATTTGGATCGCAAGCCCGAGGCCGCGGATATGTTGGAAGCCTACGTCCGCCGGTATCCGATGTCGAGTTACGTTCAGGACGCGCTGTACTGGCTCGGGCGTTCCTACGAGCGCTCGGGAAATCCGGGACTCGCGCGCAGTTTTTATCTCGCCGACGCCAACCGATTTCCGTTGACTTATTTTGGAGCGAAAGCCGCCGAGCGCGTCCGCCCGGAACCGGATGGCATCGGGGATTCGCCGATGGATACCGCAGAATCTATTTCCGTGATCCCTCCCGCTCCGCCTGTGCCGGCGCTCGATCAGCCGGTTCTGGCTGCGGCGGAGGAGCGGCAGGCTCGCGCGCACGCGCTCAGCGACATTGCTTTCGATTCCTCGGCGGAACTCGAATACCGCGCCGCTTATGCAGCGACGCACGCGCCGAAGCTGTTGATCGACGCGGGAGGCGCCGCCATCGCGGCCGGACATTACGGAGCCGGCATGGCCGCGGTCCGGCAGGCGATTCCTCAACTTGAGGCGCGGCACATCACGGACGTTCCGTATGATGCGTGGCGCGCGGCGTTTCCGCTGCCCTATGAATTGAATCTGCGTAGCGA
The DNA here is from genome assembly GCA_035604385.1 of Verrucomicrobiia bacterium. Lineage (GTDB taxonomy): Bacteria > Acidobacteriota > Terriglobia > Acidiferrales > UBA7541 > Palsa-360. The sequence goes on along the minus strand of DATNIO010000217.1, from coordinate 1,014 downwards.
GGCGGCGCGCAATCAGCTGGATCCGATGCTGGTCGCCGGACTGATCCGGCAGGAATCCGCGTTTGAATCCAAAGCGCTGTCGCACGCGGGCGCGATCGGCCTGATGCAAGTCGAACCCAAGACCGCCCTCAAGGTGGCGCGACAATTAAGAGTACGATATGCGCGCACGCGGCTGACCGATCCGGGTTACAATTTACAGCTTGGTTCGCGCTACCTGGCCAATCTGATTCAGTCCTTCGGAACGCCGGAGGCGGCCCTGGCTGCCTACAACGCGGGCGAGGACCATGTGGTGCAGTGGACGACGGGCCAGAATTATCTCGAGACGGCGGAGTTCGTGGAATCCATTCCGTTCACCGAGACAAGGGAGTACGTGCAGATCGTGATTCGCAACTCGGCGGTTTATCGTCAGGTATACGGCCCATCGCCTTCGGGTGATCGGCACGAGACGCGCGTCTCGAAAAAAGTGTCCGTGAAAACCGTGGCCGCGCATCCGGCCGCTGCGCGTAAATCGCGTCCCGCGGGGACCGGAGAAAGCCGTTGAGCGCGCCATCGAGCTTATCGGGCGCTGGCGACGAATCCACCACCGGCTCAAAACAGGTTGCGGCCGCAGTACAGCGAACGCTGTCCGCCAAAGCCGAGCGATTCACGGAATCCGTGATTCGGGAAATGACTCGGCTGGCCCAGAAATACGACGCGGTGAACATGGCGCAAGGGTTCCCGGATTTTCCCGCCTCCGCGGAAGTGAAGGAAGCCGCCCGACAGGCCATCTCCGACGACATCAATCAGTACGCCATCACCTGGGGCGCTAAGGAATTGCGCGACGCCATCGCCCGGAAATTCGAGCGCACGCAGGGCGTGCGCGTCGATCCCGAGCGCGAAATCACCGTCACCTGCGGCTCGACCGAAGCCATGATGGCGGCGATGATGGGAATCATCAATCCCGGCGACGAAGTCGTCATCTTCGAGCCGCACTACGAGAACTACGGCCCGGACGCGATTCTTTCCGGCGCCACG
>DATNIO010000216.1:0-5128 GCA_035604385.1 Verrucomicrobiia bacterium | reverse complement strand
CAACCCCAGGCAGATTGCCCAGCTTGTGCTCATCAAATGTAGAATGTAGATTTTGGCAACCCTTTTGTAAGTGTGTCGCTCTCGCGCAAACCAATGATCGGCAGTGACAACTCCTAAGACACGTAAGAAAGCGAATGACCTGATCCTGCTCATGATTCGACTCCTTTAAGCGCTCTACAACGCCGAGATACCGTCTCTTACTGGACAATGGCCGCGAACCGCCGGGGCCGGCGCGCCCCGCGCAAGGTCCCGAAGGAGCCTCTCCTATCGAAACGCGAGTGGAACGCCGAAAGGTTATCTCACGTCTCCACGCCCATTCTAGTTACAATCAACTTCATTACGAGATGCTTTGATGAATCAAACACGAAATCAATCAGCATGTTGTGTGCTAAGTTCCATCCGTACATAAAGTTTTGTGGAGATTGTCAGGTTATTAGTCACGGACGAGTCATGGGCATGGGAAGTTAAGTACTTTATCGTTGATCGACCCAGTCGTGCGTTCCCCAAAAACCTACGAATTTTCAGCAGTTGTTTTTCAGGCTAAGAGGGGCTCAAGCCGCTGTGGGCGTCTGCCTACTTGCGCTGTTCGAGTTTCACCGACGCGGTAACCGGCTGCCCATCGCGCAGCACCTTGACCTCCACCACATCGCCCACTTTGCTGCGGCGCAGGGCATCCGTGAAGTCGTAAAGATTCTTGATCGGTTTGTCGCCGAACTGCACCAGGATATCTCCCGCTTTCAGTCCCGCCTTCGCCGCGGGCGATCCTGGTCTTACATCGGAGAACTTCACCCCGTTTTCCACCTCGCCGAAATCCGGAATCGATCCGAAGTATGGACCGTAGCCGCTGCCTCCCGGCCCGCCCGCCGGCCTGTCTTCCGCGACCACAATAAAAGCCGGACGCTCCTCCGCATCCGCCAACTGTTCGCCGGTCGCCGCGACAACGGCAAGTAACCGCGCCGCCGACACTGGATCGATCTTCTCCCAAGTATCCGAAGGCTTGTGATAATCCGAGTGCAGCCCCGAGAAAAAAAACAGCACCGGAATTTTCTTCGCCACGAACGACGTATGGTCGCTCGAGGAATATCCCCCCGGCGAGTATTCGATCTTGAATCCCGATTTCTCCGAAGCCAGCTCGACCACAGCCTTCAGCGTCGAGCCGGTCCCAACGCCTCCTATGTAGACTTTTTGATCCTTGATGCGGCCGATCATGTCCATGTTCAGCATGGCCACGGCTTTATCCAGCGGACGCGTCGGCTCCCTCACCCACGCAGCCGAACCCAGCAACCCAAGTTCTTCGCCGGCAAAGGACGCGAACAGAATTCCCCGCCGCAACTGCCCTTTCTGCGGCGCCAGCAACCGCGCCAACTCCAGCACTCCCGCCGTGCCTGAAGCGTTGTCGTCCGCTCCCGGATGAATCTGTCCGATCTGCGAAGGCGCCAGAGAATCGAAATTGCCTCTTCCCAGGTGATCGTAGTGCGCGCCGATAATCACGTATTCGTCCGTCCTGCCCGGCAGATAAGCCAGCACATTGTTCACGGTGGCCCGCGTGGTTCGGATGCTGACGGTCAGCGCCGCAGTCTGCTCCCCCGCCAGCGCAAACGATGCGGGCTTGGATGAAGCATTGATCTGCTCCTGCAATTCCGCGAGCGCTTTGCCCGCCGCCTTGAGCCACCCCTCGGCGACGGCATTCTTAACCTGAAGAAAGATGATGCCGGCATTTTCCGGTCCGCTCACGCTGCCGAATCGCGTGAGCAGGTCTTCTTCGCCGTCCCCCAGCTTTCCGTTCACCAGCACGAGCGCCTTGGCTCCGTGGTTCCGGGCGTTGATGGCTTTGGTCACCAACTGGGAATGCTGCGTCATGCCCTGATTGCCGCTCTTCTCGCCGAACGAAGGAGGCTCATAGCGCAGAGCCAAGACAATCTTGTCCTTGACGTCGATCCCAGCGTAGTCATCGTAATGAAACTCGTCGGCCGTAATGCCGTAGCCGGCGAACACCAGGGGCCCGTGCGCCGATCCCGAAGCGGAAAAACTGAACGGAACAAAATCCTGCTTAGCTTTCAACTCCCGCTTCTCGGCCCCGGTCAGCACCGCAAAACTGTTTTTCCCCTTCAACTGCGCGCCGGTGATCACCGTGAAAGGCTGCAAATACGAATTTGTGCCGGCGGGTTCGAGTCCCAGGCTCTTGTACCGCTTCTCGATCAAATGCTCGGCCCGGGTCAACCCCTTCGAGCCAGCGCCACGTCCCTCCATTGCGGGCGTGGTCAGCGCTTTAATGTCATCCAGGAAGCGATGCGGATCGGCGGAAGGAATTGCCGGTGCCGCCAGCGAAAAATATGTAAGCGCCAGCAGGGTGAGGAGAATGGCGACGGCCTTCGTCGCGATGTTTTTCGTCGCAACGCCCATCGCGTTACGCACCCAAATTTGACGACAGTAGTGAGCTCTGGAGTTCTGCATGATCACGCAAATCGTAGGTGGCACGAAGACTCGTGTCAAATATCGGAACGCCCGAACCTCGTCCCGCTCCCCACAAATCCATAAACGAAGCCGCTCTGTACGTGTGTGCGTGAGAACTTGTTTTTGGGGCAAGCCGGTAGAACATGGAACCGTGGCGGCAGAGCGGTGGCAAACGAAATGTCCGAGAATACAGTCCCGGAGTTGCGTCCGAGCTTAGCCCAGCGCTTCAGCGCTGGGGAAGGTGGAAGAAATTAATCAAGTCCCGGAGGGACGACCGAGTTCTCACGCACACACTATGCTCCCTGAGATGATCTCCCTCTGTCTTGCCTGCTATCCTAGAAACCTGCTGTGAGGAGGTTCATGAAAATCAAGTCATCCGCATTGGTGTTCGCAGTGCTGTTGGCGATTTCCGCCGCGGCCCAGCCCGCTTCTCATTTCGACGGCCAAGCCTGGTGGAATCACGTCAAATTCCTCGCCGACGACAAACTTGAAGGCCGCGACACCGGCAGCCGTGGCGAGCGCGAAGCGCAAAAATACGCCGTCGAGCAGCTCCTGCGCGCCGGCGCAGAACCCGCGGGAGTAAATGGCTTCTACCAGCCCGTCAAGTTCGTCTCCCGCCAGATCGTCGAAAAAGATTGCAGCCTCACCCTCATCCGCAGGGACAAAGACAAACGCGAACCGCTCACGCTCGGTGAAGATGCCATCATTAACACACGCATCATGCCCGCGCCCGAGGTCGAAGCGCCGCTCGTTTTCGCCGGCTATGGCCTTAAAGTCCCGGAGAAGAATTATGACGACTTCGCCGGCATCGACGTCCGCGGCAAGATCATCGTCATTCTTGCCGGATCGCCCTCCGAAATTCCGGGCGCGCTCGCTTCGCATTACCAGACAGCGGCCGAGCGCTGGAAAGTGCTGCGCGCCGCCGGCGCCGTTGGCATCGTTTCTTTGATCAATCCCGCTGCCATGGATATCCCGTGGTCCCGCATTGCGCTCAACCGCGCCCATCCCAGCATGGATCTCGACTATCCCGAGTTCAACGAAACCGAAGGCGCTAAGCTCGCCGTCACCGTGAATCCGGCCAGCGCCGGGAAATTTTTGGCCGGCTCCGGCCATACCTTCGAAGAAATTGCCGCGCTCGGCAAAGATCGCAAACCGCTGCCACACTTTCCGCTCGCCGTTTCGCTCGCGGCGAAAACGAAAGTTCAACTCACGAAAATTGAGTCGGCCAACCTCGTTGCCAAACTCGCCGGCAGCGATCCCGCTCTAAAAGATGAATACGTCGTGCTCTCCGCCCACCTGGATCACATCGGAATCGGAGAGCCCATCAATGGCGACCGCATTTACAACGGAGCCATGGATAACGGCTCCGGCAGCGCCCTCGTCCTGGACATGGCCGCCAGCTTTCAGAAGAATCCAGAAAGATTGCGCCGCTCGATTCTCCTGGTGTTAGTGACCGGAGAAGAAAAGGGCCTGCTCGGCTCGAAGTATTTCGCCGCGCATCCGACGGTCGCGCCGAAGTCCATCGTCGCCGACGTCAACGTCGACATGTTTCTTCCCATCGTGCCTCTGAAGTTACTTACCGTGTTCGGCCTCGATGAGTCCGATCTGGGCGATCGCGTACGCGAGGTCGCGCAAACGATCGGGGTAAGAATTCAGCCCGACCCTGAGCCGTTGCGCAATGTTTTCATCCGCAGCGATCAGTACAGCTTCATCCTCCACGGCGTGCCTTCGGTGATGATGAGCGTCGCTCCCGAGCCCGGAACGCCCGAGGTGAAGATTTTCAAAGACTGGCACACCCAGCGCTATCACGCGCCCTCGGACGACGTTGACCAACCGGTTGACCTCGCCGCCGCCGCGAAATACGAAGAGATCGTCAGAGCCTTGCTCATCAACATCGCCAACGGCGACCACCGCCCCAAGTGGAAGCCAGATAGTTTCTTCCGGAGATACGCGGAACCTGTCAATATTGGACAATAAATTCCGTAGAGACGGGGCTCGCCCCGTCTCAGCTTTTAAGACGCGGCATCGTCTTTTAGGACGCGGCAGCCCCGGAGGGCGAACGAACTTAGCCCAGCGCTTTTCAGCTTGCGGAAAAACTCGGATTTTGATCTTGTTTTGAAGGTGCGCGGCTTCAGCTGCGCCGTAAGCGCAGCAAAATCAATCGCGGCTTTAGCGCTGCGGGCTGCACAGCGCGCAATCCGACTTTTTCCGCAAGCTTTTCAGCGCTGGGAAAAGTGGGAAGAATGACCTAAGTCCCGGAGGGACGGCCCAATTCTCACGCGCACCCCTTAGGGGCTGGGCACCGAAATAAGACGCGGCCAGCCGCGTCTCTACATTATTGGAGAAAACACTTGAACGACTATCTTCTGTCCGTCCTGCTCGGAATTGTCGAAGGCCTCACCGAGTTCCTGCCCGTCAGTTCCACCGCCCATCTCCGCATTTCCGAAGTCTTGCTGAACGTGCCACTTTCCAGCGGCTATTGGAAGATGTATTCCATCGTCATCCAGCTAGGCGCGATCCTGGTTCTGCCAATTTATTTCCGCCAACACATTGCCAAGCTCATCTCCACATTTCCTCAAGGCGAAAAGAAAGACTGCGACTACCTGACCCACCCGTTGAGCCTGGTCATGATCGCCTTCGTCGTAACCGCGATCCCGTCTTTTCTGCTGACCAA
>DATNIO010000215.1:0-5428 GCA_035604385.1 Verrucomicrobiia bacterium | reverse complement strand
GGATTCCGTGGCGCGCGCCCGCGATTGCCTGAAACAGGCTGTGACCCTCGATCCGCAATATGCCCTGCCCCACAGCGTGCTGGGCGGCACTTTCGTCTCTCCTTCGGTCTACGGCATGATTCCCGCGCACGAGGCCATGCCTCTCGCGCGAGCTGAATACCAAAAGGCGTTGGAGATCGATCCTCGGCTGCCGGAAGCACTCGTCGGCCTCGCCGCGATATGCATGTTCTACGACTACAACTGGAAGGAGGCAGGGCGGCTTTTCGAAATGGCCATGACCCGTGGGCCCCTCCCTGGCGGAGCGCGCATGAGGTACGGCCAGTATCTCTTTTGCATTGGCCGGCCGGAAGCCGCCATAAAGGAGAGCGAGAATGCGGTGCAGGGAGATCCTCTCAACTTGCAACTTCGTTCCCTTCTCGCCTTCGCGCTCATGGCCGCCGGCAGGCATGCGGACGCAGCCGGCGAGTGCCGCCGCGTCCTCGAACTCGATCCGAACTATCGTCTCGGTCAATTCTGTCTGAGCCTTGCTTACGCACAACTAGGCAAGATCGAAGAAGCGCTGGCTTTCGCCGAGAAGGCGTATGCCACGGCACCCTGGGCACTGGCAACCGCTGGATACGTTGCCGGGCTGCTCAAGCGCACTGGCGATTCGAGCCGTGCGCAGGCACTGCTAGAAAAACTGGGAGACGGCACAGCATTTGGAGCTCCCTTCGGCTTCGTCTACTACCATCTCATTTGCTCGGAAATCGAACAGGCCGCTGACTGGGCCGAGAAGGCCATGGACCAACGCGAGCCGTGGGTCATTTTCTTGCTGATGCTCCCGCACGCGAAACCTCTGCGGCAAAGCTCGCGCTGGCCCGCGCTTGCAAAAATGATGAATCTACCGGAAGCGATTAGCGAGAGTAGGTCGTAGGTCTGGCACGACCCGGCGGGAGAAGCGATTCGCCTCAGCAGGAAGTCCGCGCGCCCGGCCCCGGTACAGTTTTCCACCGGGACTTTTATCAGGCACGTGGATTGCATCCAAGTAGACCGTAATCGAGGACTCATCCGTCCCAGTGCTTGTAGCGTGGTAGGATTACACTCATTCTACGGAATCACGTCGAAGCCCCGGCAGGAGATTAGAATTGGCGAGATCGGGATCCGTGCCCCTGGAAGCTTACGCCCCGAGTTCCCCCTCGGTCGTCCCAGCTACGAAAGTTACTGCGCGGCACTCCGCCCTCGTTCGCGTCACTCACTGGATCATCACGCTGTGCTTCCTCGCCCTGCTCCTCAGCGGAATTGAAATTTTGATCTCTCACCCGCGCTTCTATTGGGGCGAAACCGGCAACGTATTGACTAAGCCGCTGTTTATAATTCCGATCCCTTCCTCAAGGAACTTAGTGCCCACCGGCTATGGCTACGTGCTGCCGGACCAGAACGGCTGGAGCCGCTATCTTCACTTCCAAACGGCGTGGATCGCAGTCCTGACGGGCTTGCTCTATTTAATCTACGGCGTCTTTTCAGGGCATTTCCGGAAAAACCTGTTCCCCGCAGCAGCCGATCTTTCCTGGCGGGCGCTGTCGAGCGACATCGCCAATCACTTGCGCTTCAAGCGGCCGAGTGAGTCGGAAGCCTGGTCATATAACGTGCTTCAGCGCCTCACCTACCTGATCGTAATCTTCGTTCTATTCCCGTTGGTCATCTGGACGGGGCTGGCAATGTCCCTCTCCTTCGTTTCCGCGTTTCCCGCGACCGTCACTCTGCTCGGCGGCCAGCAATCCGCGCGCACGCTGCACTTTTTCGTTTCCGTGGCTCTCGTGCTCTTCCTGCTCGTCCACGTCGTGATGGTTTGCGTATCCGGATTCCGGAATCGCATGAGGGCCATGATCACCGGCCGCGCCGATGCCAATAAGGAGCGCGTATGAGCAACCTCTCGCGCCGCAAATTAATCGTTTCCGGCCTCGCCGCGACCGCCGGCGTCTCGGGCCTGGGCGTAGCCGCGCACCTGGCCGAAAAGTATGGGCTGGTGCCGCCCGATCACGGCGGCATCTGGGGCCTCGGCGAAACGATGACCTACGCGGCCCAGCGGCTGCTGACCAGGCACTCGCTGGCCCGTGAATTCCCTAAGAGCAAGATTTCCAATCCGCCGCTCGCGAATGAAATGCCGCCCCTGAGCGATGCGTTCAAGCGCCTCCAAGCCGGCGGATTCGCGGACTGGCGGCTCACGATCGACGGCATGGTCGCCAAGCCCGCGTCGTTCTCGTTAGCGCAGCTCAAGAGCTACCCCTCTCGCAGCCAAACCACCATCCTCGCGTGCGAAGAGGGCTGGTCCTACATCGCCGAGTGGATCGGCGTTCCGCTCTCCCACGTCTTGGACCTTGTCGAGGTCCACCCGCAAGCCAGATACGTCGTGTACTTCTCGATTGATACCGACTGGTGGGATAGCATCGATATGGCCGACGCCTTGCATCCGCAAACTTATCTCGCCTATGGCATGAATGGCGATGAACTCCCCGTCGGCAACGGCGGGCCTCTTCGCTTGCGGCTCCCCCGCCAGCTCGGCTACAAGAGCGTGAAATTCATCACCCACCTGACGGTAACCGACAATCTGAAAAAGTTCGGCAAGGGTCTGGGCTCGGAAGCTCCCGAATCAGGCTATGCCTGGTACGCCGGCATCTGAGAGGGGTGTCGCAGTGGAGTGGCGAATCTCTGTCGCGAATCCCTGGCCCACGAGCGAGCCAATTCTGTGAGATGAGTCGAGGACCCAAGCGGCGCGAGAGGGCACGGCGCCGCTATTCCGTTCGAGAGAAGGTGGCGTGTGAAGCTTCGCCTTCGCCGAGCGAGACGAGCAGGCGGCGCAGCTTGGCGCGATCTTCCAGGCCCATGCCTACCCACTCAAATCCTGCCTGATGCGAGCGCACAAAGCGCACAACCGCCTGCGCATTGATCGAGCGCATTCCCGCAGGAATGCGAAACGTCGCCGAAGTTCCGACGGCGAGCTGCATATCGCCGCTGACTAGCTCGCTACAATTTTCATCCCCTTCGGTGTAGAGTTTGAGCGCATGGAGAGTCACCTCGACGGTCTGGCTCGTGACTTCCGCTATGCCTTCCGCAGCCTTGGCAAAGACAGTCGTTTTTCGCTTATCGCGATAATCGCTCTGGCCCTCGGCGTCGGCGCTTCGACGATTGTCTTCAGCGTCGTCTACAACGTATTTTTCCACTCGCTCCCTTATAAAAATTTCGACAGGTCTGTCGTAGCCGTACTTCATGATTTGACCGACGGCAACAACTCGAAAGACCGTCGGTATTTCAACGCGGAAGAAGTGCGCGCCTTCCGCGAACAAAATGACGTATTTGAAGACGTCATCGGCTACGCGCGCATGCGCCCCACATACGACGACGGCAAATCGGTTCGGTATTTTTCATTCGGAGCGGTGGTTACGGCAAATACTTTCGACTACTTGGGCGTACCAGCATTGCTGGGCCGAATGATCTCAGAGGAAGACGGCAGGCCTGAAGCTGCGCCCGTGTTCGTGATGAACTATCGGCTCTGGCAGAGGGAGTTTGGCGGCGATCCCAGAATCGTAGGAACAGTCTTTGTACTGAACGGAAGGCCAACAACACTTATCGGAATCATGCCCTCGCGGTTCAACGCCTTCGACGCGAACTTTTGGCTTCCCGCCACTCGCGAGTATGACAGGTTACAGATGGCTGGACGCCTCAAGCGAGGTGTCAGTTTGACTACGGCGGGAGCCAATCTCAATTCCATTGCGCACCGTTTGCATAAGCCAAACCCGAATGGAATTTTTCCAGAGGAAAAGTTTGCGATCGTGCCGCAGACAATGCTTGACAGTCTTATCGGAGACTTTCGCAAGACACTGTATGCGTTGCTCGTTGCCGTTTTCCTGCTGCTCATGATCGCCTGCAGCAACGTTTCAAACTTGTTGCTCGCTCGTGCCACTACGCGGGAACGGGAACTCGCGATTCGTGCCGCGCTGGGTGCAACCCGCGGCCGTATTGTCCGGCAACTTCTTGTGGAGAGCTTTGTGCTGGCGCTGGCCGCGGCAGGCGCGGGTTGCGCGTTGGCCTACTTCGGACTGAAACTAGTCGTCGCGTTAATTCCCGCTGGCGCTCTGCCGGACGAAACGGTCATTGGCATGAACGGGCCTGTTCTTCTCGCGGCTCTTGGCGTGACCATCCTGACCGCCATCTTCTGCGGACTTGCTCCCGCCCTCCACGTTGTTCGAGGGGATTTGCAGCCGCATTTCAGCGGTAGTGGGAAGGGAGCCACGCTGGGGCTTCGGCAGGGGATTCTTCGCGGCGGCCTGGCAATCGGCGAAATTGCACTCTCAATCGTTCTGCTGGTCGGCGCCGGCCTTTTGATGCGGAGCTTCCTGACCCTCACACACGTGGACCTCGGCTTCGATCCGAAGAATGTTCTCTACTTCGAGCTAAATCTCCCCCCAACCTACAACACAGATGTTGCCGGCTCCTTGCAGAAGAAAAACGCGTTGACCCGGCGAATACTCGATCGCTTGCGAGGCCTCCCGGGCGTGACTTCCGCTGCCGAGCTTTCGTTGCCCCCGCCGCTGAAATACGAAAGCAGCGACACGATTATTCCCGGAATGCCGCACACCGAGCGCTGGGAGACTAGATTTGAAATGTGCAGCGAGGGTTACTTCAGGACGCTTGGACTGCCATTGGTTCGGGGTAGATTCTTCTCCGAAAACGATGTCGAGGCGGCGCGGAACGTGGCGGTTATAAACGAAGCGTTCGCTCGCCAGTACTTTGCTGGTGAGGATCCCCTCGGCCACAGGTTCAAATTGCAGTATCTCGATAGCGCATTTCTTGACGCGCCGCATGACACTTACTTTGAGATTATTGGCATCGTGCGAGACTACAAAACACGCGGCTATGACGATCCGTCATGGCAAGCTTTTCCGCAAGCGTTCATCCCTTACAGCGTCGCGGGATTTAGTTGGCGAACGTTTATGGCCCGCACTACCGTTGATCCGAGCTCACTGTTGAGAAATATGGGCCAGGAAGTACGCGAACTCGATCCAGGGGTCCAGATCTCTGCGTCAGGCACGCTGGAGACTTCACTGCAAGATTTCTACCGTGGACCGCAATTTCAGCTCGTAACGCTTGCGAGTTTCGCCGCGATCGGGTTGGTCCTCGTGGTAATCGGCATTTTCAGTGTGATGGCCTACTCGGTCTCGCTTCAAACCCGCGAGATCGGAATTCGCATGGCTCTCGGTTCGACGCGCACCCAGGTGACCAAGCTGGTTCTCGGCAAAGTGGTGTTGCTTCTGGTCTCGGGCCTCTCCATCGGCTGGATGCTGACGCTTGCCCTGAAAAAGGTTTTATCGACGGTCGTCGAGATCCATGCTGGGCACGACCTCCCGTTGTTGGCTGGCATCACCGCAACCCTAGCATTTGTTGGCATACT
>DATNIO010000214.1:0-32196 GCA_035604385.1 Verrucomicrobiia bacterium | reverse complement strand
CGCGCCGGTGCGCGCGAGTGAAACCGCAAGTTCGTTGACGTCCACTTGCGCGCTGAAATTTCCCGCGGCAAGCGTGGGCGCCGACGGCTTGCGATAGACGCCCAGGATGTTGCCTGCGCGATCCACCACGGCAATCACCATAGTGTTGGGATCGGCGGCCTGCGCGGCGGCTTGCACGAGCGCCGTGACGTCGGAGGCTGTAAGGCTTTGCACGATGGCCGGCGGAGTCACCGAGTTCAATGGGCCGACCACGCCTCCGCAACCGGCGATTGTTCCAGCCAGGACGGCCGCAAATCTGAAAAATATTTTTCGCAGCGATTGGGATTTCTTGATTGCGTCGGTGAGCAGGCCCATGAGAGGTCCCTGCTTTGTTATCACATCGCCCGGCGGCGCTCAAGAGAGCCTGATGAGTTGTGCGAGAAGTGCAAACGGGATGGTTCTAGTAGCACAGGCTTCAGCCTGTGGGGGTTAGTACTTGCAAGGACTAAACCCCACAGGCTGAAGCCTGCGCCACTAAATCAGCTTGCCCGACAATTCCGCAAGTCCGTGAACGATTAAGTCAGGCTCGAACTCCCACGGATCGAACACGCGTTTCGGATCGCGCTGCACCCAGGCGGTGCGCAAGCCGCAGGCCCTGGCGCCGATCACGTCAAACGGGTTGCTCGAAATGAGCCAGACCGTTTCTCTTTGAGCGTGCAACTCATCCACCAGGTACTCGTACACGGCAGGGTCCGGCTTGAATGTGCGAATCGGATCCACGCTCACAATCTTGCCGAAGCGCGAAAGGATTCCCACATGACCGAGCGATGCGCGAACCGCGCTCTCGGTTCCGTTCGAGCAAGCGGTAATTGTGAATCCTCGCGCCGCAAGTTCATCCAGGGCGCCGGTAACATCCGGATAGGCCGGCAATTCTTGATACTTCGACAGCAATTTTTCCTGCGCTTCCCCGGAAAGAGCAATTCCCAATTGCGCGCTGACGAAGCGGAGCGCCTGCGCCGTGCACGCGTCAAATGGCCGGTATTTTTTCATGAGCGCGCGGCGAAACGAATATTCGATTTGTTTGCTGCGCCAAAGCTCGGATGCTTCCTTTGCTTTATCTCCGAATGCGGCGCGGAGATGTTCCTCCATGCGAAATGGATCGATAAGCGTGCCGTACACGTCGAAAGCCAGGACCGGACGGGGATGCTCGTTAGGCATAGAAATTCCTCTCGCAGCCAGCATAAGGGCTAATGCGCTCCAGTGGGAACCGCGAAAATGGAGTTTCCCTTGTTCTTGGCCCCGGCGAGCGTGTTTCCATCTCCGCGCATGCCGTGCCAAAACTCCTTGCCGCGGCTTTGAGATTGTTGTTAGCTAGTTCGCGGCTGGCTTCGCACCTCTCGCGGCCAGGAGAATCAAAATATTCTGGATGCGGCGCGCATCCGAACCAATTCGAGGGCTTTGCCTGGGCTTCTTGCTGGCGCTCGCGCCGGCCGTGAGCGCGTTGCCGGCAAATGTACCCGCCAGGCACGCATCCGCGCGGCGGCGCCACGCGGCCGTTTCTGCGAAGCATGTTCCTTCGCGCCGCATCGCACACCGCTCCCGTTCACGCCGCTTGTCCAGACCTTCCTACGTGCTCGCATCGGCGCGCATCCCGATCCGGCATTTCGCCGCAGTCGCGACTGGCTCTCCGCTACCCGCGTTTCCGCCGCAGGACGAGCAGAGGATCCCAAGGCAAGCTCCGCGCAAGACTGCTGCCCTGCAAGGAATTGTAAGAGATCCTGCGACGCGCGGAATTGTCGGCGCCTTGATTGCCGTCACGAATCGCGCGACGGGGATGACACGCACTGTCACAACAAACGCGGACGGCGTGTTCCGCTGGACCAACCTCGCGCCCGGAACTTATCTGTTGCTGGTGCAGAGCGACGGCTTCGAGAATTTGACGCGTGATGATTTACGTCTCGGCGCGAGCGATGTCCTCACTGTCGAATTGACTCTTTCTCCCTCGGCGATCTCCGTTGCCCCTGTCTCTCGCTTGCCGCGCATGCCTGAACTCGGGCCTCCAGCGCCCGCCGCCACAGTCACCGTGTCCGTTGCGCCCTATCGCGAGATGCGTCGCCGTCCAGATTCGGAGCCGGGACAGGAGATCGTCACGCCGGAGATTCTACCGCCGTCGCAGGAAGTGTTTCTCGAGATGCCGGACCGCTGGAACGTTGCGATGCCGGAATGGAATCGCTACGGCCGGAGCGGGGAATATCCGTACGTGCGTACTAGCCACTGGTGGGACCCGTTCAACCGCAACCGGCTGAAAGGCGACGAGCCGATCTTTGGCCAGCAGACATTCTTGAACATCACGGCGACTTCGGACACATCTCTCGACGAACGCCGTGTGCCGTCGATGAGCAACATCAGCTCGGCGCAGCCTGGCAGCAGCGACTTTTTCGGTAGGGGCGAGCAGTTCGCGCTGAGCGAAACAATTCGTTTTTCGTTTGACCTGTTTCACGGGGACACGTCGTTCCGTCCCGTCGATTGGCGAATCCAAGTGACACCCGCCGTGAACGTAAACTATTTGGACGTGCGCGAGCTCGGCATCGTGAATGTGGATGTGCGCGACGGCACGACGCGCCTCGAAGCGCACGCCGGTCTTCAGGAAGCGTTCGCGGAATACAAGATTCACGATTTGAGCCCCAATTACGATTTCCTTTCCGTGCGCGCGGGTATTCAGGGTTTTTCCAGCGATTTTCGCGGATTTCTTTTTGTCGATGAACAGCCGGGCGTGCGCCTGTTTGGAAATCTCCATTCGGACCGTTGGGAATACAACGCCGCCTATTTCAACCTGCTCGAAAAGGATACCAACAGCGGCCTCAACACGTTCGAGCGGCGCCACCAGCAGGTGATCATTGTGAATTTTTACATGCAGGATTTCGTCAAGCCCGGCTACACGACCGAGTTCAGCATTCATTACAACAAAGACGACCCGAGCGTCCATTACGATGACAACGGATTTCTTGTGCGCCCCGCGCCCGTGGGAATTTTTCAGCCGCACGAAATTCGCGCCGCCTATCTGGGCTGGACCGGCAACGGACACTTCGGACGCATCAACGTGAATCACGCATTCTATGAAGCGCTCGGCACCGATAGTCTGAATCCCATCGCGGGCCGCGCCGTCACTATCAACGCGCAGATGGCCGCCGCGGAGGTTTCGGTCGACAAAGACTGGGTGCGCTACAAGGTCTCCGCGTTCTATGCGTCCGGCGACGGGAATCCGCGCGACGGCCGCGCGACCGGGTTCGACACGATCGTTGATGATCCCTCGTTTGCAGGAGGAATTTTCAGCTTCTGGGACCGCGAAGAGCTTCGCCTGCCCGGGGCCGGAATCGCGCTCACGCCCGGCGACAGCCTGCTGCCCAGCATGCGCACCAGCAAGACGGAAGGGCAAGCAAACTTCGTGAACCCAGGAATTGTTCTGGTGAACGCGGGCGCAAATTTCGATTTGACGCCGAAACTCAAGAGTTTCCTGAATGTGAATTATCTGCGATTCGAGCGCACCGCTCCCATCGCCCTGTTGCTTTTTGAATCGCCCATTCACAATACGATTGGCCTGGACACCAGCCTCGGATTTCAGTACCGGCCACCGCTGTCCGAAAATATTTCGGTCACGGGAGGCGCCGCTGCTTTGTTTCCGGGACAAGGGTTCCGCGATATTTTTCCCGGAACGACACAATTTTCGCTTTTTGCGAATGTGCGGTTTCAATTTTGAAAGAAAATGATTTTCCCGGATCGGTCGGTACGATCTCTGAAGGCTAAATGAATCGCTGGATGAAAAATCGCAATCTCTTTGCCTGGCTCGCGCCCGCTTCTCCCTGGGCCGCGCTGGCCGTGAGCTTGCTCCTCGCCTCGATCGGCGCACAAATTCCCGCGCCTTCGTTGCGCGCTGCCGATGAGACAGCTGGCCCGAACCTGATGGGCCAGACGCAAGAGGAAGCCGACCGAAAGAGCGCGGGATGCACTTCCTGCCACACGCAGACCGATCAAGCGACCATGCACGCGACCGGCACATTGCGCCTCGGCTGCACGGATTGCCACGGAGGAAACGCGGACGCGCGAGTAACTTCGGTTGTCACTGCCGCTTCGCCGGAATACGAACAAGTGAAACGAAAAGCCCACCCGCAGTCTCGCGATCCAAAACTGGCGGACCGATCGGCGAATCCCGAGCGCTCGTACACACAATGGCTCAAGGAAAGCCCTGAATACGTGCGTTTCGTAAATCCCGGCGATCTGCGTGTCGCGCCGGAAACCTGCGGCAGGACCGGGTGCCATCCCTCGGAAGTGCGCAACGTATCCACCAGCATGATGACGACAGGGGGGATCCTCTGGGGCGCCGCGCTTTACAACAACGGCGGCTATCCTCACAAGGACACGCGATTCGGCGAAAGCTACGCGCGCGACGGCGCGCCGCAAACCGTTCGAACGATCCCACAGCCTTCTATCGAAGATACACGAACAAAGGGCGTGCTGGCGGAGATCACGCCGCTGGAACGCTGGGAAATTTCGCAGCCCGGCAACGTCCTCCGAGTGTTCGAACGCGGCGGCGGCCCGAAAGGCGAAGTCGGCGAACCCTCGCGCGTCCCCACCGACGCAGGCAAACCCGACGACAAGCTCAGCACGCGTGGGTTCGGCACGCTCCTCCGCACCGATCCTGTATTTCTTGGACTGCAAAAGACTCGCCTGCTCGATCCGCTGCTTTCTTTGCCGGGCACTAACGATCAGCCGGGCGACTATCGCGCCAGCGGATGCACGGCGTGCCACGTCGTGTATGCAAACGACCGCTCCACCGAGCATTCGGCGCAATATGCTTCGTTTGGAAATCGCGGGTACAGCGCGACGGTGGATCCAACGATTCCGCGCGAAGAGTCCGGCCACCCCATCCGCCACGAATTTACGCGCTCGATCCCGTCGAGCCAGTGCATGGTCTGCCATGTCCATCCAGGCACGAACATGATGACCACCTATTTCGGCTACACCTGGTGGGACAACGAATCCGACGGCGGCGCGATGTATCCGAAAGAGCAGCGCAATCCCACCGAAGAAGAAAAATTCGAGGTGTCCCAACGCAATCCCGAAGGCGCAGCGGCGCGAGGGCTGTGGTCCGACGTGAAATTTCTCGCCGAGACGGGCAGCGCCGGGTTCAATGCAAAATTGAAGGACACGCAGTTCGCCGATTTTCACAGCCACGGCTGGCTCTTCCGCGCCGTCTACGCGCGCGATCGGGAAGGCCACCTGCTCGACGAAAAAGGGACCGCGGTCGCTCCTGCCGATCCGAACAAATTTGAGAAAGCCGCGCACCTCGCGGATATTCATTTGCAGAAAGGCATGCAGTGCGTCGACTGCCACCTGGAGCAGGACAGCCACGGCACAGGAAAACTTTACGGAGAGCCGCGCGCTGCGATTGAAATGGATTGCGTCGATTGCCATGGCACAATTTCGCAGCCCGCAACGCTTGTCACGTCCGGCCCCGCGTCATCCGGCGGCGGCACGCACCTCGACGCGCTGCGCACGCCGTGGCGCGAGCGGCAATTCGAGTGGCGCGAGGGAAAACTCATCCAGCGCTCCATGATGGTCCCGCACCTCGAATGGGAGGTTGTGCAGACGCTCGACTCGATCACGCCGGGAAACCCGCACTACAGTGAGAAATCGCGCCTGGCGAAAACGCTGCGCACCGACGGCGTGACGTGGGGCGACGTGCCGAAAGATGAATCGCAACTCGCGCACGCCAACAGCAGCATGACGTGCTATGCGTGCCACACCTCCTGGACGCCCAACTGTTTCGGCTGCCACCTGTCGATGACCGAGAACGAAAAGCGCCCGATGCTGCACAACGAAGGCCTCACCACGCGTAACTGGACCGCCTACAATTTTCAGGTGCTGCGCGACGACGGCTACATGCTCGCCGTGGACGGCACCGTCACCGGGCATCGCGTCGCGCCGGCGCGGTCTTCGTGCGCGATCCTGGTGAGTTCGCAAAACGCCAATCGCGAGTGGCTGTACAACACGCAGCAAACTGTTTCCGCCGAAGGCTTCAGCGGCCAGGCGTTTTCGACGTTCGTGCCGCACACGGTGCGCGCGCGAGAAACGAAGCAATGCACCGATTGCCACGTCTCCGCCGCGCGCGACAACAACGCCTGGATGTCCATGCTCCTGCTGCAGGGCACGAATTTTCTCAACTTCATGGGCCGCTACGTCTACGTGGCCACCGGCAACAAGGGTTTTGAAGCCGTCGTGACCGCGGAGCACGACGAGCCCGAGGCTGTGATTGGCAGCGATTTGCAGCGCATGGCCTATCCCGATGATTTCCACAAGCACGAGGACCGCAAGCGCGAACTCACGACAGCGTATCGCCACAGCGGAAATGTTCTGGACATCCAATTGCGCGGGGAATATGCCTACGCGGCGATGGGCGCGGAAGGCTTCCGTGTTTTCGACGTCGCGAACATTGACAACAAAGGATTCTCCGAACGCATGGTTACCGCGCCGGTTTCCCCGCTCGGCCAGCGCCTGTATGTGAAGACGAAGTACGCGACAGCCGTCGCCACTCCCACGACGCTTGCCGTCGATCCCCTGCGCACTCAGGATCCCGCCAACGAAGAGCAGAAAATCCATTTGATGTATGGATTTCTCTACGTCACGGACAAATACGAAGGATTGATCGTCGTCGGCAATCCCGATCTGAAGGGGAAAAATCCCGGCGTTGGCACGCTGCTCGACGGGAATCCGGAAAACAATTTTATCGGCCGCGCGGCCACGTTTAATCCCGGCGGGATCCTGAACGGAGCACGCCGCATCACGATTGCGGGAACGTTTGCGTACGTTCTATGCGACCGTGGACTCGTCGTGGTCGATCTCGATAATCCGCTCGCGCCGCGCGTGACAGCGGAAATTGGCGCACCCGATCTGGCCGATCCTCAGGGCGTCGCTGTCCAATTCCGCTATGCCTTCGTCGCCGACCGCGAGGGACTGAAGACGCTCGACGTAACCGATCTCGCTCATCCGCGCATCGTGCCCGGAGCATTTGTGAAGTTGGACGACGCGCGCAATGTCACCGTGTCGCGCACGACTGCGTATGTCTCCGCGGGCAAGAATGGAGTCGCCCTCGTCAACGTCGAGCAGCCCGAGCATCCTCGCCTCGACCAAATGTTCAACGCGGACGGCCAATTGAATGATGTGAATGACGTGAAGATCGGCGCCGTCGATGCCAGCGTCTTCGCCTACGTCGCCGACGGCCGCAACGGCCTGCGCATCCTGCAAGTGATTTCGCCTGAGGATTCGTCCGAGTCCTACGGATTCAGCCCGCGGCCCACTCCGAAATTAATCGCCACGTATCGCACAGGCGGACCGGCCCTCGCGATTTCCCGCGGGATCGAGCGCGACCGCGCAGTCGACGAGAGCGGCAACCAGCTCGCCGTTTTCGGACGCCGTGGCGCGCGTCCCTTCAACCGCGCCGAGGCCGAGAGGCTCTACCTCCGCGACGGCAAGCTCTACACCGTCACGGATGCGCCTCCGGGGCCGCCGCGGCAACTCGCAGTCACGGATTCAACACTTCAATCTTTAATTGATCGTGCCCGCTCGCTCATTCACTAGGCAGCCGGGCGTTTGTGTGGCGTAGGCTTCAGCCTGTGGGGGTTGGTTGCGAGAGAGTCGCGCCTTGGCACAACCAAAACCCACAGGCTGAAGCCTGCGCCACTGTATCGCTTACCCCTCGCGCAATTTGTGTCCGGCTAGATTGCCCAGGCCATCGTAGGCGGCGTACTTGTACAGCTCGGAAAGCGTTGGGAAATTGAAAACCAATTCGATGAACGTATCGATCGTCCCGCCGGATTCGAGGACGGCCATGCCGAGGTGGATCAGCTCGGTCGCGCCTTCTCCGAGAATTTGCACGCCAAGCAATTGCTTGTTCTCCGGACGGAAAATCAATTTCAGCAATCCCGTCGAGTCGCCGATGATTTGCCCGCGCGCATTGTTGGCGTACTTCGCGCGCCCGACCACGTGGTTGATTTTCCTGACCTCGCAGGATTCCTCCGTTTCACCCACCGCGGAAATTTCCGGAATCGTATAGATGCCCATCGGAAGCTGCGACGCAAGCCGCTGTTTATAGGGAAAGCCAAAAGCATGGCACATCGCGACGCGCCCCTGTTCCATGGAAGTCGACGCCAGAGCGGGAAATCCGATCACGTCCCCGGCTGCGTAGATGTGCCGCACGTGAGTTTGGTACTGATCGTTCACGTCGATGTTGCCGCGTTGATTGATTCCGAGTCCCGCCTTTTCGAGGCGCATTCCCTCCACCGCGCCGCGACGCCCGGCGGCGAACAGCGCCGTTTCCGCTTCCACGACCTGGCCCGACGCGAGCGTCATACGCACCCCGCTCGCAGTGCGTTCGGTCCCCTTTGGCCGTTCCTGAAAAAAGAATTTCAGCCCCAGGCTTGCCAGGCGCGCGCGCAACAGCTCGGAAATTTCAGCGTCCAGAAACGGAAGCAGGCGTTCGCGGCCATCGACAAGCGTCACTTCGACACCCATAGCAGTAAAAATCGAAGCGTATTCGCACCCGATCACGCCGCCGCCCACGACGATCATGCTTTTCGGGATGCGTTCCATCCGAAGGATCGAATCGGAATCGAAAATAGTTTTGTCATCAAAGGGAATTTCCGGCGGGCGGTGCGGCTTGGAGCCGGTCGCGAGCAGGATTACTTCCCCGCGAAGGAAGCGAGGCGCGCCGTGTTGATCCACGGCGTTGATGGTGTGCGCGTCTTCAAACTGGGCCGAGCCGGTGACCAGCTCGATTTTGTGCGCGGCCAGGTTCGTCGCAATCTTCAAGCGTTCCGCGGAAACGACCGCGTCCTTGCGGTGCATGAAGCCTTGCACCGTCAGCCCTTCGCGCAGGGAGTAATCGATGCCGTAGAGCCCACGCTGCCGCAGACCGGAAAAATAGAGCGCCGATTCGCGCAGCGTCTTGCTCGGCACAGTGCCGGTGTTGACGCCCGCGCCGCCCAGATCTGGTCCGCGTTCCACAAGCGCCACGCGCTTGCCAAAGTACGCCGCCTGCGCCGCGCCCTTCTCTCCGGCCGGGCCCGAGCCGATCACTACAAGATCAAATGATTCCACGTCGAACGCTCCTCCGGTTCGAGAGGTGCACGCGCTTGATTGTAGTGGAATCGTCATCGCCCGGGATCAGATTCTGCGCTTCCTGTGTTGAAAACCTTCTGGCCTTTTTGGGGCGGCAAATTCATTGTGTCAGGATGAGGAGTAGCTTACGATGCGCGAGCAATTGTTCTAAGTTTGAAATTCCGGCATCGGGGTGAGGATCGGAACGACATTCTCTTGCCGACTTTTCGATTGAGTCTTGTATAAGAGGAAATCCCGTTTGTGAAATCGTCGATGCGAACCCAAGTGGCAATCATCGGAGGCGGGCCGGCTGGGATGCTGCTGTCCCATATTCTCGATAGAAATGGCATTGATAGCATCGTGCTGGAACGGCAGAGCCGCCAGCACGTCCTGCGGCGGATTCGTGCCGGAGTGCTGGAGGCTGGAACGGTCGATCTGCTGCGCGCGGTCGGACTCGGAGAGCGCATGGATCGTGAAGGCCACCCCCACAATGGAACGGCAATCGCGTGGGAGGGACGGGAACGGTTTTTCATCGACACGAAGAAATACACTGGCAAGTCGATGATGGCCTATGGCCAAACCGCAATCACCGAAGACCTCTATGCGGCGCGGATTGCCGCGGGCGGACAGATCATCGATGAAGCGAGCAACGTCCAGCTGCACGACCTGAAGTCAACGCCACCGTTCGTGACCTACGAAAGCAATGGACAAATCCACCGGATCGATTGCGACTATGTCGCCGGCTGCGACGGTTATCACGGCGCAAGCCGTCAATCGATTCCGGCCTCCCTTCCGCGCACATTCGAGAAAGTCTACCCGTTCGGCTGGCTGAGCATCATGTCGGAGACTCCACCCTTTCCAGACATTTGCTATTGCTACCATAAGCGCGGATTTGCGCTGGCGTCCATGCGCAGTCCAATGCTCAGCCGTTATTACATCCAGTGTGAAATCGATACCAAATTGGAAGATTGGCCCGATGAGCGCTTCTGGCAAGAATTCAAAGCGCGATGTCCCAAGGAGATGGCCGATAGGATTATCACCGGCCCGTCGATCGAAAAATCAATTGCGCCGCTGCGCAGCTTTGTCGCGGAGCCGATGCGCTATGGGCGTCTGTTTCTGGCAGGGGATGCGGCCCACATTGTCCCGCCTACGGGCGCAAAGGGTCTGAACTTGGCTGTATCGGATGTTTTTTATCTCTCACGCGCTCTGGTTGAGACCTACAAGACAGCCAAAACTAATTATCTGGACTGCTATTCCGATATGGCTCTGCGCCGCGTTTGGGGCGCGGCGCGCCTGTCCTGGTGGCTGACCATGCTTTTGCATAGGTTTCCGGATGAGACCCCGTTCGACGAGCGCGCGCGCGAAAATCAATTCGATTATCTGGCCGCCTCGGAGCATGCTCAAGCGTCCCTCGCGGAGCAATATGTCGGAATGCCCTTTGAAGCCTGATGGAAAAAGTTGTTCTCCCGACATTCAAGCCTCCATTGACAACCCCTTCCACGTCCGACATTCTAGGCGCACAGGTCAGGGTGAGTAGCTTGGTTTGGACGCTGCCCTCGGCTTGATTTTCTACGCGGAGTTTTGTCGAAATGTCATTGCCCAGCGAAAAAAACGTGTCCGCACTCCTCGACGAACGCCGGACATTTCCTCCCTCGGAGGAATTCAAACAGCGCGCCAACTGGAACGATCCCGCGATTTACGATCGCGCGGCGAAAGATCCGGAAAGATTCTGGGCGGAACAAGCGAAGAATCTGGACTGGTTCACGCCGTGGCAGCGGGTGCTCGAGTGGAATGTGCCGTGGGCCAAGTGGTTCGTGGGCGGGAAACTCAACGTCACCTACAACTGCGTGGACCGGCACGCACATTCGGCGCGGCGCAACAAAGCAGCCATCATCTGGGAGGGCGAACCGGGTGACGCGCGCGTGTTGACGTTCGGGATGCTCGAGCGCGAAGTGAATCGCTTTGCCAACGCTCTGAAATCGCTGGGCGTCGCGAAGGGCGACCGCGTCGCGCTTTACATGGGCATGGTGCCGGAGCTGGCCATCGCCATGCTCGCCTGCGCGAAAATCGGCGCGGCGCATTCGGTCGTGTTCGGCGGATTTTCGGCGGAGGCGTTGCGCGAGCGGATCAACGACGCCAAGGCCAAAGTATTGATCACGGCGGACGGCGCGTGGCGGCGCGGAACCGTGGTGCCGCTCAAGGCCAGCGTGGACGACGCGTTGACCGGAACGCCGACCATTGAAAAAGTGGTCGTCGTGCAACGCGTTGGCCATCGTGTAGAAACGACCGGGTCGATTTCCATGAAGCCTGGACGCGACCTCTGGTGGCACGACATCGTCGCACACGCATCGGACGAATGCGCCGCCGAGCCCATGGACGCCGAGGACATGCTGTTCATCCTGTACACAAGCGGCACGACGGGAAAACCGAAGGGCGTCGTGCACACGACGGCCGGGTATCTCGTCGGCGTGAGCACGACGCATCGCTACGTCTTCGACATCAAGGAAGACGACGTCTACTGGTGCACCGCCGACATCGGCTGGGTTACGGGCCATTCCTACATCGTATACGGGCCTCTCGCCAACGGGACGACGACCGTCATGTATGAAGGCACGCCCGACTTCCCCGACCGCGGCCGCTTCTGGGAACTCGTCGACAAATATGGCGTCAACATTTTCTACACCGCGCCGACGGCGATTCGCACGTTCATGCGCTGGGGCAAGGAGTTTCCGGAGAAGTACAAACTTTCGTCGCTGCGGCTGATCGGAACCGTGGGCGAGCCGATCAATCCCGAGGCGTGGATCTGGTACAACGAAACCATCGGCCGCGGGCGCTGCCCCATCGTCGACACCTGGTGGCAGACCGAAACCGGCTGCATCATAATTTCTCCCCTGCCCGGCATCACGGCCACGAAGCCAGGCTCGGCTACGCGCCCGCTGCCAGGCATTGTCGCGGAGGTGGTGGATATCGACGGCAAGCCGGTTGGTCCGGGCGGCGGCGGTTACCTGGTGCTCAGCAAGCCGTGGCCTTCGATGCTGCGCACCATCTACGGCGACCCGGACCGTTACGTGCAAAATTACTGGTCGCGCTATCCCGGAAAATATTTTACCGGCGACGGCTGCAAGCTGGACGAAGACGGCTATTTCTGGCTGCTCGGCCGCGTGGATGACGTGATGAACGTCTCCGGCCATCGCATCTCGACGTATGAAGTGGAAAGCGCGCTGGTGGATCACTCCTCGGTGGCCGAGGCCGCCGTGATCGGCAAGACGCACGAAATCAAAGGCCAGGGAATTTCCGCGTTCGTGACGCTGAAGGAAGGAATCCAGCCAAGCGACAAGCTGAAAGAAGAATTGAAAAATCACGTGTCCACGAAGATCGGCTCCATTGCCAAACCGGACGATATTTTCTTCACCGCCGAGTTGCCTAAAACTCGCAGCGCCAAAATCATGCGTCGCCTGCTGCGCGATATCGCCGAAGGCCGCGTCCTCGGCGACACCACAACGCTCGCCGATCCCACGGTCATCGCCAACCTCAAGGAACAGGCAAAGGACGAGGGATAGAAACTGCGATCTTCGGCCCCAAGCACTCCACACCTTGACATTGAACGGAGGAACTTGATTATGGGCGATGTAAAGGTTGCCAACCCCGGTCCGCTGGGTCTTGCCTGCTTCGGAGTGACTACCGTTGTCCTCAGTTGCATCAACGCTGGACTAATTCCTGGCGAAGCTATTTCTGCCGTGGTTCCTCTCGCTTTTTCGTTTGGAGGATTTGCGCAGATCATCGCAGGGATTATGGAATTCAAGAATGGAAATACTTTTGGCACCGTCGCTTTCACTTCGTACGGCGCGTTTTGGTGGTGGTATGCCTTTTTGCTCTGGACCGTAGGCGCGGGGTGGATCAAACCGCCCGATCCCCGCGGTGTAGGAGTTGCACTTCTGATGTGGGGCGTTTTCACTCTCTGCCTTTGGGTGTCGACATTCCGGAAGAACCTCGCTCTCTGGGGCATTTTCTTGCTGCTCTGGATCACTTTCTTCCTGCTGGCAGGGGGCGATCTAGGAATGGGTCCGGGATGGCACACATTAGGCGGCTGGTTTGGATTGGCGACCGGAGTTCTCGCGCTCTACCTTTCATTTGCAGAACTCACGAATGAAACATTTGGGCGGAACGTAGTCGGCGTGGGATCGCCCATCCTACATTGAGAGCCCCCCGAAGGCGGCAACTTCCTCTTGGCCACACCCTTGACGCCCCGGCACGCACAACCTAACATCTAGGTATGCTTCCCGATGCTCAGACCCCCGCAGATGTGTCTCCGGGTGGCGCGCTCGCCGATCGGCTCGGCCGGCCTCTGCGCAGCCTGCGTGTTTCGGTGACCGACCGGTGCAATCTGCGCTGCAACTACTGCATGCCGCAGGAGGAGTATGTCTGGCTACCGCGGCAGGAACTCCTGACTTTTGAGGAAATTGCGCGGCTGGTCGAGGTGTTTACGTCGCTGGGCGTCGAAGACGTGCGCCTCACGGGGGGCGAACCGCTGCTGCGCCGGGATCTTCCGCAACTGGTTCGAATGCTTGCGGCCAATCCCCGGATTCGCGACTTGGCGCTCACGACCAACGGCGTCTTGTTCGCCGAGCAAGGCGAAGCCCTGCGCGCGGCGGGATTGCATCGCGTGACGCTCAGTTTGGACACGCTGCGGCCAGCGAGATTCGCCGCGCTCGCGGGGCGCGACACACATGCGGAAGTGCTTGCCGGCATTGCAGCCGCTAGGCGTCTCGGCTTCCCAAAACTCAAGCTGGATACGGTCGTGCTGCGCGGCGTGAACGACGACGAACTCGCCGACTTGATCGAATATGGCCGCGGCCTCGAAGCGGAAGTGCGCTTCATCGAGTACATGGACGTCGGCGGCGCGACGGAATGGTCGCTCGAAAAAGTTTTTACGCGCGCCGAAATGCTCGACCAACTTACCAAGCGCTACGGCACGATCATGCCGCTCAACGAGAATTCCTCCGCGCCCGCCGAACGGTTCCGCCTTCCCGACGGCGCCGTGTTCGGCATCATCGCCTCGACCACGACGCCGTTCTGCAGGAGCTGCGACCGCAGCCGCTTGACCGCCGATGGGTTCTGGTATCTGTGCCTGTACGCGCAAGCCGGGATCGATCTCCGCCAAATGCTGCGCGCGGGGGCTTCGCCCGAGGAGCTTGCGACTCGCATTTCCTCCGTCTGGCGCGCGCGCGCGGATCGCGGCGCGGAGTTGCGCGCCGCCACAGGCCAACGCGGCGTGCTGGTCGGGATCGAGCAGCTCCGCCAGGATCCCCACCTCGAAATGCACACCCGCGGCGGCTAATCCGAAGTCGTTCCAGTGGCGCAGGCTTCAGCCTGTGGGGGTTCGTACTTGCAAGAACCAAACCCCACAGGCTGAAGCCTGCGCCACTTGGCCTGCCTTTACTCTCAAAGAGTAAAACTTGTATAGACCGACGTGCGCAGAGCGGGCGTGAAGAGCTGATCCGACCAGTAGCGGCCGAAGCGCCATCCGATTTCCCAGCGGTTGCTGATTCGTTTGACCTTGTACGCCAGGGCGGAATCCAACTCTTTGCCATAATGGATGTGCAGATTGTCCGAGTGGTAGTCGTAGAAGATCAGCGTCGCAACGGCCCCATCCAGGAAACGGATCGGCCCGTTGGCTGATAAATAGCGGGCTTCCAGCCCGTTGCCGCCGCCCTCGCTGGGATTGTTGAAAAACAGATCCGTCCAACCATTGAAGGGCGGAGCGAGCGGGGTTGTCAATTTGTCGGTGACGCTGCGGCCGCCGAGCAAAGCAATGCCCGCTTTAAAGGTGAATCCGCGCCAGCCCGGGCCCAGCTCTCCCAAATAATAATTCGCATCCACCCTATTGGGATTGGTGCCGTAATTTTTCTGTTTGGCGTATTCCGCCGTGTACACCAGGCTCCAATCGTCGTTGAACTGGTAGGGGCCGGTCACCCGAATACCATACGTCTGGGTCGACGTCGCAAATTGCGCGGGCGCACGAAAATCAAGCAATAGGCCGTAGAGTGCGGCGTTGATCCGGCCAGGCTTGCTCCACTTTAAGTTCACCATGTCCGTATGCATGGGCTGTTCGCCATCGGTCGCGTCATAACCATCTTCTCGGTAGAAACGGTTGATGAAGGCGTAGGTAAAAGAGAAATTCAGGGGCAGGGCCGCGTCCAATCGAATTGCGTCGAAGGTCCCGTGGACCTGGCGCCAGTTCGAAATGCTCAGAAAGCGACCATCATTAAGCGTAAGCTCCTGGCGGCCAATCGTCAGCGTCAGTTTCTTGTCTGTTATGCCGTGCGTCCATTTCAAGTAGCCCTGGCTCATTTCCAGACTCTTGGGGTCCAGAATCGCCGGAAGATTCGGACGATTCTGCGAGGGGAGGGCGGGAACGCTGTAGTCCGCGGGTCCGGTGACGATCACCGCTTCGCCCTGGGCGAAAACGGAGAATCCGTGATAGGCCGGCGTTTCGTAGCCGAGAGCCAGCCGGAGGGTCGGAGCATATGCGGTTACGGTAAATGGCGCCCCGTCGCGTTCGAAGCCTTCGAAGCGAAACCGGGCGTTAAAGGATATTTTTCCTTCCTTGAGCCATGACCACAGCCAGCGGGAAGCCGGTCCTTTCGGCGCCTGAGTTGGCGGAGCTTGATCTTGAGGACCCTGATCCTGTGCCGCCGCTTGAAGTGGAATTACGGTGCAAAAAATTGCGCCAAGGGAAAGAGCAACAATTCGCGGGGCCCATTTCAATTTCATGATCGCTTGGCCTTGCAGGGCGCATGCGAATATTTCACCTCATAGGCGTCCGTAAAATCCTCGATTGAACACACAAGCCGATACTTGTGAGCAGAGAGTCCCATTTAATTTCACCCGTGCCACATATCCTACATCAAGCCGCCACTCGCTTGCATGGCATAGGGGTTCGAGTAGCGCAGGCTTCAGCCTGTTGGTTTTGGTTTTTGATTCGTTCCAAAAACCCCACAGACTGAAGTCTGTGCTACTTGCCCTCGCGCAGCCGCTTCATCCAATCGCTCGGAAATTCCGTATTGAACGGCATAGCACGCAGATTCGCCGAGGGGACACGGACGCCATGCCTGAATTCAACCTGGAAAGCTATCTCGAGCACTCCAAGAAGGTAGACGTTGGCGACATGGACTTCAGCCAAGTGCCGCGCTACCCGCTTTCGGATGAGGAAATTCGCTGCCTCACGTACATGATGGACATCGAGACGCACACGATCGTCTACTTAAAAGGCATTCTCTCGACGTGCGCCATTCGAGACCCTCGCACCACGTCGTTCCTGAGCTGCTGGGCCTATGAAGAATTTTTTCACGGCCACACGCTGCGGCGCTTTCTCGAAGCCGCCGGCGTTTCCTTCTCCCCGACCCGCATGGCCGAAGTTCAGAAAGAAGCGTCGTGGCGCGACTGGATCGAGAGCGTGGGCTCATCGCTGATTTGCCAGATTTCACGACATTTCCACGCGGTCTATCTCACCTGGGGCGCGATCTCCGAACTGACCACGCTCGAAGGCTATGGCATTCTGGCTTCGCGTTCGCGCCATCCGATGCTCGCTGAATTGTTGCGCCGCCTGGCCAAGGACGAACGCCGCCACTTTTCGTTTTACTACAACATGGCGCGCGAGCACCTTATCCCGCGGGCCGCGCAGCGCCTCACCACCGGAGTGATCAAGCATTTTTGGATGCCTGTCGGAGGCGGCGTCAAACCCGATTCGGAAGTGGATTGGATGAACCGCTTCATCCTCGGCGACTCGCGCGGCGGCGAAGTGGCCGCTCGAATCGACGCGACCCTCGCCAGGCTGCCCGGTCTCGCGTGGTTTGACCGGCTGTCGCGCTCACGCGAGGAAAGCCTCAATCGCCACAGCAGTAACGAACCAGCGCTCTCGCCGATGATTGCAGCGGATTGACCGTTCGCCAAAATAAAGCCCCCGCTTCGCTATGATCGGGAGATCAAAACGGCGAATACCTTTGTTGTTCGGGAAAGCCACTCTGAACGAGGAAACAAACGAGAACGAGTGCCGCCCGGTCAGACCACTGCCTCCGCAGTCCACGCGGATACGCGGTCGCGCCCTTCGCGTTTCGCGCAATACAGCGCCTGGTCGGAAGCTCTCAAAACTTCCGCCATCGTCGGACCGTGGTCGGGAAAAAGAGCCACACCGATCGAGACGCTGACGGTTCCCAGGAGTTGCCCGGCATACTCCACAGTTAGTTGTTTCACCTGCTGGCGCAGAATCTCCGCCCGTTGCAGAGCGCCTGCTAAATTAGAATCGGTGAGCACGAGCACGAATTCCTCTCCACCATAGCGGCAGGCGATATCCTGGCCCCGGGTGCTTCTTTTCAAAAGGTCTCCGAGGGCGCGAAGAAGCGTGTCACCCGCCTGGTGTCCAAACGTATCGTTAAACCGCTTGAAGTGGTCCAGGTCAACCATGACGATTGCAACTGAGCTCTTGTTGCGATTTGCCCGGCTGAACTCCCGTTCCAGCGATTCTTCCATATAGCGACGATTGAAGAGTCCCGTCAGCGGATCGCAAATTGACTGATTCTTGAGACTCTCCTTCAATTTTAGATTCCCAAGCGCCAACGCCACTTGTTTGGCCAGCACCTCCGCCAGCTGGCGCTCGGCTTCGTCCGAGGATCGAGGCGTGTGTTCGTGGTGTTCCTGGCCGCGCCTCATCTGCAAACTCACGATTCCAAGCGCTTCATTTTGCGCCATGAACGGAACACAGAGAGACTCCATCACATCCGTCAGGTCGAGGTGGCGGCAAGCGGATGCCTTTTCCCCGCGGTGAAAGGATTGCAGATGGCCTTGTCGCAGCGCCCAGCAATCGTCCGGGGCGAAGACACGTTCTCCCTGGCCGGTCTTACCCCATTCGGCAACGGTCTCCACCGCCGTTCTGGAAGCGCTGGTTATGCAAACCGCGCCCGACCATCTTGGAAATAGCTTTTCCGCCGTGGCACTGATCTGCAAATAAGCTTCCTCCGCCTCCTTACACGTCTGAAGCTTGCTTCCCATTTCGCTCAAGAGATTGATTTCCTTCGTGCGCCGCTCCAATTCCTGCACTTTCTCGGCCAACTCCTGGTTGGCATTGTTCAGCCGGATTTCCGCCTGCACGCGCTCGGTGACGTCCTGAACGCTCCCCACCAGCCTCTGAGGCTTGTGAGTTTTCGGATCGAAGATAATGTCGCCGCGTTCGTGGATGTTTCGTTCCGCGCCGTCGGGACGGACAATCCTGAAGTCGATGGCGTACGGCCTCGCTTCGCGGAGGGCGTAATCCAGGGACTGCCGCACTTCCTCCCTCTCATCCGGATGCACCAAACGGAAGAACGCGCGCCTCGAGGGCTCTACCCCTCCGGGCTCGTACCCGAAAATACGAAACACTTCGTCGGACCAACGCACGGGGTTCTTTTCCGGATCAACGAGGTCGACGAGATCCAGCTCCACGCTTCCAAAATGAGCGATCCGCTGCGCAGCAGCCAGATTGGCTTCGCTCTGCCGCAATTTTTGCTCGGCTTCTTTACGCCGGGTAATGTCCCGGTGCAAGCCGACGATCCCCACGACTTTTTCGCGCTTGTCGATCAATGGAACTTTGGTCGTCTGCAGCGATTTCACTTTTCCATCGGCGTCGACAGCCGTTCTCTCGGTCTCCATGGACGCCCCGCCGGACCTCATTACGTGTAAGTCATCCGTGTGCAAAGCGGCGGCCCGCTCCTTCGGGAACAGATCGAAAGCCGTCTTCCCCAATAGTTCGTCCGGAGATTTCATTCCATGAAGCGTGGCGAAAGCTTTATTTGCGAGGAGGTAACGGCCTTCCGTGTCCTTGGCGAAAATACTGTCGGGGATGTTATCGGTCACCGTGCGCAGGACATTGCGCTCCAGAGCCAGTTTTTTCTCCACCTGGGCGTGCAGCGAAAGGGCCCGGTCGAGCCTCCGTGTCGAATAATAGGTGCCAAGCACCGCAGCGATCGTCCCTACGCAAACGTTAACCGCCTGATGCTGTGAGGAGTGCAACTGAGGGAAAAAGTAGTGCTCCAATCGTTGGGATACAGTTAAGACCACCGCGACAAGGAAGCCAAGCCACGCGAGACCTGCCCAATCGGTGCCGCGTTCAGTGCGAGCTCCGATCTCAGGTTCCGTGAGGGCCGTGTTTAATTTTCCTGGCGCCTCATTGGTTTTCATGACGTCCACCGACACAGCTCCAGCAATCGATAGCTGCGGCCTTCAGAGGGAAGTTCGCTCTTTTTAGGATAACCCTCCAAACGCGAATCGCCGCAGAAACCTTATCTGTTGTGATTAAATAGCTAATTGCGACCGAGAGTCGCTGGCGTCGCTCATGGGTAGCGATTCTGCATGAGGAACCGATAGTGACAATGCATCAATACTATTCGGTCTGAGAAATCGACGGGGTTGGAAAGTGACCATGGGAATCGTTGCCGGGTTCAAAACCGCTTCAAATCCCTGTATAGTTTAGCGATGCCACTCAGCACGAAAACGCGGAGGCGATTGCGATCCTGGCGCACGCGTGCGCGCGAATTGCGCGGCGTCGTGAGGGGGCTTGTCTCGACGCGGCATCCGCTTCTCGTGCACATCATTCCGATCCGGCGCTGCAATCTGGCTTGCACGTATTGCAACGAATTCGACGATTTCTCGAAGCCGGTGGACACCGCGGAAATGATTCGCCGGATCGACCGCCTCGGGGAACTAGGCACGGCGGTCATCACGATCAGCGGCGGCGAACCGCTCCTGCATCCCGACCTCGACCTGATCATCGCGCGCATGCGCAAAAACGGAATCCTTTCCGGGATGATCACGAACGGCTATCTCCTCACCGCCGAGCGCATCGAGCGCCTCAATCGCGCGGGGCTGGAATACCTGCAGATCAGTATCGACAACGCGATGCCCGACGAAGTGTCGATGAAAAGCCTCAAGGTGCTCGATCAGAAATTGAAGCTGCTCGCCGATCACGCCGTGTTTCAGGTGAATATCAATTCGGTGCTCGGCAGCGGCGTGAAAAATCCAGAGGACGCGCTCCAGGTCGCGCGCCGCGCGCAGGAACTCGGCTTCACCAGCACCGTGGGCATTCTGCACGACGGCCAGGGACAACTGAAACCGCTCGGCGGGCGAGAGATTGAAATTTTTGAAGAGATCATGGCGATGGGCAAGCGCGGGTTTTCGCGCATCAACGGCTTCCAGCACAATATCGCCAAGGGCAAGACGAACGACTGGCGCTGCCGCTCCGGCTCGCGCTACCTCTACATCTGCGAGGACGGGCTCGTTCACTGGTGCTCGCAGCAGCGCGGCTATCCGGGCATCCCGCTGGAAAAATACACGGCCGAAGATCTGCGGCGCGAATACTTCACGAAAAAACATTGCGCGCCGCTCTGCACGGTTTCCTGCGTGCAGCAGATCGCCGTGGTGGACAACTGGCGCGGGCCGCAGACGCTGAAGCCTGTTGCCGCGCCGCCGTCCTCGCCGGAATCGTTGGTGCAGCTGCGGTAGGGCAGTGATTGGTGACTGGTGACCAGTGACTGGTGACTGGTGCAAACCACAGGCCCCATCTTCGTTCTCTCTGTGCCCTCTGTGTTCTCTGTGTTCTCTGTGTTAAACGCTTTTGAACTTTTACGCGACACTCACGCCGTAAAATCTTTCAACGCAGAGAACACAGAGGGCACAGAGAAGAGAAAACATTGAGGCAAGGCGACCTGCGTCCCAAGTGACTATGACCGCGCTTGGACGGAATTTTCGTTGCGGCCCGCCTCGGCCTCATGCAACTGCGGCGAGGCGAACTCTCTTCTTCCCAGCCATGGCTTGAGCACACGCTTCCACCACATGAGCATCCCCGTAACGAACAAGGCCGCGGGCGCGAGTCCAATAACAGTCCAAACAATTTTTACGGGTATGCCCGCGAACCGGCCAAAATGCGCTTGCGCGAGCCAGGACAGCACCTTATCTCCAAAACGAAGGCTCCTGCTGGACGCGTTCAGCGGCTCGAGGAAGTCGACAGCGGCATTGAACGTGGTCGGAATCGAGAGATAAATTCCGGTGATCGCCCACATGAAAAAAAACGCGAAAGTCCAAAACCCGAGCGCGCTATGCAGCGTCCAATTAAATCCTTTGGGATTCGTTTTCCAGCGGAAGCTGAGGCTGCGGCGCCAGGTGTCGATCCCCGGCCACCAAATAACAGCCCCCGTCAGGCCAAGGAGCAAAGTGAAAATTCCACCGGCGGCGTTGAGCAGGCGTCCCGTCTGCGCAATCAAGAGGTTGTCGTGCAGGTCCGCGAGCCAAAGGACCAAACGAAATCCGAATCGCAGCGAATCGCCCAAATCGGCGCCCGTGTAAGGATTGAACAGGCGCTGCAATCTCTTGCCGCGACGCTCCAGCCAGATCTCGACAGCCTGGTCGGGATTTTTTCGCTGCCACACTCGCGTCACTTCATAGTCGGGATAGGCTCGCTTGGCAACCAGCCTGAGTTCGTCCTCGGTCATTCGCGCGCCTTGAACGGGGACAACGCGCGGCTCGCGCGCCAGCGACCTGACCATTTCCCGCCGGAATACCAGCACGGAGCCGGTCACGCTCATGAGCAAGATGTAGAGGCCAAGCCCGATTCCGGTCCACAAATGAACTTGAAAGAGCGCCTTTCGCAGCCAGACATTCTGCGGGCGTCTCTTCCACTTTTCCCAGGCGCTCATCCGGTTGTCACCTTCGAGTGCGCAAATTCTAACACATTGAAAACAATCGTCCGTGCCCTCCTAAGACTGCAATTCAATTTTGGGTAAAACTGCCCACCGCTGTCTTCAAATGTGCAAAAAGCTGCATCCTGTGGATGCTGAATAACCGATAAGTTATATATTTTCATGGCTTTCTTGGCAGCCTATCCTGGAATACGGCTTGCTTCCCAATCAATCGCCCCCCAGTGGAGAAATCGATCAGGACAAGGTCCCGAGAGGTTGAATTATCGGAACAGTACTTTACCTTAGGGCGACTTAGACACCACCTTTTTTCTTGTGAGGACGCGCATGGAATTCACCGGCAAACTCAACGAAACGGATATGAGCGAGGTGCGAAAGATGACTCGCTCAAAGACGTATTGGCTGAACCTTTTGTTGTACGGAGCCGGTCTCATCGTTCTGGCGCTAAGGGCATGGAGGCTAAGTTTAGGGTTTTTGGCCCGGACGCCTCCCGACTGGCAGGCCGTTGCCATGATATGGGCGGTAGCTGCTGGCATCATTCTATGGACCGTTTACATGGTAAGACGAGGGCGGACGCGGCAATTGACGCAACTAAATGCGACGCGCCCCGACCTGATGAGCCTCACCAATGACGGGATGAAATTTGACGGTCCTAACGGAGCAACAGCCCTCGTGCCTTGGAGAAACTTCAAAGGTTGGCGGGAAGGACGGCGAATCGTGTTGGTGGAGCGAAGCGAAGGAAACCGATTCGTGATGCTGCCAGTCTCGAAATTGTCTGAAATCGAGCGACTGCCAATCCGCCAGTTCTTACAATCGCATATCCCCTCGGTAGGTCGGTGACTTTATTGATCCAAGGAGACATGGCGCATTCGGGAACCGCGGCGGGTGCGATCTTGCGCCGGTCTTGATTTCCGAGGCTTCCTTGTGAGATGACATCCCTGCCGGATAGGAGTGAACCATGGATAACCCAGCGACATTCATGTATCTGTTCCTGCTAATTGTTTTCGCGTTTGTCTGTTTGGCCTTGCTGCTCGGTTCGTTCTTTACGATCAATACGGCAGAGCGCGGCGTGGTCGAACGGTTCAACAAATTTTCCCGCATCGCGGGCCCGGGTCTTTCCATGAAAGTTCCCTTCGTTGAGACCGTGCAGAAGGTCGACATGCGCGTGCAGGAACTTCCGTTCAAAATCGAGACCAAGACCAAGGACAACGTCTTCGTGGTCATCCCGGTCTCGGTCCAATACCAGGTTCTAGCGGACAAAGTGAGCGACGCGTATTACAAGCTCACCGACCCGCAAAAACAGATCGAATCGTACGTCTACAACGTCATCCTTGGCCACGTGCCGAAATTGGCCCTCGACGAGGCCTACCTCGAAAAAGACCAGATCGCCAAGGCCGTCAAGGACGAACTCGATGCGACGATGGAAAACTTCGGCTTCTCCATCGTGCGCGCATTGGTCACGGACATCGTGCCTGACGCGCGAGTGAAAACCGCCATGAATGAAATCAACGCGGCGCGGCGCGAACAGGAAGCGGCTTTGGCAAAGGGCGAAGCCGATAAGACCATCGCGGTGAAAAAAGCCGAGGCGGAAGCCGAGAGCAAGCGCTTGCAAGGCGAAGGCATCGCCGCGCAGCGCAAAGCCATCATCGCCGGGTTAAAAGAGTCGGTGGAAGATTTCCAAAAAGTCGTCGAGGGCACGACGGCGCGCGACGTGATGACGCTGGTCCTGCTCACGCAATATCTGGACACGCTGAAGGAAATCGGCGCTTCGGCGAACACGAACACCCTGATGCTGTCCCACGCACCCGGCGAGATGCGCAACCTCCGCGAACAAATCAGCCAGGCCATCGCGGTTGGCGATCTGGTCAGCGATAATGTGGGGAAAAAACAGTGACGGGTGACTGGTGATTAGTGACTGGTGAAAATCTCTGAGCAGACTCCAGGATTCTCCGTGCCCTCTGTGTCCTCTGTGTTAAAAGGTTTTTCGGCCCTGTTGCCGCTCCTTCCGTTTCGCGAAACTGCATATTTCAGTTGCTCGGATTTTCAGCGGCGGCGCGTTCGATGTTGGCGTTGATTTCGCCACCGATCAGGAACGCGAGTCCGGCCACGTACAGCCAAACCACCAGGATGATCAAAGCTCCGAGAGACCCATAAATTGTCGTGTACGAATTGAAGAACCGCAGATAAATACGAAATCCGGCCGAAGCGGCGAACCACAAGAACGCGCCGAATGCCGAACCCGGCGTGATCCAATACCAGCGCCTCCTGTGCGCGTTTGGCCCGCAAGAATAAATCAGCGCGTACGAAAAGACCACGAATAGCGCGGCCGCCGGCCATTGCAGCGACTTCCAGATCGCCACCATGGTCGAGGCGAGATGCAGTTCCAATCCGATCCAATCAATCAGAAGCCCGCCCACCAGCACGATGCACAGTGCCGCAAAAATCAAAATCGAAATCACCAGTGTCAATCCGAGCGCGATGGCCCGCACCTGGAACCAGGAGCGGGCCTCTTTCCCGCGATAGGCCACGTTCAGACTGGAAATCATGGAAGCCACTCCTCCGGAAGCGAACCACAAAGCCAGAAGAACGCCGATCGTCAACTTTTCTTCACTCGCGGTCTTGGCGAGCTCTTCCGTTGTATTTTTCAGAAGCTGAAAAGCTAATGGAGGAAGAAAATCCGCGAAGTAACTCAGCAAGCCGGTCCGCAATTGGATACTTCGGGAAGCGAACAAACCAAACAGCGTGAGCAGAAAAACGAGCAAGGGAAACAGGGCCAGCAGGAAATCGAAGGCGAGCCCGGAAGCGCGCCCGATCAGATTATCTTCCAGAGCGTCGCGAACAACATTCCTCGAGAGCTCCCCGAGCGTCAATCCTCCCAATTTCCAGATCGTCTTGTAATTTTGCCCGCCGCTGCGAGAGGAAGGCGTCATATAAGCGTTTGGATGGAATCTTTCGGCAACCTGCAAGCAAACGATTCTTTCATGACACCGCGGCTATTTGTTCAGCAGAGGAATGTCTTTCCCTTTTGGCGGCATCGGAATCGATTTCAGGTACGCGTAGATGTCGGCCAGATCCGGGTCCGGAAGCGCTTTGCTGGTGTAGGGAGGCATATTAATCTTCGGATTTCGAACGTAACTCTGGAATCCTTCGAAAGAAAGCAGCGGAGGACCGATGCGCGCCGCGCCGGTTTGCGCCGCTCCCTGGCCTTGCCGGCCGTGGCACTCGTAGCATCCGTCGCTCATGAAAAGCTTTTTACCGTTTTGAGCGTTGCCCGTGGGAGGAGTGTCGGAAGATTGCTGCGCCCGCGCGGCCGGAAACGCAAATAGCAACGCCGCAAAAACAAAAAGAAATAAGACAACGAAGCGATTCGGCATACCCGCCTGGCTCGCGTTCAAATCCAATTGTTGCCCCACGCTCGCCTCCGCTCGTCCTCCCGCGCTCGCTTCCGCTCGACGCTCACCCTGTCTCATCACGCGCATCTCCTTTTCGAGGTCATCGAAATTTTCCGTTATCGAGGCTGCGTGACGACATCCACCAGGGCCGGCTCGCCGCGCTTCACTACTTCCATCGCGCGCTTGATCGCGGGGCCGAGGTCTTTGGGGTCCGAGATCGGCCCTTCGCCGTACATGCCCATGCTCTCCGCAAGCTTGGCGTAAGAAATGTCCGGGCCGGTAATCGTCGTGCCGATGCCGCAGTTCGAGATGCCGCGGCTGTGCCGGTCGGCCATGATTTGCACCTGCATCACTTCCTGATGATAGGCGCGGTTATTGTGCATGATGTGCAGCACAGGAATCTTGTGGTGCGCGGCGGTCCACAAAACGCCAGGAGCAAACATCAAATCGCCGTCGCACTGAATGTTGACTGTCAGGCGCCCGTACTTGCGATTGGCAAGCGCGGCGCCCGTGGCCGCGGGCGCGTTATAGCCGATTCCGTAGCCGCCCGCGCCTCCGATGTATTGGTAATGCTTGTCCATATTCCACAGCCGTTGCGGCCACTTGCTGACAAACGTCGTGGCGCCGACGAGCGACCAGTCTTCATTCTGAATCTGCCCCCACAGCTCCATGCACATGCGCGCGGTGCTGATCGGACTCGCATCCCAGGCAAACGCTGCCGCGTCGCGCGACCGCTCGAGCGCCTGCATGTGCGCCGCCTTCAGCCGCACGCCGCGATCCTGAAATGCGCGCTTGCGGTCGTCCGTGGAGAGCCGCTTGACCGCCTCGGTCAAGGAAGGCAGCGTCGCTTGCGAATCCGCGGCGATGGCCATGTCCACTTCGTTGAAGCGCTGGAAATCCTGGTAGTTCGCCTTGATATAGAGATCATCCGCGCTGATGGTGATGAGCTTCGCGTTCGCCTTGGTGCCGGCTCGCGAAGTGCGTTCGATCTGGTCGCGATAGGTATGCGTGATGCCGTAAAAATCGGCGACATCGAGTCCCAGAATCACGTCGGCGTCGGCAACCGCCGCCCGCGCCCGGTCGGACTGATTCAGCGGATGGCGTGTGGGGAAGTTCATCCGGCCCGCTTGATCGACGACCGAACATTGCAGCGACTCGGCAAGATCGACCAGGCAGGCGAGACCCGCGGGCGTTCGCGCCGTGCGGTCCGCAATAATCACCGGATTCTCCGCCGCAACCAGAAGCCGCGCCACTTCGGCGACGGAACCGGAATCTCCCACGGGCGGCATCTCGGTCGTCAGTTTCGGAATGCGAATTTTCGTGTCGGATGAAACCGGAGTTTCCTGCAGATCGCCATCCGCCACGAGCACAACCGGCAAGGTGGGCGGCGTCATCGCGATGCGATAGGCGCGAGCCGCCGATTCGGCAAAATGCTCGAGGGAAATGGGAAGATCATCCCACTTCGTAAAATCGCGCACGATCGCCGCCGCGTCCTGCACGCTGTGAAACCACTCGACGCCCGGCGCGCGCTTCGTCACATCGATAATATTTCCGAGAATTACATACACCGGGACGCGATCGCAGTAAGCGTTGTAGATGGCCATCGTGGCGTGTTGCACTCCGACCGTCCCGTGCGCGAGGACCGCCAGCGGCTTGCCCTCCACTTTGTAATAGCCATGGGCCATCGCCACCGAGGATTCTTCATGACAGCAGGTAATGAACTCAGGACTCTTATTCCCGCCATAGTTGATGATGGATTCGTGGATGCCGCGAAAACTCGATCCCGGATTCGCGCAAACATATTCAAACCCCAGCGACTTGATCACATCCACCATGAAGTCCGACCCGGTGCGATCCGCGGTCAGGACTTCCGTGGCGGCTGGAACCTCCGTCTCGGCTGCGGCAGACATGGGAGGAGGAACCGTGCGCTTCAGCTCGGCCGGCTCCGCCGCAATGCTTGCCGGTACGGCCGCCAATGCCGCGGCCCCTACTGCTGCACCCTTCAGAAAATTCCGGCGATCGACAACAGGCTTGGTTCGCTTAGCCATGAGTTTGCACCTCGGTTTCGCGGTTATTTTTACTTTATATCACATGGATTGAGCCGGATGCCATACCACATGGCAGCGGGTTGTCTTGATTTCAGTAGCGCCCACCTTCAGGTGGGCATTTTAGAATCATGCAGATGCCCGCCTAAAGGCGGGCGCTACATAACCCAAGACTAGGCCCCCGCCATTGCTATCCCGGAACACTGTACTTCGGCGGCGTTGACGCTCCCGTGCAGGGAGGCTATGTTCGATAGGAAGGCCGTGCGGTGTGCTGGCGGTTCCCCCGGGGCAAGACTGCCCTGGCGCTGGCATCTCCTGAGCATTGTAAGGATTTACGCCAGTTCCGCGTCTGCACTGTTTACTGACCAGCCTAAGTTGGGCCGGAGAACAGTCTCAGTACGCCCGCGTGTGAAACTTAAGTGACCACCCTAACCAAAGCAGGACGCTACGATCTCCGTGAGGAATTGGGCCGCGGGGCCATGGGCGTGGTGTTTCACGGGTTCGATCCGACGATCGGGCGGAATGTCGCGGTTAAAACTTTGCGGCTGTCCGAGGCAGGGACGGGACTCTCGCGCGAGGAATTGATCGGCCGGTTCCAGACCGAGGCGCGCGCGGCGGGACTTCTGACCCACCCCAATATCGTCGTGGTCTTCGATGCCGGCGAAGAAGAAGGCCTGTTCTACATCACCATGGAGTACGTCGAGGGGCGAAGCCTGCAATCCATGATCGATGCGCATCAGCCCTTTCCCGTGTCTCGCGTATTGAAGCTGATGGAACAGGTTTGCTCCGCGCTCGATTTCGCGCACCAGCACAATGTCGTGCACCGCGACATCAAGCCCGCGAACCTCATGCTGACTTCGGACGACGTCGTCAAGATCACCGACTTCGGCACCGCAAAAATTCTGCAATTCGGAACAGCGCAGACGGCGCACGTCATGGGTACGCCCTCCTACATGTCGCCGGAACAAGTGAAAGGCAAGCCCGTCGACGGCCGCTCGGACATTTTTTCCTTGGGCGTAATCCTCTACGAATTAATGACCGGCGAAAAACCATTCCCCGGGCAAAACATCACCACGGTCATCTACAAGATTATCAACGAAGAGCCCATCCCGCCGAGGTCGCTCGATTCTTCCATCCATCCGGGTCTCTCGGCCGTGATTACCCGGGCTTTGTCGAAAGACCCCGCCGAACGTTATCAAAGCTGCCATGAATTGCTGAGCGCTTTGAAGAACTACCACGAAATGATGGGCCCGGACACAACGGTGAGAATGGCGCCGGTCACTTCGCACCCTGCTCCGGGAATGAACCGCCCTGCCGCTCAGCCGCCCCGGATCGCCGCGGTTCCGGCGAATGCAGTCCCCAGTGAGCCGGACCCATCCGCCCAATTCATGCTTTCGGTTGGAGTGGAAGAGGAACCCCGGAAGAAGCCCGGGGGCCTGCTGCTCATACTCTTTTTGCTTGGGGTCATTGGGTATTCGGGATATCGCGTTTATCCACCGCTGGTGGATTTATGGCAGCGCGCCCGTGAAATGGAAAGGCCGGCGATTCCGCCAAAGGCGGAACCCGCGCCGCAGACGGCGATTCCAGAAAGCTCCAATGCGAAGCCGGATGCCCAATCCAACGGCACGGCTCAGAATGCAGTGCCGGCTCCCACGCCAACTGCCGCACTGGCGGAAAATTCCGCCCCGAAGGCTGCGTCGCAGCCAACGGCCGCGCCCGCCGCTACGATGAAAGCACCCGTGGCTGCGCCTTCGACAACCGGCAGCGCGGACAATTCGATTACGCCGCAAAAACCAGCCGCACCCGCAGGGCCTTCCCCAGCGCATCAGCTCGAATCGAAATTGCGCGCTGAGTTAGCCGGGCAACCGATTCTAGATAAAGTAACGATTCAAGCCACGGCAAACGCTCTCACCCTTTCCGGCTCTCTGAGCCTCGCCGAACATCGCGACCTATTAGACCACCTGCGCGCGGTTCCTCCCGGTGTTCGGGTGATCGACGACATTGATTTGACTGAGAACCTGAAAGCATCTCCCGCGCCTGCCTCGGCCGGCTGGATTTGGGTGCGATCCTCTCCCCCAGGCGCAAGAATTCTTGTGGATGGGGCGGAGACAGGCCTTCGCACTCCTGCAAGATTGGAATTGCAAGTAGGAGAACACGAGGTCCGTTTAGTGCGTCGAGGATTTGGGACCGCGCACAGGAACGTAGTCGTCAGTCAAGGCCAGACCCAGCAATTTACGGAAACTCTATCAATCGAATAAATCTCTTCATATGTGGTGGTTACAGATATTCATTTCCTGACCGTAGAATGGCTAGAAGCCAAACCGGACAAGCATGGTTTTGCTATAGACGCAGTTCCCTGCCTTGTACCAATTCTATCCAACTCCTTCCCGTAGGTTAATTCTTAGGCATCCGAGGGTTAGCAATCCCCTGTATTTCAATGAGCTAGAGGCGCATCCTTAAGGCAGGCGACTTGCTCTTATTAGGGAATACCCGTATGCCCCGACGCATAAGGTGCTTTAGAAAAACTGCCTCCACGAACTTGAATGTGCAGGTTTACAGCTGGTCCAGGAACCCTACATTTCTTAGCAAGGGACCATCTTCAGAATGAAAGTCCTCGACAATTCGAAGGTTCAACCCAAAGAGGATGTTCCGGTTGTCAGCGCTATACCGGCCTCTTCGCGTAAGCCGGAACCTGTCCGCGCGGATGTGATTCCCGTGCGCCCGGCGTTTTCGAATGCCGAGAGCGCCATAATTTTCTTCCTCCGGCAATTCCGAGTTCTATTGGGCGCGGCGCGCCTGTACCAGCGAAATCATCCGCGGCTGATGGAAATCCTGGCCTCCACGGAACAGCAGTTGCGAATCGCGCTGGCGGCGCGGTCGCCCCTGGTCGTAGCCGCGGAGCCGAATGGAATTCTCCTGCCCCGCCAGGAAGGGAGCGTCGCCGAGCTGTTGCATGACCCGCGCGGCGAATTGCGTGCCCTCGCTGAAGAACTTCTGCGCGCCGGCATTTGCTCGTTCCTCTTCACTCATCCCATCAACGTGGGCGAATTGGATCTATTGGCGCAGGAAATCAGCCTGGTTCCTCGCAGCGCCACGCCAGGCGACACTTCCTCGCGAAAATTGTGGGACAACTGGATCAGGAACCGGGGCGTCGTCGGGATTCGCATCAATATTCCGACCGAGCGGCGCGATTCCCTGCTGCTGGCAAGCTTGGTAGCCGCTGTGCTTGCTTACGACAATGCGGCGCAACATTCCTCCTACTCTCGCGCCGTCCGGACGATGCCGGAGGCGAGCTTCGAGCAGATTGCGGCCACCTTGCGCGTGCTCGCAAAACTGGCGCCGCCCAACGATCCGGAAATGCAGCCGTCCACCGAAGACGTTGCTCGGCGTTTTCATTCCGTGGTGTCCGGAAGCGAACCGTCCTCCGTCTCCCTGATCGTGTACGGAATCTCCAACGTAAAACCTCGCGAAGGCGAAACACTGGAGCCGTATCTGGAGAGGCTCACCGATGAACTGGTGCTGGCATTCGTGAAACAGGAGTTCAATGCCGGCCGGACAACTCCGGAGGGGCTAGTCCCCTTGCTCGTCCGCCTGGACCAGGAACGCGGTCAAACGGACAATACGGGAACCAGCCGGTTTGGCGGGTCGCAGCACGACGAACTGCGCGTGTCGATTCTCTGCGAAAGATTCTGGAATGCGCAGCCCGCCCGAGTGAAAGGGAAAATATTGCGGAGCCGCGACGCGTGGTGCGTGCCCGCAAATGTGCTGGCCCGCTACCTCGAACCGCTGGCCGCAGCCGCCGAAAAAAAGAAAGTCGATGCGGCGGCGCGCGAGGGCCGCGCGGTGCTTCAGGCGTATGCGCGGTGCCTCGAATCGGAAGAGAGCAAGGCGCGGCGCGCCGTGGCCGCGGGTCTCGCGGAAATCGCGCCGCAACTGGAACGATTGTGGCCTCATTCCTCTGCGCCCGATTTTGGGCGGGGGATCGTGCAAGCCCTTCTGCGGGAAACTTCGCCGGGGATTGCTGGATTGCTCTCCGCGGTGGCCGAGAAATTGGCGCGAACTTCCTTGTTGAAGTGCGAGTACGCCGAATTCGAGCGAATCCTTGACGCGCTCGAGGCCGCGCCGCGGGACGATGAACACGCGCACATTGCCACCCTCGTTGGGCGCGTTCTCAACGACGAGCAGTGGCTCTATCTGGTGGACGAAGCCCTCACCAGCCAACCGCTCAGCCCGGTCATCCCTCGATTGCTGAAGAGGTGCCCGGACCGGTTGATCGACCGGCTGGGCTTGCTGTTGACCGCGGCGGACGGATTGAATTCCCTTCCCGCGATGGTGCGCTTGATTCACGGAACGGGCGAGCCGGTGTTTGGCGCGCTGGAAACACGGTTGTACGAAGCGCGCCGGCAGCGCGTTGCGACTTCCATTCATCTGCTTGCATCGGCGGACCCGAAACGTTTGGCCGGCGCATTGCCCAGGGCGCTGGCGAGTTGGGAATGGAGTTTGCAGGATCTTGCCGCGACGGAACTCATGAAGTGGACGAATCCGCCCGTGGTCGCGGCGACGGCGCAGGCTTTTCTGGCAACGCTGGGGGAAGCGCACGCAATGGTCGTGCCCTGCATGATCGATCACATTGGAATTGCGCATGAGACTGCGGCGGTTCCCGCGCTGCTTCTGATCGCCGAAGGCGAGCACGCGACGCTGCGGGACATTTATTTTCGGATTAAGGCGATTGAAGCCCTTGGTAGAATGCGCGTGCCGGAAGCGGCCCCTTCGTTGCTGCGGATGGTGCGGCAGCGCAACGGCCTGGCGCATGACGAGCCGGCTGCGCTGCGCTCGGCGGCCGAAGAAGCTCTGGGCCTGCTCGAGAACCGGCCCTCTTCCGCGCGCGCACGAATGGCGGAAAGC
>DATNIO010000213.1:0-3331 GCA_035604385.1 Verrucomicrobiia bacterium | reverse complement strand
CGTTTGTTTCCCCCTTCCTGGAGTCAGGCTGCGGGTCACCCGTTGCGCTAAGAACTTTCAAGCTAGGCGTGTAACTCGCCAAACAAACCACTACATCGGATGCGCGGACAGCAACTCAAGGTTCAGACCGGAAACTCAGGCCGGCTTCCCCTGCCCGGCAACCCGTTCCGGCACAACCACTTCCGGCTGAAACTTGGAGCGGTCATCGTCCAATTGCCAGGACGTCAAATCCTTTGGGACGCCGGCGTCCACGCTCACGATTACATAGCTGTACCACGGCCAGGCATGTTCCCGATCGAATTCGCTCGGCCGCGCAGGATGGTCCGGATGAGAATGATACCACCCCAGCAGATCGAGTCCACGTTCGGCTGCGGCGCGTTCGGCCGCGCGAAAATCCTCCGGCGTAATCGAAAAGCGGTTGCGGGGCGAATCGTCGCGCCGGTTGACCAGCGGAAACAGCGCGCGCACTTCCCGCCCCGCGGCGTCGCCATCGGTTCCAAGCATCGCACCGCAACACTCGTTCGGATAATCCTTCGCGCCGTGGTCGCGAATTTCCTGTTCCAAATTTTTCGTCAGCAGCAGCATCGATCGACCCTCATCCCGCAGCGCGGAATTAACTGTAGCTCGCCTCTTCAGAGGCGAGGGTTTCCATCAAGCCGCGAGAAAAAACCCCGCGTCTGAAGACGCGGGCTACAGCAAATGCGCCCGCCTAGACTTCATCCCAGAAACGCTCGCTCAAATATTTTGTTCCCGAATCCGGAAAAA
The DNA here is from genome assembly GCA_035604385.1 of Verrucomicrobiia bacterium. Classification (GTDB taxonomy): domain Bacteria; phylum Acidobacteriota; class Terriglobia; order Acidiferrales; family UBA7541; genus Palsa-360. The sequence goes on along the minus strand of DATNIO010000213.1, from coordinate 2,566 downwards.
TCGTCACGATGACAGCGCGTTCGTCCGGCCCCAGCGACGCGGCCACATGAAAACAACCTTCGAGAGCGGCGGCGGCGCTCGGACTCAGCAGCAATCCCTCTTCCCGCGCGGCCCGCTTGACCAGGCGATACGCCTCTTCCGTCCCGACTTCCAGATTGGCATCGGCAAGCGTCGCGTCATAAATGGCGGGCACAATCGCCGTCGCCATATGCTTCCAACCCTCCAGCCCATGAAAGGAAGCGTCAGGCTGCAAGCTGATGCAGCGAATCGCGGGATTCAATTCCTTGAGCCGGCGCGTCGTGCCCACAAAAGTTCCGCTGGTGCCGAGCCCGGCGACGAAATGAGTGATCCGCCCGGCGGTCTGCTCCCAAATTTCGTTTGCCGTGGTCTTGTAATGGGCGCGCCAATTGGAAGGGTTGCCGTACTGATCCACATAAAAATATTTGCCCGGCTCCGCGGCGATAATTTCCCGCGCGCGCAGAATCGCTCCATCGGAGCCTTCATCCCCCGGCGTGATCACGAGCTCGGCGCCAAAAGCCTTGAGAATTTTCTTCCGCTCTTCGCTCGCGCTCGCCGGCAAGCAAAGTTTCACGCGATAGCCCAGCGCGGCGGCAATCATGGCGTAGGCGATCCCGGTATTTCCGCTGGTCGCGTCCAGGATGGTCTGCCCCGGCTTCAGTTTCCCCGAGCGTTCCGCCTCGCGAATCATTTCCAGCGCCGGCCGATCCTTTACCGAACCGCCCGGATTGAACCATTCCGCTTTGCCATAAAATTCCACATTTGGATAATTCGGGCCGAGTCGCTCGAGACGCAGAAGCGGCGTATTCCCAACACAATCGAGGACGTTGCGGCCTATGGTTCCCGCGTTCGCCGACGCTTCGCTCCAAAGAGGTTTTTTTGCCGTGTTCATGTGTAGCAGTATTCTCAGCCCTCTCGTACCAACCCTGCCGAGGGTCTTTTCGACAAGCTAAGCGCCACGCCCGCATATAGATGCCGGACTAGCTCCATTGTATTCAGCTAATTTAGCATAAACACAGCCGCTTCCGGCCTTGAGTAGCACAGGCTTCAGCCTGTGGGGGTTGGTCCTTGCAAGGACTAAAACCCACAGGCTAGAAGCCTGCGCCACAAAAACCTGTTCCACAAAATATTTCTAAGCTTCTCTCAGTTTCCATTCCGAGGAAGTCACTACTCAAATGACTTTTACCTTTACACCCCACGGCATGCTCCGTATTCTAAAAGCCTATGTGGAATGTGAAAGACAAGTTCCCAGCCAAGTTGATGGATGGACTGTCGACCTCAGGATTCCTCGTCAGCAGCACGGGCGGCGTGATGCGCGTCGAAAAGTACGGCTGCGGGGCCGAATTTCGCCGCACCTCCGACGATCACTACACGATGACGATTCTCCCCACCATCCTGCTGAACGGCCAATTCGTCCGCCTGTGGGACGCAGGCTACCAAAAATTTCTGCTCACCGACGACGGCAGAAAATTTCCCGCCCACGCCGAGCAGCTCGTCAACATGCGCAAGTTCAACGAAGAGTTGAGAACCCATCTCGGCGTCCCCACCTATTACAACGAAGCCCTCGGCTCAACCTCGCTCGTCTCCGTCTACGACCGCGTCAAAGGCCGTGCTGGGGATGTCCCTGACAAAACCGTCGGCGTGAAACCTACTACCGGTCACTAAATAGACGTATTGCACGCGAATAGAAACCGCTGTGGTGTCATTCTGAGGAAGCGTCACGCAACTGGCGGCGGAATTGGGCGGGATCGACGCGGTGCTTGGCGGCTTTTCGCGCGCCGAGAAAAATGACGGGGACGTCGTAGTCGTAGCGGGCGCGAAGGTCCGGGTCTTCGTCGATGTTGATTTCGGTGAGGCGCGCGCCGAACTCTTTCAGCAGGGGAGTGATTTGCGCCTTGGCCTCTTCGCAGAGGTGGCAGCCGGGGCGCGAGTAGATGGTGACGTCGCGCGGGGCGGCGAGTTGCAGGCGGCCGTCTTCGGTGCGCGCGTAGGTGTCCGGCGCTCCGGCGGCGCGCAACCAGCCTTGCTCGACCAGTTGCGACACGGCACCCTTCACGGTCGCGGGATCTCCCAGATCCGCCAACGATCTCTCGCGCGCGCCGCGTGCATCGAAGGCGGCTAGAATTTTCTGTTCCAGAGAATTCATAATAGGGACCATTTGTAACTGATTTCGATCTCTTGCGGAAGCATCCCGGGCCGCCTCCTGGTTCGTTCTTCTCTGTGCCCCTCTGTGTCCTCTGTGTTAAAAGTTTTCCGGCCGTAAACAAAGCAAAAACGCAACACAGAGTGCACAGAGGAGCACAGAGAAAACCGGAGACGCCTGGGCTGGTTTTGGCATCCTAGAGGAAACAATTCAGTCGTGGGCCGACCGTTGCGGCTTGTGTTGCGGCGGCGCGCGTGGTACATGGGAAAGGCGAAGTTTTGTGAGGATGGAAATTCATGGCGGATGCAATTGCGTTGATCGATGATTTATTTTTTCTGGCCAAGGTGCACGAGACGGCCAAACATACGGGCGTCACCTTGGAAACGGCGGCGACCGGCGAACAGC